>DASVXQ010000262.1:0-9362 GCA_036392615.1 Actinomycetes bacterium | reverse complement strand
CGGTCGCCCGCCGCTCGCGTGGCGGCGGTCCCCAGCCGGGGGTCGGCGCGACCCAGGTGCGCTGCACGACCTGGGTCGCGGCGGCCTGCGGGTCGGCCGCGGCCCGGTCGCCCAGCAGGGTCAGCAGCAGGCGGCGCGCCGGCGGCCGCTTGGCGGGATCGCGATCGGTCGCCGCGAGCACCAGCTGGCGCAGCGACTCGGGCACGCCCACCAGGTCCGGGCGCTGCCAGGCCACCCGCTGCGCCACCACCTGGGGCGGGCCGGCGCCGAACGGCGGGCGGCCGCTGGCGGCGAAGGCGATCAGGCAGCCCCAGGCGAACACGTCGGCGGCCGGGCTCGCCGGCCCGCCGGCGAGCTGCTCCGGCGCCATCCAGCCGGGCGTGCCGAGCACCACGCCGTTCATCGTCAGCGAGCCGGCGGCGTCCATCGCCCTGGCGATGCCGAAGTCGATCACCTTGGGCCCGAACGGCGACACCAGCACGTTGCCGGGCTTGAGGTCGCGGTGCACCAGCCCGGCCGCGTGGATGGCGGTGAGCGCGGCGGCCACGCCGACCGCGAGCCCCTCGACGCTGGAGGTCGGCAGCGGCCCGTCCCTGGTCACCAGCCGGTCGAGCGGCACGCCCTCGACGTACTCCGTGACGAACCACGGCAGCGGCGCCGAGGGCTCGGCGTCCAGCACCCGCGCCGTGCACGAGGCGGTGACCCTGCGGGCGGCGTCGACCTCGGCCGCGAAGCGCGCCCGGAAGGCGGGATCCTGGGCCAGCTCCGGGCGGATCACCTTGATGGCCACCCGGTGGCCGTCCGGCGTGCGCGCGAGATAGACGGTGCCCATGCCGCCGCTGCCGAGCCGGGAGACCACGCGGTAGCGGCCGAGCGCCTCCGGGTCGCCCGGCCGGAGAGGAGAGGTCGTCTCGTCAAGCACCTTGGCTGTTTCGCACGGCGCCGGCCATGGCGTCAAATGGCACGAGCGCGGGGATTGCCGCGCCTTGCGGCGGGAACGACCGCTTCAGCTGGTGCTTGCCCTTGATGGCCGGATGTGTCCAGGATGTGGGCCGCCGATCGCTCGAGGCGGGGGAGCGATGTACCGGGACAGCAACAGGGACAGGGACGACAACGGGATCCCTGACTGGCAGGAGGACGAGAACTACCTCGACGAGGCGCCGCCCGGCGCGCCCGTGGGGACGGGCGGCTGCCTGCTCTCGCTGCTGTCGCTGGCGACGGCCGCCACCGTGCTCGGCCGGCTCGCTCGCGCCTGCCGCCTACCGTTCGCGCGTCTCGCGGACCGACCGCGTCGCGCCGCAGTGGCGGCACACCTGGTCGACGTCGACGGTCTCGCGCACCGCCCGCAAGGTGGTTCGCTGCCGCGAGGTGCCGGTCTTCTGCCCGCGGACGTTGTAGCTCTCGGTGAAGGTCCTGCGCGTCTGCGTGACCGGCCGGCGGTGCAGCACCCGCTCGCCCCGCCACTCCATCGCCTTCCAGCGCCGGCAGGAGCGGCACCAGCGCAGCCGCTGGCGCAGCAGCGCGCGGGCCGCGAAGACCACCAGGCCCAGCAGCACGAAGGGCTGCACGACGTGGCTGGCGAAGCTGGCGCCGGCCGGCTCGGACACGGCTCGCATCAGCAGCCAGGCGATGGCGATCACCACGGCGCCGACGGCGAAGGCGAGCTCGAGTAGGTAGCGGGGCGTCCGGTGGGCGGGTGCGGGTTGGCCGGGTTCCTCGGTCGGTTGCGAAGCGCCGCGTTGCGGACGCAGGCTCTCGAACATCCCGTCGGACCTCCTGGGACGATCCCCCGATTCGGCAAGGGGGGACCATGGTCGCTCCCAAAAGCGCCTGAGCACAATTTCCCAGAAGCGAGATCAGTAGATTGCTGTAGGGATCTCCGGGGCCCTGCTGTGGGCCGGCCCGGACGAATTCGCTGAGCCTATTCAGGCGCGCTGAACCGCATATTCTTGAGTGAAAAAACCCAGCGGATGGCGCAGGTGGACGGAACGGTCATTCCCGCGGAGGCCGGCAGAAACGGCGGCAGGCGGCGCTTCTCGCCACGCGAAACACAACTCGCCTTCGCCCTTCCGACCTGGAAGCCTGACCGGGCGGCCGGTCAAACCGCGGGATCGATGACAGCAGCGCGCATTCTGACCGGCTGGTGGAGCTGCTGGCCGGCGTTGTCACACCAGCCAGTTCGTGATAGTGGTTCGCTAGGAATCACGCGGATGACTTGTTCATTGACTACGTCCTGGTTTGCTCCTAGACTCTCGACCGAGGGTGCTCACTTTTCCATAACGATCATGTCAGACTCCGGGGGAGAGCTTCAGACGAGCATTCCGTCCCGACGAAGCAGTCTCGTCGGGGCGCATTCCGACTGTGGGAGCCCCAGGTGCCGGGCAAGCTTTTCTTGTCGCAAGCGCATGGAAGCCGTCGCGGGTTAATCTTGGCGGCCCGTTGTGGGTGGCCGCCGTGCCAGGCTGCCGCCGGGGCCTGCACCGGCAGTGGCCGGACGGGCCGCTGACGTGACCGGCCGCCGTTTCGACCTGCTGCCTGCCGTGCGCTCGCCGCCGGGCGCCAGAGCCCACGACGACCGAGGTGTCAGGGGCATCTGTACTCGCGGAAAGGAAGTGAGCCGAATGAGAGTCGCCTTCTCCCTCCTGTTCCTCCTGACGGTCATCATCCTGGTGATGCTCCGCTTCCGCCACAAGGGCGACGGGCTCACGATCGTCGAGTTCATGCTCTGTGGGGCGTGGGGATTCCTGCTGGCCCAGTCGACCTTCGCGCCCACGGTGCGGAACTTCATCACCGCGTTCGCTCAGGCGATCAGCCGGTAGACGGGCGGATTCCGACCATGCCCGGGCAGCGTCGCCAACGCCGCGGCGGGCCGGTCCGCGCCTGCTGCGCGCCATGCTCCCGTGGCTGCCGCCGCTGCTCGTGCTGGCGGCCCTGCCGCGCAACCTTTCGATGCCCGCCGGCCACTGATCCGGTCCCTGCGCCCCGGCTGCTTCCTCCAAGAGGACCTCGATGCCACTGCCAGGCTGGGACCACCCATGCCTCAGCGGCGCCGCGATGCCGTACGCGGCGCCGTCAGCTCCCGCCTTCCGCTGCCCGCCGTCAGCCGCGCAGCTCCAGGAAGGGGACCAGCAGCTCGGCGCTGGTGAGCGAGCCGTGGTGGCCGGTGAGCTGGGCCTGGGTCGGGTCGATCTCCCGCTGCACCACCCCGATGGGACCGAACGCGGCTGCCACCACGTCGCCGATCCGCGGCCGCACGTGGTCGGCCAGCCTGGGACCGAACCAGCCGGCCTCGACCGCCTGCTCGCCTGGCAGCACCCACATCGCGTCGCCCAGCAGCGCCCGCCAGGTGGCCAGCACGTCGCCGGCCGCGCCCGTCCTGGCGTAGACGTGCCGGGCGCGCGCCTCGCCGGCGAGCAGCCGCACCCCGGTGGCCAGCTCGGGCTCGTCGGCCAGGTCGAGGCGCTGCTCGGCCCGCAGGTCCACCATGCCGTGGTCGCCGGTCACCACCAGCGCCGCGTCCCGCGGCAGGCGCTCCAGCAGCTGGCGGACCAGCAGGTCGACGTGCGCCAGCTGCAGCCGCCAGGCCAGGCTGCCTACCCCGCGCACGTGGCCGGTGCGGTCCAGCGTCGGGTCGTAGGCGTAGACGAAGCTGCGCCGGCCCTCCCCGAGCGCCCGCACGGCCGTGGCGACCAGGTCCCCGACGGAGTGGACGCCGTGGTAGTCGCCGCCCCGCAGCGCCGCGCGGGTGAAGCCGGACTTGGCGAACTCCCGCTGGCCCACCAGGTGCACCGCGACGTCGTCGCGGGCGGCGCGCTCGAAGGCGGTCTCCAGCGGCTGGAGCTGCTCCGGCACCACCCGGTCGCGCAGGTCCTTGGTGGCGCCCATGCCGTAGGGCGCCCAGCGCAGGCAGTTGAAGGCGCGCTCCATGCCCGGCAGCGCGATGGTGTAGCCGACCAGGCCGTGCTCGCCGGGAGGCCGGCCAGTGCCGATGGAGCACAGGCTCGCCGCGGTGGTCGAGGGGAAGCCGGTGGTCAGCGGCCGGCCACGCTCGCTGGCGGCGGCCAGGGTCGGCGCCCAGCCGCGCGCCTCCAGCAGCGCCTCCCAGCCGAGCCCGTCGACCACCAATAGGCAGACGCGGCGCAGCGGCTCGACGCCGAGCGGGTTGGCCATGCCCGGCACGTCCAGCGCGGCCAGCAGGGAGGGCACGAGATCGGCGAGTGACGCCTCGCCGTAGCGGGGCAGGGCCGGCGTTGGCGGTCCCGGCCGGGCGGCAGCCGTGGTCATGCTGGCAGGGTACCCGCGTTTGCGGATCCGGCCGCCGGCGGTAACCCACGGCGACGCTGGGGAGTCGGTATGCGGGTCGCCCCGGTAGGATTCGGCGGACCGACCCTCGACGATCGAAGCGGCGTGCAGCGGGAGGACCAGTTGAGCAGCGAGGAAGGGCGCGAGCCGGCCGCCTACAACGTCCTGAAGACCTGGGCATCGGACGACTGGGGCTTGTACGGGCGGGGCGACGAGCTGCTCTGCCGCGCGCTCGCCCGCCATCCGCGGATCGAGCGGGTGTTCCACGTGCAGCCGCCGGTCGACCCGGCCGAGATGCGCCAGCGCTTCCGCGACCCGCGCTGGGAGCAGGACGTGGAGGGGCAGCTGCGCCGCTTCCAGGGCGTCGAGGACGACGGCGTGCGGCTGTTCACCCCGGCCGACACGCCCGACCAGCCGGACGCGGCGCTCGACCGCACGGTCGAGTTCCTCGAGCGCGAGCACGCCTTCTCGCAGCCGCTGGTGCTGCTCCAGTCGCTGGTCGAGCCGTTCGGCAACGACCTCGCCAGGCGGCTCGGCGGCCGCGGCGTGACCCGGGTGGCGATGATCCGCCGCGACGCCCGCGCCAGCCACCCGCCCGAGTCCGAGGAGCGCGAGGCGCTCCAGGACGTCTACAAGAACGAGATCCCCGGGGCCGAGCTCGTCTGGGCCGGCACCAAGGAGCTGGTCGACGAGTTCAAGGCGCTCAACCCGCGGACGGTGCTGCAGCCGATCGGCGCAGACCAGGCGCTGGCCACCGGCACCCCCGCGCTCGAGCTGGCCGACCTGCCCCGCCCGCTGATCATCTACGCCGGCTCGATGCGCGCCTACCTCAACGTCGGCCTCATCCGCGGGACGGCCGAGCGGCTCACCGACGCGAGCTTCGTGTTCGTCGGCCCGGCGGCCGAGTTCCTGGCGCCGCTGGTGAGCGGATCGCGCAACATCCACGTGATCGGGCCGCGCCCCTACCGGCTGCTGCCTGACTACCTTGCCGCCGCGGACGTGGCGATCGCGCCGCACCAGGTCTCGCCGACCACCCGCGCGGTGGTGCCGGAGAAGCTGTTCGGCTACCTCGCCGCCGGCCTGCCGGTGGTCACCACCGCGGTCGCCGGGGCGGAGGAGCTGCGCCGGCTGGTGTGGATCGCGCGCGACCCGTCGGAGTTCTCCCGCGCGATCCAGGGCGCCCTCAAGCGCGACCGCGACCGGCGCCGCTTGCTGCGCCAGGCGGCGGTGGCGCCGCTGTCGTGGGACGCGATCGCCGCGCACCTGGTGCAGAGCATCGACGCGGTCCGCCAGGGCGCCGACCTGCCGGCGCCGCCGGAGCTGCGAATCCCGGCGATCCCGGGCTTCCTCGCACGCTAGCGCGCCGGATCGGCGACCATCTTGGGTATGGACCCGCGCATGGACGACCAGCCGGCGGTCGGCGACCAGCCGACGGCGACCTGCTACCGCCACCCGGATCGCGTCACCGGCCTGCGCTGCTCGCGTTGCGGCCGGCCGATCTGCGGCGAGTGCGCGGTGCCGGCGGCGGTCGGCCAGATGTGCCCCGACGACGCCCACGACCGGCCACGCCGTCGCCGCGTGGCCGGCCGCGGGGCGCCGGTGGTGACCTGGTCGCTGCTGGCGATCAACACCGTCCTGCTGCTGGTCGAGGTCGCCCTCAGCGGCAACGGCGTCGGCGGGCTGATCGAGCCGTCCAGCCGCGCGCTCTGCCGGCTCGGCGCGCTGAACGCGCCAGCGGTCATCGAGGACGGCCAGTACTGGCGGCTGCTGACCGTGATGGTGCTGCACGCCGGCATCATCCACTGGGCGTTCAACAGCTACGCGCTGTTCATCTTCGGGCCGACGCTGGAGGCGCTGCTCGGCAGGGTCCGCTTCCTGGCGCTGTACGTCGGCTGCGGTTTCGCCGCCTCCGGCGCCAGCCTGCTGATCAGCCACACCCAGCTCGGCGTGGGCGCCTCCGGCGCGATCTTCGGGCTGCTCGGCGCGCTGGTGGCGTTCTTCTGGCGCCGCCGCGACGTCGGCGGGCGCGGCGCCCTCCAAAATCTCCTCTTGGTGCTGGCGCTCAACCTGTTCATCGGGGCGCGGGTCGCGAACGTCGACAACGTCGCCCACATCGGCGGCTTCCTGGCCGGCCTGCTGGCCATGGGCCTGCTGGAGGTCCTGCCGGCGCGGTTCGGCGGCCTGACCGGCCGCGGGTTCGCTGGCGGAGCGGCCGCCAACCGGCGGCTGTTCCAGGGCCTGGCGCTGGCGGTGCCGTTCCTCGCCGGCGTCGCGCTGGTGGTGGCGGCCTTTGGAACGGTTCCCACCGGTCCGTCCTGCGCGGGCGTGTGAGCTGCGGGAACGTGCCAGCGCGGCGGGCCTGCGCGCCGCCGGGTCACGATTGGAGCTCGCTCTCTTGTGTTCTTCGTTAGGTGGGCCTAACGTCGTCGGCGATGTTTGTCTGTCACTGTCGGGCACTGACCGACCGGGAGATCGGCGAGGAGATCGCCGCGGGCGCGCGCGACCTCGACGAGATCGGTCGGCGCTGCGGTGCCGGCATCACCTGCGGCGGCTGCTGCCCGCTCCTCCAGGAGCTGCTCGACCAGGCCGCCGAGCAGGCCGCCGCCGAGCCCGCCATGGCGCTGGCCGCCCAGCGACCCTGACCGGCCCGCGGCCCCGGAAGGCCGCCGGCTACTCGCGGACCTGCTGCGCCAGGTAGTGCGCCTCGCCGATCTGCTCGATGGTGGCCAGCTGCGTCTCCCAGTAGTCCACGTGCGCCTCTTCCTCGGCGATCATCGCGGCGAAGAACTCCCTGGTGCCCTGGTCGCCGATCTCGGTGCAGGCGGCCACATGGCCGTTGAGGGCGAGCACCGCGCCGCGCTCCAGCTCCAGCGCCAGGGTGATCTGCTCGACCGGGGTCTCGCCCACCCGGACGGTGCCGAGCCGCTGGAGGTTGGGGTGACCGTCCAGGTACAGGATCCGGTCGATCAGCTCCTCGGTGTCGCGCATCTCCTCGAGGGAGATCTCGCGATGCCGCTTGGCCAGACGGCGGTACCCCCAGTTGTCGCACATCTTCGAGTTCAGGAAGTACTGGTTGATCGCCGTCAGCTCCAGCGTGAGGTGCTGGTTGAGCAGCTCCAGGACCCGTGGATCGCCCTGCAATTGAGCCTCCTTGGTGGCGTCGACCCCGCTCGGTCAGGGCCGTAACCCTACCAGCGGTTCTGATCGCCGGATCGGGCCTTGGGCTCGACCGCGTGGAGCGTGCGGGTCCGCAGGAACAGGGCGTTGCCCATGGCGATCCGGAAGGGCTCCAGCAGCGACAGCAGCAGCATGATGGCCGCCAGGCCGGCCAGGCCGGTCGGCAGCCCGGCGGTCATCAGCGAAATCGCGTCGACCAGCGCGATCACCAAGCAGATGGGGAAGTGGGCGGCGGCCACCCGGTGCGCCACCGTGGCGCCGCGCAGCACCCGCCGCTCGTTGTCCAGCACCACCCGCTGCGGCAGGACCGCCAGGAACGCCCAGGCGAAGGCGAACAGCGGCGCCAGGCCGACGAAGAACTTGGTCTGCTCGCTGGCCGGCAGCGGGCCGGTATCCCTGGGGCCGAGCAGCAGGATGCCGATCAGGAACGCCGGGATGGCGTAGACGCCCTTGAGCAGGAAGGCGCGCACCCCCGGAAGGAACGAGCGCCGCGCCGCCGCCAGCGCCCCGGCGGCGTCCGGCCCGGAGCGGAGCGCGCCGGCCAGGTAGGCGATCAGGAACAGCTCCAGCAGCAGGTTGAGCACCAGCAGCGGGATCGCCAACACCAGCTGGAGCGTCTCGCCGGCCAGCGTCAGCGGTACCTGGACCAGGCCGAACGCGACGGCCAGCGCGATGGCGAGCGGCCGGCGCCGGCACTGGCGCCAGGCATCCTCAAGGACAGCGGCGAACACGGACTCCCCGAACCCAGCTGGTGGCGACCCACGCCCGGAATGGCGGCAAGCCTATCCTAAAGGTGGCTGCCCGCCATGGCAGCCACCGGCACGCCGACCATGGAGCAGCGCATGACCGAGACCGGCACCGTCCGCCTGACCACGCTCTCCCATGGGGCAGGCTGTGCCTGCAAGCTGCCGCTGAGCGCGCTCGAGCAGTTGCTCGGCAGCGTCGGGGAGGGGCTCTGGCCGGCCGGCGGCGACCTGCTGGTCGGCGCGGCCGAGGGCGACGACGCGGCGGTGCTGCGGATCGACGACCAGCGCGCGCTGGTGCTCACCACCGACTTCTTCACGCCGATCGTCGACGACCCCCGCGACTGGGGGCGGGTGGCCGCCGCCAACGCGCTCTCGGACGTCTACGCCATGGGCGGCCGGCCGCTGATCGCGCTGAACCTGACCGCCTGGCCCGCGGCGACCCTGCCGCTGGAGCTGCTGGCCAAGGTGCTGCGCGGCGGCGCGGAGGTCGCCGCCGAGGCCGGCTGCCTGGTGGTCGGCGGCCACTCGATCGACGACCCGGAGCCCAAGTACGGCCTGGCGGTGGTCGGCATGGCCGACCCGGAGCGGCTGCTGACCATCGACCGGGCCCGGCCGGGCGATCAGCTCGTGCTCACCAAGCCGATCGGCACCGGGGTGGTGGCCACCGCGCTGAAGCGTGGCGCGCCGGAGCCCTCGGTGGTGGCCGCCACGGTGGACTCGATGACCACACTGAACCGGGCGGCGGGCGAGGCGGCCCTGGCCGCCGGCGTGCTGGCGGCCACCGACGTGACCGGCTTCGGCCTGCTCGGCCACCTGCACCGCATGGCGCGGGCCAGCGGCGTGGCCGCCGAGGTCGACGCGGCCGCGGTGCCGTTCCTGCCTGGCGCGGCCGAGCTGGCCGGCGAGGGCTTCGTCTCCGGCGGGACCCGCAACAACCAGGCCTACCTGGCCGACAAGGTGGAGCTCGACCAGGGCGTGCCGCCGGTGGTGGCGACCCTGCTGCACGACGCCCAGACCTCCGGTGGCCTGCTGCTGTCGGTGCCGCCCGAGCGGCTGAAGGGCCTGCTCGCCGGCCTGGTCGGCCGCGGGCTGCGGCCCGCGCTGGTCGGCAGGGTGGTGCGCGGCCCGGCCGGGCGC
>DASVXQ010000261.1:0-7192 GCA_036392615.1 Actinomycetes bacterium | reverse complement strand
CGCCGGAGCCGGAGGGCCCGCTCGGCGCGGCACGCCCCGAAGCCTGGCGCCTGTTCGGCCCGGAGCGCCCCCACGCCCCCGCCGGGCCGCGCGACTCCGCCCCCACCAAGCGGTAGGGAGCGCCGGAGGCGCGCCCAGGGGAGCGGTATCATCGCTGGCGGCGGCCCCGGCACGGGGGTCGACCGCCGTCCCCGGAGCGATACTAAGGACTTCCACGACGTGGCCCGCATCCTCTCTGGCGTCCAGCCCACCGGCAACACGCACCTCGGCAACTACGTTGGCGCGTTCCGGCAGTGGGTGGAGCAGCAGCACGAGTTCGACGCCTACTACTGCGTGGTCGACCTGCACGCCATCACGCTGCCCTACGACCCGGCGGAGCTGCGCTCGCGCACGCTGGAGATGGCGGCGATGCTGCTGGCCTGCGGGCTCGACCCCGAGGTCTGCACCCTGTTCGTGCAGTCGCACGTGCCCGAGCACACCGAGCTGGCCTGGCTGCTGAACCACATCGCCACCGTGGGCGAGCTGCGCCGCATGACCCAGTTCAAGGCCAGGGCGGCCGAGGGCGGCGAGGGCGCGCTGCCGGCCGGCTATTTCAACTACCCGGTGCTCCAGGCCGCCGACATCCTGATCTACCAGGCGGACCGGGTGCCGGTCGGCGAGGACCAGCGGCAGCACCTGGAGCTCACCCGGGACGTGGCCGAGCGCTTCAACCACCGCTTCGGCCAGACCTTCGTGGTGCCGCAGGCCTACATCCCCAAGGTCGGCGGCCGGGTGATGGACCTTCAGCACCCGGATCAGAAGATGTCCAAGTCGATCCCGTCGCCGGCGGGCCGCATCGACGTGCTGGACCCGCCCGAGGTGGTGCGCCGCAAGGTCCGCTCGGCGGTGACCGACTCGGGCCGCGAGGTGGTCGCCCGGCCGGACAAGCCGGCCATCACCAACCTGCTGGAGCTGTACTCCGTGGTCACCGGCAAGGCTGTCGGCGAGCTGGAGGAGGCCTACGCGGGCCGCGGCTACGGCGACCTCAAGTCCGACCTGGCCGACGCCCTGGTCGCCTTCCTGGAGCCGGTGCGCGAGCGCTACCACGAGCTGCGGCGGGACGACCAGCGGCTGGCCGCGATCCTGGAGCGGGGCGCCGCCAAGGCGCAGGCGGTCGCGCGGGAGAACCTCGCGCTGGCCAAGGACCGCATGGGCCTGTTGCCCCGCAGCTCCGGCTGACGTGGACGCCACGCGCCTGGGTGTGATCGTGCTCCTCCCGGAGCCGCTCGCCGCCCACGTGCAGGCCTGGCGCCGCGCGCTGCTCGACCCCGCCCGCGAGCTGATCCCGCCCCACCTGACCCTGGTGCCGCCGCAGACGGTGGCCGAGGAGGACCTCGAGGCGGCCCGCGCGCTGGTCGACCGCGCAGCCGGCGCGGCGCTTCCCGGAGTGGTCGAGCTGCGCGGGGCGGCCACCTTCCTGCCGGAGAGCCCGGTCGCCTACCTGGTGGTACGCGAGGGCGACGCCACCCTGCGCACGATCGAGCTGGCGCTGCGCAGGCCCCCGCTCGACCAGCGCGGCTTCCCGTTCCACCCGCACGTGACGGTCACGCAGGACCGCCCCGCCGAGGAGCTGGAGGCGGCCGCGCGCGACCTGGAGTCGTTCCGCGCGAGCTTCCCGCTGCCGGAGCTGAGCCTGATGGAGGAGGACGAGCACGCCGGCTGGCGGGTCATCCACCAGGCGCCCGTCGGCGCCTCCGGGCAGGTCCGCGAGGTGCCGCTGGCGGAGGCGGCCAGCGCGGCGGTGTTCCTGGTCGACGGCGCCCGGGTGCTGCTCGGGCAGCGCTCGAGGCGCCCGAACCACCGCTACCCGGGCGTCTGGGACGCGCTGGGCGGCAAGCCGGAGGGCGACGAGACCCTGCTGGAGGCGCTGGTCCGCGAGGCGCGGGAGGAGGCGGGCGTGGAGCCGCTCGAGGCGGCGCCGCTCGGCTGCTTCCACGACGGCGAGCGCGCCGACGCCTTCTACCTGGCGACGCACTGGCGCGGCGAGCCGCGCAACACCGACCGGGAGGAGCACCTGCGGCTCCAGTGGGTCGCGCTGGAGGAGGTCGCCGGCCTGTCGCTGGCCCCGACCACCCGGCGCGCGCTGGCGCGCTTGCAGGACGTTCTCGGCCACAGACGGTAGCGGGCCGTCTCCAGGGGGTATCTCCTCCCCCAATGATCCGTGCTCAAGCAAACCGGGCATGCCCTACGAGAATGAATCGGAAGGGGGGAGGACATGGCGATCGAGCAACCACCCAGGGGAAGTGACGCCCGCATCGAGGTCCCACCGGACGCGCGCGAGCTTCCCGCGCGCCGGACCGAGCCGACCACCGCCGAGCTGCTGCGTGGCCTGGCGGACGACGCCACCACCTTGGTCCGCCAGGAAGTCATGCTCGCCAAGCAGGAGATGACCGAGGGCCTCGCCTCGACGGCGAAGGCCAGCAGCCTGCTGGTGGCCGGGGGTGTGCTGGCGCTGTACGGCTTCGGCTTCCTGCTGGCCTCCGCGGCCAGCGCGATCGGCGGTCCCGCCTGGATCGGGCTGTTGATCATCGGCGGTGGCCTGGCGATCATCGCGGGCATCCTGGCGCTCATCGGGCGGGCGCGCCTGAAGAAGTCCAAGGTCGCGCCGGACAGGGCCAGAGAAGAGCTGAAGCAGACCGCGAATGAGCTGAAGGAGGAGATCAGTGGGCGAAACCGCGGCGGCAACGGCGCGCGAAATCGAGCTAACGCGTAGGCGCATGGAGGAAAAGGTGGGCAAGCTCACTGAACGTGCGCCCGAGGAGGCGCGCAAGATCGCCAAGCGGATTGCCTTCGGGATCATCTCCGCTGTGGCGGTGCTGGTGGTGCGCAAGCTCGTCGACCAGCTCTGGGAGCGGGTCACCGGCGAGCTGCCGCCCACCAAGAAGAAGGTCGAGGACTGAGGGGACGGCGGGCGATGCTAGGGCTTGCGGAACAGCAGCGCCCGCTTGACCTCCTGGATCGCCTGCGTGACCTTGATGCCGCGCGGGCATGCGTCGGTGCAGTTGAAGGTGGTGCGGCAGCGCCACACCCCTTCCTTGTCGTTCAGTAGGTCCAGCCGCTCCGCGCCGCCCTGGTCGCGCGAGTCGAAGATGAAGCGGTGCGCGTTGACGATCGACGCCGGCCCGAAGTAGCGCTCGTCCGCCCAGAACACCGGGCAGGAGGTCGTGCAGGCGGCGCAGAGGATGCACTTGGTGGTGTCGTCGAAGCGCCGGCGCTGCTCCGGCGACTGGCGCCGCTCGGTGTCCGGCGCCGGCTCGTCGTTGATCAGGAAGGGCAGGACCTCGCGGTAGGAGTCGAAGAACGGGTCCATGTCGACCAGCAGGTCCTTCTTGACCGCAAGGCCCCGCAGCGGCTCGACCGAGATCTGCTCGCCCAGCTCACGCACCAGCACCTTGCAGGCCAGCCGGTTCGCACCGTTGATCAGCATCGCGTCGGAGCCGCACACGCCGTGCGCGCAGGAGCGGCGGAAGGTCAGCGAGCCGTCGATGTTCCACTTCACGTAGTGCAGCAGGTCGAGCACCCGGTCCATCGGCTCGGCGGGCACCTGGTAGGTCTCGACGTGCGACGCCTGGTCGGTCTCCGGATTGAAGCGCCGGACCCGCAGGGTCACGTCCATCAGTAGGTTCTCTCCATCGGCTGGTATCGGGTGATGGTGACCGGCTTGTAGTCGAGCTTGACCCCGTCGCCGGCCTTCCACGCCAGGCTGTGGCGCAGCCAGTGCTCGTCGTCGCGCTTGGGGAAGTCCTCGCGGAAGTGGCCGCCGCGGCTCTCGGTGCGGGCCCGGGCGGAGGCCACCAGCGCCTCCGCGAGGTCCAGCAGGAAGCCCAGCTCCACGGTCTCCATCAGGTCGGTGTTGTAGGCGCGCGAGCCGTCCTGCACCCACACGCGGTCGTAGCGGCCCCGCAGGTCGTCGAGCTGCTCCTCCATCTCCTTGAGGAGCCCGTCGGTGCGGTAGACGCCGGCGCGGACGTCCATCGCGGTCTGGAGGTCGGCGCGGATCGAGGCGGCCCGCTCGCCGCGGGGGTGGCCGGCCAGCTCCTCGAGCGCCTGCCGCGCGTCGGCGGCCGGGTCGTCGGGCAGCTCGGCGAAGTCGAGCCCGGCGGCGTGCTCGGCCGCGGCGACGCCGGCGCGCCGGCCGAACACCACGATGTCGAGCAGCGAGTTGGTACCCAGCCGGTTGGCGCCGTGGACCGAGACGCAGGCGCACTCGCCGGCGGCGTAGAGCCCGGGCACCACGCTGTCGTTCGGGTCGGCCACCACCTCGGCGTGGATGTTGGTGGGGATGCCGCCCATGGCGTAGTGCGCCGTCGGCTGGATCGGCACGCCCTCCTTCTTGGGCTCGACGCCCAGGTAGGTGCGGGCGAACTCGGTGATGTCCGGCAGCTTGGCGTCGATCACCGCCGGGTCGAGGTGGCTGACGTCCAGGTAGACGTAGTCGCCGTCGGGCCCGGCGCCGCGGCCCTCGCGGATCTCGGTGTAGATCGCGCGGCTGGCCATGTCGCGGGGGGCGAGGTCCTTGATCATGGGGGCGTAGCGCTCCATGAACGCCTCGCCGTCGCGGTTGCGGAAGATGCCGCCCTCGCCCCTGGCCGCCTCGGACAACAGGATCCCCAGCCGGTACAGCCCGGTGGGGTGGAACTGGAAGAACTCCATGTCCTCGAGCGGCAGGCCGCGCCGGTAGACCACCGCCGGGCCGTCGCCGGTCAGCGCGTGGGCGTTGGAGGTGACCTTGAACATCTTGCCGAAGCCGCCGGTGCAGAAGACCACCGACTTGGCGCGGAAGAGGTGCAGCTCGCCGGTGGCCAGCTCGTAGGCGACCACGCCGGCCGCGCGGCCCTCCGCCAGCAGCAGGTCGAGTACGTAGAACTCGTTGAAGAAGGTCGTGCCGCGCTTGACGTTCTGCTGGTAGAGCGTCTGGAGGATCATGTGGCCGGTGCGGTCGGCGGCGTAGCAGGAGCGGCGCACCGGGCCTTGGCCGTGGTCGTGGGTGTGGCCGCCGAAGCGCCGCTGGTCGATACGCCCGTCAGGAGTCCGGTCGAAGGGCATGCCCATGTGCTCGAGGTCGTAGACCGCGTCGATCGCCTCGCGGCACATGATCTCGGCCGCGTCCTGGTCGACCAGGTAGTCGCCGCCCTTGACGGTGTCGAAGGTGTGCCACTCCCAGTTGTCGTCCTCGACGCTGGCCAGCGCCGCGCACATGCCGCCCTGGGCCGCGCCGGTGTGCGAGCGGGTCGGGTACAGCTTGGAGAGCACCGCCGTCTTCGCCCGCCCGGACGCCTCCAGCGCCGCGCGCAGCCCGGCCCCGCCCGCGCCGACGATCACCACGTCGTAGGAGTGCCGCACCGTCATCGCCGTCAGCCCTTGGGGGTGAAGATGAAGATCGTCAGCGAGCCGAGCACCCAGGTCAGCCCGACGATGGTGGCGTTCAGCGCCTGGTAGGCGAGCCGCCGCGCGCCGCCGCGCGCGTAGTCGTCGATGATCACCCGCAGGCCGTTGCCGCCGTGCAGCAGCGCCAGGGTGAGCATGGCGAAGTCGTAGACGCGCCAGAACGGGTTGGACCAGCGGCCCGACACGAAGGCGAAGTTCACCCGCGAGATGCCGCCGTCGATCACGTGCATGATCGCGAAGTGGGCCAGCACCAGCAGCACCAGCAGCACGCCCGAGACGCGCATGAACACCCAGGCGTAGAGCTCGAAGTTGCCGCGGCCGCCCGACCGGTCGCGCTCGCCCGCGCCCAGGCGGGCGGGGGAGCGGGGGGTCGCCTCGATGCCCACCTCATTCTCCCCGCAGCACCTTGGCGCCGATGGCGATCACCGGCGGCACCGCCAGCGCCACGAACAGCACCGCCTGCACGTAGAGCATCTGCCGCTGCCTGGCCACGCCCTTGGACCAGAAGTCGAACAGGATCACGCGCAGGCCGTTGAGCGCATGGAAGATCACGATCACCGCCAGGCCGATCTCCAGCACGCCGACCAGCGGCGTCCGGTAGGTGCCGATCACCCGGTTGTAGGCCTCGGGCGAGACGTTGACCAGGGCGGTGTCCGCCACGTGCGCGAACAGGTAGAACAGGATCGCCACGCCGGAGACGCGGTGGAGGACCCACGTCCACATGCCCTCGCGGCCACGGTAGAGCGTGCCGAGGCGCTGCATCCCCCGCCTGTCACCTCCTGGATCGGTCCGCCCCCGACTGTACCATCGCCCCCACGCGCGGTGATTCGCGGGGAGTTGGCTGTTCAGCAGGGGTTTGGGGAGGGGTGCCCCGAGGTCGTACAGTAGCGCCCCACCATGACGCAGGCAGCCCGTGAACGGCTGATCGCCGACCGCTACTCGATGGACACCATCCTGCGCCAGGGCCGGGCCGGTGTCGTCTGGCGCGCCACCGACGTGGTCGACGGCAACCCGGTGGCGGTCGAGGAGATCGAGCCGCAGAGCGAGTCCGAGGCGGAGCGCAACCGGCGCTGGTCCCGGATCGTTCAGGCCGCCCAGGCGGCCGCCGGGCTGGAGCATCCCGGCGTCGTCCGGCTGCTCGACGTGCTGCTCGACGACCAGCGCTACTTCGTCGTCACCGAGCTGACCGACGGGCTGCCGCTGAGCGAGCTGCTCGACCGGCACGGCCAGCTTCCCTGGCGGCGGGTGGCCCGCATCGGGCTCGAGGTGCTCGAGGTGCTGGAGAGCGCCCACCGCGCCGGCGTGGCGCACCTCGACCTCCAGCCGGCCCACGTGCTGGTCGCGCCCGACGGCGCGGTGAGGCTGGCCGGCTTCGGGCTGGCGCCGGTGGTGCCGCCGTCGCGTCCGGCGCCGGTGCCCACGCCGGAGCAGCTCCGCGGCGAGCCGGCCGGGCCGCCGGCCGACCTGTGGGCGCTCGGCGCCACCATGTACACGGCGGTCGAGGGGGTCACCCCGTTCGAGGGCGGCCCCGGCGGGATCGTCCACGGCGGCGCGCGCCCGCCGGCCCGCGCCGGGGCGCTCGCCGGCGCGCTGGGATCGTTGCTGGACAAGGCGCCGGAGCGCCGCCCGCCGGCCGCCGAGGCGCGCGAGCGGCTGCGCCAGATCGTCGAGCGGGCCGCCCCGGCGGACCCCAAGGTCTCGCGGACCGCCTCGACCGTCACGCCGCCGCTGACCTCCCGGGCGATGCGCGCTCCGGATGCCGCCA
>DASVXQ010000260.1:0-15691 GCA_036392615.1 Actinomycetes bacterium | reverse complement strand
CCCGTGCCGGCCAGCATGACCAGCAGCAGGCAGAGCAGCCGCATGGGAAACGCCCACCAGCGCGGCCACTGGTTCCACAATAGCATCGTCAGCGCCACCACGGCCGCCGCCACTCCCACCAGCACCACCAGGAACGGCGTTCCAGTCAGCGCCAACTCCGCCTCCCACCGTCGGCGAGCGGTCGGCCCGCCGCGTACCACCTCCATCGAACCGGGACCCGGCTGAGAGTGCGGTGAGAGCGTGGTAAACCACCAGCTCACCCGGCTGGACCGCGAGCGACACGTCCGCGAGCGCCTCCACCCGGGCGTGGCCCGCGCCGAAGGTGCGGCTGACGCCGTGGAGCTCCAGCGTGGCGCTCACCGCCGGCCGCCTTCGCCGACCCGCTCGCCCGCCCGGGCGGGGTGGCCCTTCGGCGGCGTTGCCGGGCCACCGGACGCGCCCGCGCCGGCCAGCCGCGCCTCGCAGAGGTCGAGCCAGCGCACCTCCGCCTCGCCCTGGAACAGCAGGCCGTCCAGGGTGAGGGTCCAGGCGAGGTCGCCGCCGGCGTCGCCGTCGCCCTTCAGGCGGGTGAGCTCCTGGAGCGAGCGCATGGTCGCCGCCCGCTGCCGCTGGATCACCTGGTGGACGTCGGCCGAGGGGGAGCGCACCGCGAAGATGAGCTTGATGGCCAGCTCCTGCCGCGGCACCAGGTCGCGCCGGACCGCCCGCGAGAACCAGTCGTCGAGCTCCTCGTGGCCGGCGCCGGTGAGCCGGTACGAGCGCTGGCCGTCGGTCTCGGTGTCGGCCTCCACCAGGCCGTCGCGCTCCAGCCGGGTCAGGGTGGTGTAGACCTGCCCGTCGTTCAGCGGCCAGAGCTGCCCGGTGGCCGCCTCGAACTCGCTCTTCAGCCCGTAGCCGTGCATCGGGCCCCGCTCCAGTAGCGCCAGCAGGCTGTGGCGAACGCTCATGGCACTCCTTACCGAGTAGGTGCCTACCGAGTATGGTCGCCGGTCGAGGGATTGGCAAGCCGGTGTTCGTTGGGGCCGGTGCGTGATGTTAGGCTCGCTCGTACCGCTCGGATCGCTCGAAGAAGAGACGCAGGCCATGGCTGACGGTTCCCCCCGGGTCCTGGTGGTCGAGGACGACCAGCCGCTCGCCGCCGCGGTGGCCGACGGCCTGGCCAGCGAGGGCTTTCACGCCGAGATCGCCCTGGACGGGCGCGCGGGCCTGGCGATGGCCCGGAGGCAGCGCTTCGACGTGATCGTGCTCGACCTGCTGCTGCCGGTGGTCGACGGGCTGAGCTTCTGCCGGCAGCTGCGCCTGGACGGCAACTGGACGCCGGTGCTGGTGCTGACCGCCAAGCAGGGCGAGTCGACCGAGACCGAGGCGCTGGAGATCGGCGCCGACGACTTCCTCAGCAAGCCCTTCTCGTTCAAGGTGCTGGTCGTGCGGCTGCGGTCGCTGCTGCGCCGCCAGCGCCGCGACCGGCCGACGACGCTGCGGGCCGGCGACCTGATGCTCGACGCCGCCCAGCACCGCTGCTGGCGCGGCGCGACCCCGATCGAGCTGACGCCGCGCGAGTTCGCGCTGCTGGAGTGCCTGATGCGCTGCGCCGGCGACGCGCTGCCAAAGCGGCGGCTGCTGGACGAGGTGTGGGACTGGCAGTTCGACGACGACTCCAACATCGTCGAGGTCTACGTCGGCTACCTGCGCCGCAAGGTCGACGTCCCGTTCGGCCGCGAGGCGATCCAGACGGTGTGGGGCGTGGGCTATCGCCTGGACCCCGCCGGGGGATGAGATGACACGCCGCACGGTGCGGGTGCGGACCACGGCGCTGGCGCTGAGCGTGGTGGGCGCGGCGCTGATCGCGGCCGCCATCGCGCTGGTGATGCTGCTGCACCGCTCGCTGGTCAGCAACGTCGACGCGCAGGCGTGGATGCGGCTGGACGACGTCACCGCGATGGTGCAGCAGCATCGCGTCCCGCCGACCCTGGCCGGCAGCGACGACGACGGCACGGTGGCGGAGGTGGTCGCCGGCGGCCGGGTGGTCGCCAGGAGCCCGCTGATCCACGGGACCGCGTCGCTGGCCGGCTTCGAGCCGCCGGGCGCCGAGCCGGAGATCCGCACGCTGCCCGATCCCGGCATCAGCGGCGTCGCCTACCGGGTCGCCGCCCAGTGGGTCGCCACGGCGCGCGGGCCGGCGCTGGTCTACGCGGGCGCCTCGCTGGAGCCGGTGGAGGAGACCACCAACGCGCTGCGGGCGCTGCTGGCCATCGGCGTGCCGCTGCTGCTGGTGTTCGTCGGCGTGACCACCTGGGCGCTGGTCGGTCGCTCGCTGGAGCCGGTGGAGGCGATCCGCCGCCAGGTGGCCGAGATCTCGGTCACCGCGCTGGACCGCCGCGTCCCGGAGCCGGCCACCGGCGACGAGATCGACCGGTTGGCGCACACCATGAACGAGATGCTCGCGCGCCTGGACGCGGCCGCGCGCCGGCAACGGGCCTTCGTGGCGGACGCCTCCCACGAGCTGCACGGCCCGCTGGCCACCATCCGGGCACGGCTCGACGTCGGGCTGGCCCACCCGGAGCGGGTCGACTGGCCCAGCCTCGCCGAGGGGTGGCTCCAGGAGCAGACCCGGCTGGAGCGGCTGGTGGACAACCTGCTGGTGCTCGCCGAGGCCGACGATGCCACCGCGGTCCCCTCGCCGCAGGTGGTCGACCTCGACGAGCTGGTCCTGCCCGAGCTGCGGGACCTGCAGGCGCGCGGCAGGGTGCACGTCGACGTGACCGGCGTGGCCGGCGCGCGGGTGCACGGCGATCCCGACCAGCTCCGCCGCGTGGTGCGCAACCTGGTCGACAACGCCGAGCTGCACGCGGCCACCACCGTGCGGGTCGAGCTGGCCCAGACCGACCCGGACACGGTGACGCTGGCGGTCAGCGACGACGGCCCGGGCATCGCGCCGAGCGAGCGGGAGCGGGTGTTCGAGCGGTTCGTGCGGCTCGACAAGTCGCGCGCCCGCCGGGCCGGCGGCGCCGGCCTGGGCCTGGCGATCGTCCGCGAGATCGTCACCACCCACGGCGGCACCGCCGAGGTCGGCGAGGCCGCCGTGGGCGCCCGCCTGGTGGTGCGCCTGCCCGCCGCCGAGCCGGAGCCCCCATTGCCGGGCGCGGAGCCGGAGTCTCCGCCGGCCAGGTCCGACCCCGCCGCGACCGAGCCGTCGCGGCGGCACGGCGCCTGAGCGCCGGACCGGCGGCTCCTGGGATCAGGCCTGCTGCGCGGGCGGCGTCGGGCGGTACAGGCCCTTGGTGGTGCGGTAGGCGCGCGTGTCCATCGCCAGCGCCGCGGCGCGGACCTTGGCCAGCGCCGCCGGGTCGAGCTGGCCGGCGTGCACCAGCTCCAGCACCTCCTTCTCCTTCTCCTCGCTGCCGGCGAACTCGGCGCGGACGTTGCCGACCCCTGGCGCGTAGAACTTCTGCTGGTGCGCGTCGGGCTCGTCGGGGTTCCACTCGTCGGTCACCAGGACGTTCTGGTAGCACCTCGCCGGCACGCAGGTCTTCTGGCCGGTCTTCAGCACCTTGGCGGTGTCGTTGAAGTCGATCGCCGGCGCCCACCCCTGGAGGTAGCTCGAGGTGCCCGTGCGCGGGGCGGCGCGCATGATCACCCCTGCCCTGGCGCCGGCCAGACCGGTGATCCAGGTGTCCGGGGCGCCGGTGAGCTTCCCGTTCTCGTACTCCTCGGGGTACTCGCCCATGTTCCAGACGTTGCCGTGGTCGTCCTGGGCGTGGAAGGCGATCTCCGCCTCGGCGAGCTGCCCGGCGTTGTAGTCGAGGTCGTAGAGCACCACGCTGCGCACGCCGTCGATCTCCTTGGTCAGGTCGGTGACGGTGAACACCACGCGGTGGTCGACCCGCTCGCCGTCCTGGGTGATCTTGCCGACGTAGACGAACTGCGCGCCGGGCCGCAGCGGGAACCACTGGTTGGTGATCGCGGTCGGGTTGTGGAAGCTGCCGGTGTCGAAGTCCCTGTCGGTGGCGTCGGTCGGGGCGGGCCGGGTGGTCGGGCTGGCGGTCGCAGCCGGCTGGGACCCGTTGCGGCCCCCGTTGGAACCGCAGGCGGCCAGCGCGAGCGGCAGCGCCAGCGCCGCGACCGCCAGGCGCCGGATGGCGGCCGGTCGCTTGCTCATGTTGCCTCCTTCACTGGCTGGTGCCGGCGCCTTGCGAAGCGCAGGTAGAGCGAGGGCACGACGAACAGGTTGAGCAGGGTCGAGGTGAACAGGCCGCCGAGGATCACGATCGCCAGCGGGTGCTCGATCTCGTGGCCCGGGATGTCGCCGGTGACCACCAGCGGCACCACCGCCAGCGCGGTGGCCAGGGCGGTCATCAGGATCGGCGAGAGCCGCTCGCGCGCGCCGCGCAGCACCAGCTCCGGACCGAAGGGCTCCCCCTCGTGCCGCTCCAGGTGCTGGAAGTGGTTGATCATCAGGATGCCGTTGCGGGCGGCGATCCCCATCACCGTGAAGAAGCCCACCAGCGAGCCGAGCGAGATCACCCCGCCGCCGAGGTAGGCGGCCAGCACGCCGCCGACCAGCGCCATCGGCAGGGTCAGCAGGCTCAGCGCCGCCAGTCGGAAGCTCCCGAAGGCCGCCTGGAGCAGCAGCAGGATGGCGATCGCGGCGCCGAACGCGAAGACCAGCAGCCGGCGCTGGGCGGCTTGGCGCTCCTGGTACTCGCCGAGCACGGTGGCGTCGTAGCCGCGCGGGAACTGGATCGCCTTGACGCCGCGGTCGACCTCGCGCGCCACCGAGCCGAGGTCACGCCCCCGGACGTTGGCGCCGACGTCGATCCGGCGGGAGCCGTTGTCGCGCTCGACCAGGTTCGGGGTCGGCTTGACCGCCACGGTGGCCACGTCCCCCAGCCGGACGTGCCCGCCGCCCGGCGTGTCGATCAGCAGGTCGGCCACGTCGGTCACGCTCCGGCGGGTCGCCGGGGTGCTCCAGACCTGCACGTCGTAGGTCTTGCCGTCGCGGAAGACGTCGCCGACCTCCTCGCCGGCCATCAGCGTGGAGGCCGCGCGGCGGACGTCGCCGGGCTTGAGCCCGAAGCGGCGCGCCTTGGCGAGGTTCACCTGGACGTCCATCTGCGGCACGTCCACCACGAAGTCGGTGTGCGCCTCGACCACGCCCTTGATGCCGTGCAGGGTCCGCTCCACCAGGGCGGCCTGGTGGCGCAGCACGTCCAGGTCCGGGCCGTAGATGCGCACCACGATGGCCTCGCTGGTGCCGGTCAGCACCTCCTTGATGCGCTCGTTCAGGTAGGTCTGCACGTCGGTGTAGACGCCCGGGTAGCCCGCCACGGCGTCCTGGAGCGCGGCGACGGTCTTGTCGTAGTCGGCCCTGGGGTCGACGCTGATCCAGTTCTCGCCGAAGTTGACCCCGGCGATCTCCTCGCCGAGCAGCGCCTGCCCGATATGGGAGCCGAAGTTGCGGATCCCCGGGATGGCCCGCAGCTCGCGGCTCCCGGCGGTGACGATCCGCTGCTCCTCGGGCTGCGAGGTGCCCGGGAAGGTGATCCAGTGCATCAGGAAGTCGCGCTCCTTGAACTGCGGGAAGAGCGACTCCCCGAGGAGCGGCGCCACCGCGAGGCCCAGCGCGAGGAACGCCGCCACGGTGGCGTACGCCCAGCGCGGCCGCCGGACGACCCGCGCCAGCAGCGACCCGTAGCCGCGCTGGAGCCACGCCACCAGCGGCGAGCCGCGCCGCTCCAGCGGCGCGCCGCGCAGCAGCAGCAGCGCCAGGGCCGGCGTGACGGTCAGCGCCACCACCAGCGAGGCCAGCACCGCCAGCCCGTAGGAGAAGGCCAGCGGTCGGAAGAACGAGCCGGTCAGGCCCTCGAGGAAGTAGACCGGCACGGCGGCCGCCACGATGATCAGCGTGGCGTAGATGATCGGCCCTCGGACCTCCAGCGAGGCCTCCAGGACGATCGCGGCGGTCGACTTGTCGGTCCCCTCGGCGCGGTACTGGCGCAGCCGCCGCAGGATGTTCTCGATGTCGATGATGGCGTCGTCGACCACCACCCCCACGGCGATCACCAGGCCCGCCAGGATCATCGTGTTGATGGTGGCGCCGCGCACGAACAGCACGAAGCCGGCGGCCACCAGCGACAGCGGGATCGACACCAGGCTGATCAGCGCGCTGCGCCACTCGAACAGGAAGAAGGCCAGCACCAGGACCACGAACAGGCAGCCGAGCAGCAGCGCGTTGGTGAGGTTGTGGAGCGCCGTCTCGATGAAGCTGGCCGGCCGGAAGATCGTCGGGTCGACGTCGATGCCGGCCAGGCCGGGCCGCAGCTCGTTGAGGGCCTGCTCGACCCCGCGGGTCACGTCCAGGGTGTTGGCCCAGGGGAGCTTCTCGACGATCAGCATGAGGCCGGGACCGTTGTTGATCACCGCGTCGCCGGCCAGCGGCTGGTGGTCCTCGACCACGCGGGCCACCTGCCCCAGCCGCAGCGGCTTGCCGCCCTGTTGCTCGATCACCACCTGGGAGAGGTCCTTGGGCGTGGCGATCGGCAGGACGTGGCGCACCTGGAGCCGCTGGTTGGGGGTGTCGACGAAGCCGCCGGTGCCGACCACCGCCCCGTTGGAGAACTTCAGCAGGCCGACGTCCAGGGCGTCGGCGGTCGTCTCCATGACCTGTTCGAGCGAGATGTTATGGGCCAGCATCTTCTCGGGCTGGGCCTGCACCTGGAGCATGCGCAGCCGCTCGCCCCAGATCGGCACGTTGGCCACGCCGGGCACGCGCAGCAGGCGCGCCCTGATGTTCCAGTAGGCGGTCATCGACAGCTCGGTCAGCGAGCGGCTGTTCGACGTCAGCCCGATCTTCATCACCCGGCTGGTGGCCGACAGCGGCTGGAGCATCACCGGCGGGCTGGCCCAGGTCGGCAGGGTCGGCAGGACCGTGGCGATGCGCTCCTGGACGAGCTGGCGCGCCCGTAGCAGGTCGGTGTTCAGCTTGAAGATCAGCTCGATCGAGGAGAGCTGCGGCACCGAGGACGAGCGCATGGTGTCGAGCCCGGGGATGCCGTTGAGCGCGTCCTCCAGCGGCACGGTGACGAGCTGCTCCACGTCGGACGCGGAGAGCCCCAGGCAGGCGGTCTGGATCTGCACCCGCGGCGGCGCGAACTCAGGGAAGACGTCCACCGGGACGCTGCGGAGCTGCACCACCCCGAAGACCAGCATGCCCGCGGCGACCGCCACCACGAGGTAGCGGAACCGCAAGCTCGACCCGACGATCCAACGCATCATGACTGGCGGTCTCCTGGTGCGATCCCCGGCCCGAGAGCCCCGTCACTCCTCGCCGACGCCCAGCTCGGTGCCGAGCAGCTCGGCCGCGCCGGTGGTCACCACCGTGGTGCCGGCCGCCGGGCCGTCGGAGAGCACCGCCAGGTCGCCCTGGATGAACTCGATGGCGAGGTGCTGGCGCAGGTAGGTCAGCGGCCGCGGGACCGTGTAGGTCCAGGTGTCGCCGCGCTCGTCGTAGATCACCGCCGCGTACGGGACGACCCTGCGCGCGGCGGCGCTGGCGGCGGGCCTGCCGGGCGCCGCCACCCGCTGGACCGTGACCTGCGCGGTGGCGATGCCGAGCCGCTCGGCCGCCTGCGGCGAGAGCGTCACGCGGCTGAGATCGCTGCCGGCGACCTGCTCGACCTTGGCGTCGCGGTAGCCCTCGGTCTGCTCCTCGGCCTGCCCGCGGGAGCACGCCGCGACGCCGAGCGCCAGGGCGGCGACCAGCAGCGGCACCGCGGCCCTCCAACGATTGCTGAGCTGCATCGCATCCCCCTTGCGAGCGTTGGTCCGTGCGCCTCAGCTCGAGGCCCTGCTGAGGGCACGCGGCGTTTCGGAGAGGTCCGGCCGCGGCTCGCGCGGCGCGAAGCGCTGGTACAGGAACGGCACGACCAGCAGGCTGACCACCGCCGCGGTGACCAGCCCGCCGAAGATCACGATCGCCAGCGGGCGGAGCACCTCGAGCCCGGCGACGTCGCCGAGGAACACCAGCGGCAGCAGCGACAGCCCGGTTGCCAGCGCGGTCAGCACGACCGGCCCGCAGCGCTCCTGCGCCCCGCGCAGCACCAGCCCGGCGCCGAGCCCGCCCGGCTCCTCGCCCTGGAGGGCCTGGTAGCGCCTGACCAGCACCACGATGTTGCGCACCGCGACGGCCAGCACGGTGAACAGCCCGGCCCAGGAGCCGAGCCAGGTGATCTGGCCGCCGGCCGTCAGGGCGGCCAGCACGCCGCCCACCAGCGCCAGCGGCAGGCACAGCAGCACCATCGCGGCCAGGCGCCAGCTCCCGAAGGCCGCCTGGAGCAGCAGCAGGATGCCGACCACCGCGGCCACCGCCACGCTCAGCACCCAGCGGGCGTCGGCCTGCCGCGCCGCGGCCGCGCCGAGCACCTCCGCGTGGTGCTCGAAGGGGAACTGGATGGCGCGCACGCGCTGGTCGACGTCGCGGGTCACCGCGCCGAGCGGGCGCCCGCTGACGCCGGCGGAGACGTCCAGGTAGCGCGAGACGTCGTCGTGGTTGATCACCGTCGGGTCCGGCTTGACCAGCACCGTGGCGACGTCGCCGAGGCGGGCGTGGCCGCCGCCAGGCGTGTCGATCTGGAGGTCCTGGATGCTGGTGAGGCTGTGGCGGGTGGCGGGCTCGCCCCAGACCACCACGTCGAACACCTTCTGCTCCTCGAACAGGTTGCCGACGGTGATGCCCGACAGCAGCGTCGCGGCGGCCCGGCGCACGTCACCCGGCTTGATCCGGTGCCGTTCGGCGGCGCGGAGGTCGACCTTGATCTCGACCGTCGGCTCGGTGGCGCGCGCCTCCACCCGCGGCGCGACCACCCCGTCGACCCCGGCGATCGCCTGGCGCACCTCCTGGGCCTTGCGCTGGAGCACGTCGCTGTCCTGCCCGAAGACGCGCACCACCAGCGGCGCGCCGCTGCCCGTCTCCAGCGCGCGCATCTGCTGCTCCGGGTAGGTGACCAGGTCGTGGGTGAGGCCCGGGTAGCCGGCCACGGCGGACCGGATGGCGTTCACCGTCCTGCCGTAGTCGGCCCTGGGGTCGACGCGGACCCACAGCTCGCCGGAGTTGACGTCCACCACCTGGTCCGAGGTGATCGCCCGCCCGACGTGGGCGCCCACGTCGCGGACTCCGGGGATGGAGCGCAGCTCCTGGGTCGCCCGCGCGGTGATCCGGTCCATCTCGGGCTGGGACATGCCCGGGGCGCCCTGCCACTGGATCAGCAGGTCCCGGTCCTGGAGCCGCGGCAGCATCGGGCGCCCGCCGAGGGTGGGCAGCACCGCGACGCCGGCCAGCGCGATCACACCGACCAGCGCGAAGCCCACCCGCGGGCGCAGCAGCAGCCGCGTCAGCGCCGCGCCGTGGACCCGCTCGATCCAGCCGGCGACGGGCGACTTGCGCGTACCGGCCGGCCCGCCGCCGAGCAGCAGCAGCGCGAGCGCCGGGGTGACCGTCAGCGCCACCACCATCGAGACGCCCACCGCCAGCAGGTAGGAGATCGCCAGCGGCCGCGCGAACGAGCCGGCCAGGCCCTTCACGAAGAGCACCGGCACGGTGGCCAGGGCGATGATCAGGGTCGCGTAGAGCAGCGGGCCGCGCATCTCCAGCGAGGCGCGCAGCACGGTGGTGAGCTTGGCCTCCTCGGTGAGCGGGCCGCCGCGCCGGCCGTTGCCCTCCACGCCGGCGCGGCGCTCCCGCCCCAGCCGGCGCCGGATGTTGCCCACGTCGACCACCGCGTCGTCGACCACCACGCCCAGCGCGATCGCCAGCCCGGCCAGCAGCATGGTGTTGAAGGTGACGCCGCGCAGGTAGAGCACGTATGCGGCGCTCACCAGCGACAGCGGGATGGTCACCAGGCTGATCAGCGCCACGCGCCAGTCGAACAGCAACAGCCCCAGCAGCACGATCAGCACGACCAGGCCGACCAGCAGGCCGAGGCCGAGGTTGCGGGTGGCCGTGTCGATGAAGTCGGCCGGGCGATACAGGCTGGTGTCGATGGTGATGCCGGACAGCCCGGGCCGCATGTCGTCGAGCGCCGCCTCCACCTGGCGGGTGACCTCGCGGGTGTCCGCGCCGGGGAACTTCTGGACGACCAGCAGCAGGCCGGGGCCGTTGTCGGTGACCGCGTCGCCGATCAGCGGCTGGTGGTCCTCGACCACCCGGGAGACGTCGCCGAGCCGCAGCGTCCTGGCCCCGGTGCCCTCGACGGTCACCCGCGACAGGTCCCCGGCGGTGGTGATCGGCGAGATGTGCTGGATGCCGAGCCGCTGGTTGGAGGTGTCGATGAAGCCGCCGGTGCCGGGGGTCGAGGCTTCGGTGAAGCTCAGCGGCGAGACCCACAGCGCGTTCGCGGTGCTCTGCACCACCTGGTCGAGCGAGATGCCCTGCCGCTGGAGCTTGCCCGGGTCGACCTGCACCTGGAGCTGACGTTCGCGCTGGCCCCAGATGGCCACGTTGGCCACCCCAGGGACGCCCATCAGGCGCGGCCGGATCTTCCAGCGCGCCAGCACCGACATGTCGATCAGCGACACGTTCTTGGACTCCAGGCCGATCATCATCACCCGGCCGGTCGACGACAGCGGCTGGAGCATGACCGGCCCCTTGGAGACGTTCGGGATCCCACCGGGCGCCTGGACCAGACGCTCCTGCACCAGCTGGCGTGCTTTGAGCACGTCCGTCCCGGGCTGGAAGATCAGCTCGATGCGCGACAGCCCGGGGAGCGACTGGGAGCGGATCTGGTCGAGGAACGCCACGCCGTTGAGCAGGTCCTGCTCCAGCGGGACGGTGACCAGTTGCTCGACCTCCTGGGCCGAGAGCCCCAGCGCCTCGGTCTGGATGTCCACCAATGGCGGCGTGAATTCCGGCAGAACGTCCGCGGGCGCATGGCGAAGTTGCGTCACACCCAACAGCAGCAGCCCCGCCGCGATTGGTACGACCAGGAGCCGAAGTCGCAGGCTCGATCCAACGATCCAGCGCATCATCGCGACACACCACCCTGTGCAACGATTTGAGCGTGATGGAGCGGTTCGCCAACCTTGGTGTCTGGTGGACTCGAACGGCGGTCCGGAGAATGAGCGCTGCGTGCCGTGCAGCCAGCTGCGAACAGCGGATGTGAACCGGGGCTACCGCCGCGCTTCTCGCGAAGTCGAGAAGCCGCCGTCTTCCCCCGAGCGACGTACGGCGGGTCTTTCGAGCAAAACTGTCGTCACTGAAGGATCAATTCAGCTCGGCGAAACAGTCAATTACCCGAATAGACTAGTTCCGCTAGTCCAACGGGATGGTTCTTATCGCTCTCTTATTACGGAATCCAAGCGGGCTCGCATACTGCTTGGGGGATTTCCGCAGAATTGAGCGCGGGATTGCCGGGCTCAGGCGAACCTGATGATACAGGCGGTCCCGACCAGCAGGCAGTAGATCGCGAACGGCGTCAACGTGCGGGTACGGAACCACCTGGTCAGGAATCGCACCGACAGGTAGGCGGCCAGGCCGGCGACCACGCTGCCGGCCAGGACCTGGCCGCGGACGCCGTCGCCGTTGGGCCCCAGGAGGTCGGGCAGCTTGTAGAGGCCGGCCGCCAGGATGATGGGCGTGGCCAGCAGGAACGCGAAGTGGGCGGCGTCCTCGTGGTCGAGCCCTCTGGCGAGGCCGGCGACCATGGTCGCCCCGGAACGGCTGATTCCGGCGAAGAACGCCAGGATCTGGGCGCCGCCGATCAGCAGCGCCTCGCGGAAGCCGAGGCTCGCCAGCTCACGGGAGGGCGGCTCCGGCCCGTCCGGCATGCCGTCGGGGACGCGGGCGGACTGACCCGCCGGCACGGCCGGCGCGCCGCCGGCACGGGCGCCCCGCTCCGGGCCGAAGGCGGCGGCGACCCGCTGGACCGCGCGGCGCCGCAGCCACTCGCCCAGCAGCAGGATCACGCCGTTGCAGGTCAGGAACACCGCGGCCGCCAGCGGCTTGGCGAACAGGCGGCGCAGCTCGTGCTCGAAGACGATCCCGACCAGGCCGGCCGGGATGGTGGCGACCACCAGCAGCCAGCCGAGCCGCTCCTCGGCGGTGGCGATGCGGCCGTTGCGCAGCGAGCTGGACAGCCCGGCGACGATCCGGGCCCACTGCGCCCGGTAGAACCACACCAGCGCCAGCGCGGTGGCGACGTGCAGCCCGACCAGGAACGCCAGGTAGAACGACTCCTGCGCGGACTGGCTGGCGACCACCTGGTGCCAGCCCAGCAGCGCCGGCAGCAGCACCGAGTGGCCGAGGCTGGAGACCGGGAACAGCTCGGTGACGCCCTGGAGCAACCCGATCACGATGGCCTGGAAGTAGCTGAGCATCGGGCGTCGACCGATCAGTTGCCGGGGTCGAACCTGGTGAGCTCCATGCGGCCCAGCTCGCCCGAGGTGAGCAGGACCAGGACGTTGCCGACGCCACGTGCGTAATACTTGTCCTCGATGTTCCGAGGTTCCAGCGGCGTCCATTCTCGGGTGACGAGCAGCCGGTCGAAGCCTCCAGCCGAGACCTGGGTGGTCGCGTCGAGCCGGACGACCTTGGCCATGTCCTCGGCCTCGCCACGGTAGAACTCCTGCCGGTAGGCCTTCCCGAGGGTCGGCTTGGCGAGCATGATGACCCCTGGCTTGGCGCCGTGGACGCCCGCCTCCCAGGAGCCGCCGGTGCCGGTGACCTTGCCGTTCTTGACTTCCTTGGAGTCCTCGCCCAGGTACCAGACGTTGCCGGCGGCGTCCTGGGCGTACCAGTCGTCGGTCACCTCGACGGGCTGACCGCCCGAGTCGTAGACCGTGTCGCGCACCACCGTCGCCTGGATGCCCATGACCGTCCGGCGCTCTGGCCGCACCACCACCTCGTCGCGCTCACGGGCACCGTCCACGGTGCCCGTATAGGTCCAGGACGCGCCGGGCTTGAGCGGCATGTACGGGTTGTCGATCAGGTCGACGAACCTGGCGGGGTCGACCTTCGGCTGGTAGGCGCCGCCGTCGCCGGGGTCGATCACCGCGGTCGACCGGGTCGAGGTGCCGGAGGGCCTGCGCTCGGCGTCGCAGGAGGCGGCGAGCAGGCAGGCGGCCGCCACTAGCGCCAGCGCGCTGACGCTCGGCCGTGGACGCATCTCGTCTCCCTTCGCGGGTGGGGGGCCGTCGCACCGCGGCATGGTGTCCGACGGCCGCTGAACCTCCGCTGACGGCCGGGGCGGAGTTCAGCCGGCGTTCAGCATCGCGGGCGAAGGATGGCGGCCGGGCGACGGGCGCCAGGCCGCGGGATACTGGAGCCTTGGGAGAGCGCCATGAAGCTGCTGCTGGTCGAGGACGACGAGAAGATCGCCGCCACGGTCAAACGAGGGCTCGAGGCCGAGGGGTTCAGCGTCGAGCTCGCCGCCGACGGCGACGAGGGCCTCTGGCGCGCCACCGAGGGCAGCTACGACCTGCTGGTGCTGGACATCCTGCTGCCGGGCCGCAACGGCTACCGGCTCTGCGCCGACCTGCGGGCGGCGGACAACTGGACGCCGATCCTGATGCTCACCGCCAAGGACGGTGACCTGGACGAGGCCGAGGCGCTGGACACCGGCGCCGACGACTACCTCACCAAGCCGTTCTCGTTCCCGGTGCTGGTCGCCCGGGTCCGCGCGCTGCTGCGCCGCACCCCCGACCGCAAGCCGGCCCCGGTGTCCGTCGGCGACCTGCGGATCGACCCGGCGCAGCGCCGCGTCTGGGTGGGGGAGGACGAGCGCACGCTGACGTCGCGGGAGTTCGAGGTGCTGGAGTTCCTCGTGCGCCGCGCCGGCCAGGTCCTCTCGAAAGAGGAGATTCTCGCCGGAGTCTGGGACGACGACTTCGACGGCGATCCCAACATCGTCGAGGTCTACGTCCTGCGGCTGCGCCGCAAGCTCGACCTGCCGGACGGGCGTCATCGCATCGAGACGGTCCGGGGCGCGGGATACCGCGTCGTCGACGATGGCGGCTGAGCCGGGCGAGCGCCGGCCGCTCCGCCAGCTGCTGGGGAGCGTGCGGTTCCGGGTCACCGCGCTGGCGACCCTGGCCGTCCTGGCCGTGCTGGTCGCCACCTCGGCCGCGCTGGTCGCCACGGAGCGGCGCTCGCTCGGCAACAATCTCGACGAGACGATCGCGCAGCGTGCCGACGAGCTGGGCGCGATGGTCACCAGCGGCCAGGTCCCCGCCGCACTGGTCGATGACGAGGACACCCGCGCGCAGGTCGTGACCCTCGACGGTCGGGTCCTCGCCGCGACCCCGAGCCTGCTGCACGCCGCCCCGATCGGTCCGCAGCCACCGCCGGGACGGACCCAGATCGTCCGGACGGCCAGGCGGCTGCCCGCGGGCGATGGCGCCTTCCGGGTGCTGAGCCGGCGGGTCGAAGGTCCGCACGGTCCGGTGGTGGTCCATGTCGCCGGCGCGCTGGACGACGTGCAGCAGAGCACGAGGGTGCTGGCGGGTGGGCTGGCGGTGACCATCCCCGCGGTGACGGTCGTGCTGGCCGCGCTGGTCTGGATGCTGGTGGGGCGGACGCTGGCGCCGGTGGAGGCGCTGCGCTCGCAGGTTGCCGGCATCACCGGCGATGACCTGGCCCGCCGGGTGCCGCAGCCGGCCGGCGACGATGAGATCGCCCGGCTGGCCCGCACGATGAACGGCATGCTGGAGCGGGTCGAGCACGCCACCGCCAGGCAGCGCCGGTTCGTGGCGGACGCCTCCCATGAGCTGCGCAGCCCGCTGACCCGGATCCGCTCGGAGCTGGAGGTCGACCTGGCCCACCCCGAGGTTGCCGACTCCACCGGCGCGTTGCGGAGCGCGCTCGAGGAGATCGGCGGGTTGCAGCGGCTGGTGGAGGACCTGCTGCACCTGGCCCGAAGCGACGCCGGCGCCGGCGTGGTCCGGCGGCAGCCGGTCGACCTGGACGACATCGTGCTGCGCGAGAGCGGCCGGCTCCGCGCCCAGGGTCGCCTGCGAGTCGACTGTAGCGGGGTGTCGGCGGCACAGGTTGCCGGGGACGCGGACCAGTTGGCGCGGGCGGTGCGCAACCTGGCCGACAATGCGGCCCGCTATGCCGATGGGCGGGTGTGGTTGACGCTCGCCGAGCATGACCACACGGCGGTGTTGACGGTGGCCGATGATGGGCCGGGGATCCCCGCGGAGCAGCGTGGGCGGGTGTTCGAGCGGTTCACCCGGCTGGACCAGGCCCGCTCGGCGGCGACCGGCGGGGCGGGGCTGGGGTTGGCGATCACCCTGGACATCGTGCGGCGCCACCACGGCACGATCGAGATCGACCCCCGGCACCAGCCAGGCACCCGCTTCGTCGTCACCCTGCCGACGACTCCGGAGGCGGCGTCCGCGCATCCCCAGGGCTGAGCGCGCACAAGGCGCGCCGGTGACACCGGGCGCGTCGCGTCCTACCCTTGCGCCACAAGGGTTTCGCGCAAGATCCGCCCGACAGTCCCGGTTCCGCGTCGGTCGCGCGCCCACAACCGCGGATGGCGCCTCGGTGATTCCGCCCGTCGCGCCGGAAGGTGAGGGACAGATGCTCCCCGTCCTCCCGCTCCCCACGCCGCCGGGTCGCCGCCTGGCGCGCCGGCTCCTCGGCGCGCTCGTGCTGGCCTGCGCCGGGGCCCTGGCGCTGCCGGCCGGCGCGGCGATC
>DASVXQ010000259.1:0-14390 GCA_036392615.1 Actinomycetes bacterium | reverse complement strand
CAATACCGTTGGGCACACCACTATGGCCGCTTCCCCGATATTGCCGAGCTTCCCTCCTGGGTGGCGGATCTCGCCACACCTCGCGCTCGCTAGAAAGCCTCCTGAAAGAACAACGGAGCCTGCTCGCTACAGCAGGCCCCGTCAGTCGTCATCCATTCCCACCGAAAGTATACCCAACCATGTCCGCCGAACCAGATTGGGACCATGATTTCGAGAGGGGTCGAGTGAAGGAAGAGCTAGCAAGACGCCTTCTGACTACCGACCAAGACCATCTGACCGTGGAGGTGAAAGGGGACTATCGTGCCCTGGAAACAGGCAACCACTTTTGCGAGCTGTCGGCGCGCGGCAAGCCTTCGGGCCTCATGGCGACGAAGAGTGCGTATTGGGCTGTGGCCCTGGATAATGGCGCCGTTGTGATGGTGCCTGTCGAACGCATGCGCGAGCTAGTTGCTGACGCCCTGGCGGAGGGTCGAACGGCCAGAATGTCGAACGGGAGTCACCCTACCGAAGGCGCCCTGATTCCTCTGGCCAAGCTCGTGAGCTGAATCTCGGGGACCATGAAGAGCTAACCCAGACGGAGCTGTGCGACCGCGACGATGTCAGCACCTAGGGTTGGTTCATTGGAGAATTGCGGAGCAAGCGCACGTTCCAGACTCGCTACATAGGCTTGGAGGTGCTCAATACCTTCGGTCAGGGAGACAGTCAATGGACGAAGGCTATCTCCCCTTGAGGTAAGCTCCACCAGATCCACGGGTCCTCGCAGAGTCCTCCCAAGAGGGTTCACCATGGGACGGCCAGGCGTGGTCACCACTGCCCCTGCCATCGCCATAGTAATCCAACAGTCGTTGGGTTGGTCAGGCCAGCCAGTGACCCAGCTAAGTGAACCCCAGACGGGTTCGTTCCGTGATGCCATACCTGGAAGTCGTCTATTCAAATGCTGTGAGAGGTTTCGAAGTTCATAGAAGGCGCTCGTGCTGTCGAGGAATGGCTGAGGGGGAGCGCTCCCGTCGAGTGCATGAAGGCTCAAGACTAGCGCCCGAAGTCGGTGAATTGAATCCACCATTGACCACGCATCAAGGAAGAGAGCCGAATGGAGTGCTCCCAGCTCTGCTTCGTTGTTCACCCGACGTGTGGCTTCCTCAGCAGTGTGGCAGAGCCTCGCATAAGCCAATTCCGTCATCTCGGCAGAATAACGAATGCCATCCAAGAACAGTCTTTGGCGGCTTTCCAGTCGAGCTGGGATACGTCGTAGTGGAGAATCTGGGCCTATGGGCATCTTTCCCCGCCATGAAGAGGAGGCCCCAGCGGGCTGGGGCCTCTGGTTGACTGGCGTGTAGCTAGCGGAGCGCACGCCGCCTGCGGCGGCTGGCGAGGACCGCCATGCCGCCGATCAGCACGAGGGCGACGCCCAGCGGCGCCAGCATGCCACTTGTGCCAGTCCTGGGCAGGCTCTCAGTACTCGCCTGCTCAGTGCCCGCCTGCTGGCTCGACCCAGAGGAGGAGGAAACAGGCGAGACTGCGGGGGATGTCGAGCCGTAGTTGAACGCCTCGCACGCCTGCCCGTCGTGGTCGGCATCCAAGCGGTCCACGTTGTTGCTAGGGCTGCCACCGTGGGCCTCGAAGTAGGCCTGCGCTGCTGCCTGCGAGCTGAAGTCCTTGCAGTCCTTGTCCGCTGCGAAAGCGGGCGTCGCGCCCAAGGCCAGGAGGGCGGCGCTGACCGCCAAAACGAGGGAGAGCCTGCGCACGGATCTTGCTCCTTTCGGGTGAATGGGGGAGCTAAAGGGGTGCGAAGCTATCAGTTCCTTCGCAGACTGTGAGAAACATTGCCATAACGTTCAGGTCACTTCCTAGGGTCTGTAACCTTCGTGCTCTTAGCGTCAGTTGCTCCAGGACTGATGGCGGCACGCGCAGAACCGCGAGCATCCACGGCAGACCACGACAACAGGAACACCCCACCCTGGCGAGAGCCGCCTAGGACCGCCGCAGGGCCGTCTCGGGTACTGCAAGGAAACGGGCCTGGACTCAGCTTCCAGGCCCGTTCTCCGCTCTTCCCTCGCCTACATGGCGAGCAGCCTCCCAACGTCTCTTCGTAGCGCGTCGGTGCTCTCCCCAACCAGCGTCACGACGTCGGACTCTGGCGCCTCCAGTCCGACCGATACGGCGTGCAGGTGGTAGGCCACCAGTCCCATGGCAAGTTGGTATCGCTCTCCTGAAATGTTCTCGCGCATCAGGTAGTCGTGCGCCGTGCGCAGGAACGCGCCAACCGCCCTACGCTCTGCGCCCGTCATTCCGCCACGTCCAAGGGCGAAGGGACGAGCTGGGCAACCTGCCGTAGCCGCTCCAAGGGTCGCCTGTCGTACCGCTGGGTGGTTGTCACCTGCTTGTGCCCGAGCTGCTTCTGAACCGCCGAAATGTCGGCTCCCCTGTCGAGCAGGTCTCCCGCCAGCGTGCGGCGGAAGTCATGACAGCTCCAGTCCTGCTCGATGCCAGCAGCGGCAAGCCGCCGCTTCAGCGCAGTGTGAAGACCCGTTGGCGTCACGTGACGGCGCTGTTGATCGATCGAGCCGTGCTTGCGCACGCCGCAGAACAGCGCACCAGCCTCGGGGCCGCGTATCCGCAACCACCGCTCCATCGGTTCGCGCACCCATTCCGCCGCTCCGACCACTCGACCAACGTTGCCCTTTCCGTGGCGGATCGAGAACGTCACCTTGCGGGGGTCGTAGTCCTCCACGTTGAGCCGAGTCGCTTCCTCCCTGCGCATGCCCGTAGCGCGCAAGCAGGCGAACACGGCGAAATCCCGAATGCCAAGTGGGGAGCCGTCTTCGGCAAGGTGGGTGAAGAATCTCCGCCACTCATCCGCCGAGACTTCCCGCCCTGCGGGCAGGGCTGACCCTCGAAGCTGTCGGAACGCAACAGCGCGGTGGTACTGATCGGTGCTCATCATTCCGAGCTGCCAGGCCTCCCGCAGCACCCCACGAAGGGCTGTGAGGTAGTTGTTGGCGGTCTGGAAGCTAAAGCGCTCGGCCAGCACCGCGCGCAGCGCCGAGGTGTGGCTGTAGTCCAGCTCAGCCCAGGGGAACGTAGTGGCCTCACTGCCAGGCTTGAGCAGGTCGGCGAGCAAGTCGAGCCGCCCGCGCACTGATCTCCTGGTGACGGGCGCGAGTCTGTCGAGGTAGCAGTGCGCAGGCCCGCGCAGCGGGATAGGGTCGCCCCAAGCCTGCGCTGACCTGCTGGTTTCCGATATGACCGATGCTGGCGTCAGGTTGACCTCTTGCAACCCGTCGTTTGTGGGCGCGCGGTAACCTGACGTGACGGGCACGACCTGCCCCATATGCTCCCTCCTGGAGCCTTCCTGCGCAGGTCAGACGCCCTGCGGCAGGGTGATGACTCGCCTCGGAGCTTGGCTCGGGGCCTGAAGAGGAAGTGGGGCGTAACGCTCAAGTGGTGATGAATCCCACCCACAAAGTGCGCATCGAGTTCTGTGTGCCCTGAAACTACATCCCTCGCGCCGTCGGTCTGGCGGACGAACTGCTGAACGGCTGGGCGTCGGTGATCGCCGAGCTGGAGATGGTCCCCTCCACCGGCGGGCGCTTCGAGGTCTGGCTCGACGACGAGCTGCTGTACTCCAAGGCGAGCACGCGGCGGCACGCCAACCCCGGCGAGGTGGCCGCCAGCTTCCGCGCGCGCCTGGGCCCCGAGCAGCGCCGCTGAGGCGCCTCAGGCGGGTGGGGCCTGCCGCGGGCTCGTGGCGGCGCCGGCCCTGACCGTGCCCGTCCCGGCGGCGCCCGCCTTGGCCTTGGCGGGCTTGGCCGGCTTGGCCCAGCGGCCCACCTTGAAGGCGGAGGGGCACAGGTCGGCCAGCTCGCAGAGGTCGCAGCGGGGGTCCTTGGCGAGGCACACCTGGCGCCCGAACCAGATGAGCCGGTGCGAGAAGTCGGTCCACTCCTCCTTGGGCAGCAGGCCCATCAGGTCCAGCTCGATCTTCTCGGGGTCGGTCTGGCGCGTCAGGCCCAGCCGGCGCGACAGCCGGGTCACGTGAGTGTCGACCACCACGCCGTCGTTGCGCGCGTAGAACGTGCCGAGCACGACGTTGGCGGTCTTGCGCCCCACGCCGGGCAGCTTGACCAGCTCCTCCATGCGCTCCGGGACCTGGCCGTCATGATGCTCCAGCAGGTATTGGGCGGCCTCCTGGACCGACCTGGCCTTGTTGCGGAAGAAGCCGGTGCGGTAGATGGCCTGCTCGAACTCGGCGCGCGGCGCCGCGGCCACGTCGGCCACGGTCGGGTACCGCTTGAACAGCTCGGCGGTCACCTGGTTGACCACCTCGTCGGTCGACTGCGCCGACAGGATGGTCGCCACCAGCAGCTCCCAGGCCGAGTCGTGGCGCAGCGCGGTGGTGACCTGTGGGTAGCGCTTGGTCAAGCGCGCGTGGATCTCGGCGGCGCGTGCTCGTAGCGCTGGCGAGCGGCGTCGCGGCCGGGCGCGCGGCGCGGCCTTCCTGGCGGCTCTGGGCATGCCGCGATGCTAGACCACGCAAGGCTGTAGTGCGGTTCACGGAATGCCGAGAACTGGAGATAACGGATGCCCCGGCTGGGAGAAGGAGTGCTCGTGGGCGACGACGGCTTCGAGGAACGGCTGCGGCTGGAACCGCTCGCCAGCCTGCGCGCGCTGCGCCAGAGCCTGCGCGAGGAGGAGCGTCAGGTGAGCTATTGGCGCCGGCTGGTGCAGGGCCGGCTGGACCTGGCGCAGGCGGCGGTCGCGGGCGACCAGCCGAGCGTCGAGAAGCTCACCGCGACCGCGTCGGGGCAGCGATCCGACATGCGGCGGGCCACCCCGCGGCGCTCGCCGAGCTTCGCCAGGTTCGCCGGCGGCCTCCAGGACCGCCGGATGGCCAGCCTGGCGGAGACCTGGGACACGCCGATCCCCTGGGACGACCCGGAGCGGCTGCGCGAGATCGAGGGCACGCTGGTCGAGATCGAGACCGAGCTGTCGCGCCGCCGGCGCGAGCTGCACGCGCGCATCGACGCCTGCACCAGGGAGCTGGTCGACCGGTACCGCAGCGATCCCGCACAGTTACGCCGTCTCGGACCAACGGCTCGTTAGTACCGAGCGTTTCCCTCGTAACCCCCCGCCCCGCTACACTCAGTGGTAGGCAGAGCGACCAGACTCTTCACATATCGGGCGGAGCTTCGTACTCTCGATGTGGATGCGGAGTCCGGGGGCTCGCGTCGAGGAGGATGGCGCGGTCGCTGGCCCTCCGATCTCCTCGAGGAGGCGCAGGTGGGGATCGGTTTCCGGCACGTCGGTCGCGCCGCCCTGGTTGCGGGAGGCGCCGTCGTCACCACACTGGCCGCCGAGGTGTTCGCGGCCACCAAGCACCGGTTCCTGCCATCCCATCCCGCGCTGGAGATCAGCTGCGCTCTGGGCCCCGAGGACGGCGAGCCGCTGGTGCTGGCCGTGCTGGGGGACAGCTCGGTCGCCGGGGTGGGCGCCGACTGCGCCGAGGACACGCTCACCTACGGCGTGGCGGTGGCGCTGGCCGAGCGCTACCGGGTGCGGCTGTACTCGCTGGGGACCTCCGGGGCGCGGCTGTGCAACGTGGTGACCGACCAGGTCCCACGGCTCGCCGAGCTGGACCCGGACGTGGTGCTGGTGTGCGTCGGCACCAACGACATCACCCATGTCACGCCGGTCCACGAGGTGCGCCGCCAGCTGCGCCTGCTCGGTCCCGGCATCACCACCGCGGCACCACGCGCGGTGGTGATGGTCTCCGGCCTGCCGCCGGCCGAGACCTCGCTGGCCTTCCGCTGGCCGCTGCGCGACGTGCTGGGGCTGTGGGCGCGCGCCTACACGCGGCTGTACCAGGCCGAGCTGAGCCGCCACAAGATCACCGTGATCGACGTGGCCACGGTCGCGCGGCCCGTCTTCCGCGGGCGGCGCGAGATGTTCAGCCCCGACCTGTTCCACCCCTCCAGCGCCGGCTACACCTTCCTCGGCAAGTTCTACGGCCAGGCGGTGCGCAAGGCGCTGGAGGCCGCCCGCGGCAGCGGCGCGGCGCTGCCGCCCGACCTCACCGCCGGCGGCCTGGCCGGCTGAGCCTCCGCCAGGCGTAGAGCGCGGCACGTATCCGCGGTGCGCGCCGTTTCGGCTCCCTTGTCGCCGCGGGAAATCTACGCGCGGCACCGATACGTGCCGGCGCTCTAGTCGAACAGCTCGTCGAGGAAGCTCTTCTTGCGGCTGCGCGGGTAGCCGCGGTGGTCGTCGCGGTCGCCATGCCCGTACCGCCGGTCGTCGCGATCGTCGCGGTACCCGTCGTTCCAGGACGCCTCGCGCCGCACGGGCTCCGAGTGCCACTCGCGCTCGGCGTCGATCAGGCGGTCGAGCTCGCCGCGGTCGAGGAAGATGCCGCGGCACTCGTCGCACTGGTCCACGGTCACGCCGCTGCGCTCGTAGGAGCGCATGCCGCCGTGGCACTTCGGGCAGGTGAGCATGGCCTCGCGCATCGAGCCACCTCCGGTGTGGATGCCGGGGACGCGCCCGAGGGCGCCGGGGGGGGCCATGCTCCCGAGCCGGCGGTCAAGCCGGCGTAAGCGACTCCGCCACGATCGCCAGCCGCGGGGTGGTGCCGAGCACGCGGCTGGCCGGCGGCAGCGCCAACAGGTGGGCCCACTCGACGTCGCGCAGCCGCTCCAGCCGCACGCGGCCCCAGCCGGCCCGCTCGACCAGCTCGACCAGCTGGTCTGGGTGGGCGCCGCCGGCCAGCGGCAGCTCGGCGATCAGCTCGGCCTGGTAGTGGTCGTGGTGGTGGTCCGGCTCGCGGCGCAGCTTCCGCAGGCCCTCGCGCGCCTGCCCGCGCAGGCGCTCGACCGGATCGGCCCGGCCGTGCATCGTCTCGAACAGCACCAGGCGGCCCGAGGGCGCGACCGCACGCCAGGCGGCCAGCGCGCCCGCCGGGTCCGGCAGCGTCCACAGCAGGTGGCGCTCCATCACCGCGTCGAACGGCCCCGGCGGCGGCTGCTCGGCGCCGCCCTCGACGATCTCGACCTCCAGGCCCTCCCGCTCGGACGCGCTGCGCAGGTACGCCAGCATGCCGGGCGACAGGTCCAGCGCGGTCACCCGGTAGCCGAGGCGCGCGACGGCCAGCGACAGGAAGCCGGTGCCCGCGCCGACGTCCAGGATCCGCGCGGGCGCGGGCGGCAGCATGCGGGTCAGCGCGGCGTTCCAGGCGGCCCGCTGGGTCGGCGTGCCCGCCCCATGGTCCAGTGAGCGGTCGTAGGTGGCCGCGTCCGCGTCCCAGTAGCGGCGAACCGAATCTGCCACGTCCACGCTGCATCCCTCCTCCCGCCGCGGGCGGCGGCGCACGTCCCGATCAGTCCATGCTGCCGGAGGCGGCCGTCACTTCGCCGCCAGGGCGGCGTCGACCGCAGCCTGGAGGCCCTGCGGGGTGATCGCGTCGGGCGCCATCTGGCCGTCGACCAGCACGGTCGGGGTCTGGTTCACGCCGCGCCGCGAGGCCTGATCGGTCTGCTGGGCGATCCAGTTCTCGTAGGTGCCCCGCTCGACGGCGGTGGTGAAGCGCTGGTCGGTCAACCCGGCCGCACGCCCGATCGCCAGCAGCTTGCCGGTCGAGAAGGTCCCGGAGTTCTCCGGGCCCTGCTAGGCGAACAGCTGGTCGAGGTACGGCCAGAACTTGCCCTGGTCGCCGGCGGCGGTCGCCGCGCTGGCCGCGGCGGTGGACTCCGGCCCGATGAAGGCGATCGGGTGGAACACGAAGCGGATCCTGCCGCTGTCGACCAGCTTGTCGACGGTCGGGCCGACGGTCCGCTGGAAGTTGGCGCAGTGCGGACACTGGAAGTCGCCGTACTCCTCGACCACCACCGGCGCCGAGGCGCTGCCGCGCTGCTCGCCGCCGTTCGGGCCGAGCGCGTGGGCGGGCTTGACCACGGTGGCGCCGCTCGGGGAGCGGTTCGACTGGATGACCACCCCCGCGACGACCGCCACGATCAGCACGGCCACGCCAGTTCACAGCTGCCACGACGGGCGCCGCCGGCCGCGGCGCGCCGCGATCTTCTCCGCCCGCCGCCGCGCGGGGGCTGCTTCGACTTGCTCGTCCGCTCTCCAGCATCTCCTTGTCTTCAGGTCTTCAGGTCATTGCGGCGGCGTGCAGGCGTGCATCGGGTTTCGCGGGTCATGGCGGCGGGATGGTCGCGCGTTCGGCTTCGCCGCCCAGGGCAAGGCGGCTCCGCGGCCGCCACACCAGGGCAAGCGACAGCACCAGCAGCCCGGTGTCGCGCAGCAGCTCGCCCAGGTACTGCGCGGCGCCGACGCCCGCGGCGGCGCCGCCGGTGCTGAAGCAGCCGCAGTCGATCTGCAGGCCGCGCGCCCACGCCGAGGCGATGCCGGCCATGAAGACCAGCAGCAGCCCGGCGGAGGTGCCGGCCGCCACCCGCGTCGCGATCCCGGCGGCCAGCAGCACGGCAACCGCGAGCTCGAGGAACGGCAGCGCGTAGGCCGCCGGGTGGACCAGGGCCTCGGGCAGCAGCCGGTAGGCCCGCACCGACAGCACGGCGCCGGCCGGGTCGAGGATCTTGGCGCGCGCCGCCCACGCCCAGACCACGGCCAGTCCGAGGCGGACGACCGTGGCGATCCAGGGCACCCACGGGCGCAGCCGCACGGCGAGCCGTGGTGCGCCAGGGGGTGTCGGCGGGGCGGCCGGTGCGATGCGCTGCCGGCCGGCGCGGGGTGCCGTTCCACACCTCCAGTATGGACGAAGCCCCCCGAGTTACGTTGTCCGGTCGACCCTGAAGAGGAGACGGTCAGCTTCCTCTAGATTTACGTGACCGTTTCCTGCTTCCGCCGGAGCCGCCGCGTTTCCGCTGGGGCGGGCCGGCGCCGCCCTGCGGGTCCTGCCGGTGGGCGCCGGCCTGCGCCATCCCGCCCTGCCGGCGGGGCGGCGGGGCGGTCGGTGGGCGCGGGCGACTCGGGAGGCCCGAGGTGCCCGCGCCGCCGGCCAGCCGGAACTGCCGGCCCAGCAGGGCGACCAGCAGCATGCCGGCGCCAAGGCCGAGGGTCGCGCTGATGGCGGCGCGCGTCAGCGCGGGGTCGAGCCCGGAGGGGAGCTGCGAGCGCGCCAGCGCCGGCACGTCCGGCGCGGCGCCGGCCAGCGCGAGGAAGATCGCCGCCAGCAGCATGAAGGTGCGGCCGGCCTCCAGCTTGCCGGTCAGCAGCCGCTGGATGGCCACGCCGGCGACCACCCAGCCGGCGAACGAGGTGGCGCTGCCGTAGACCCGCGTGAGGATCGGCGCGGTCGAGCCGCTCCAGACACCGTAGGCGTGCACCGCGTCGGCCACCACCGCCAGCGCGGTCACCCCGGCGAGCACCCGCGCCTGCCAGCCGATCCGGCCGACCAGCAGCACCAGCGCCGCGAGCGCCACCGCCAGCGCGGCCCACGGCCAGGGCGACGGCCCGGGCACCCACTCGATGTCGCCGGACAGGATCGAGGTTCGGTCGCCCACCCTGATCGGCACCTGCCAGTCGGGCGAGACGAGCTGCCGCTTGCCGGGGTCGCGCCGCACCGCGGCGGGCTCGGGGCCGCCGGACCAGTGCGCCCGGTGGTCGTGGAAGATCGCCACCGGCCGCGAGGAGATGCGACGCCAGTCGGGCGGCGCGCCGGCGCTGTAGCGCGGCGGGATCTGGGTCGGCGCGGTGATCGAGCGGTTGGAGAAGGTCGACGGCGAGCGCTCGTTCTCGAACACCCCGGCGGGGCCGACCCGCAGGTAGGGCTCGTTCTGGTAGCCCAGCAGGACGATCTCCCGGCCGCGGTTGGTCAGCTCGAGCTGGTTGCCGCCGTCGACTGTGCGCACGGTGACGCCCGGGATGGGCGGATCGATGCCGTGCACGTTGGTGCGGTAGTTGCTGGCGGCCGGGCCGCCGCCGACCGCGTGCGCCGCGGCGGGACCGGCCGCACCGAGCTGCACCCCGGCGGCCAGCAGCAGCACCAGGCCGGTCCCGCGCAGCCAGCTCCAGCGCGGCCGCCGGCGGCCCGCCCGTGCCCCCGTCGCTGTGGCTGCCGTCATCGGCGCTCCCCCCTGCCGGGCCCCGGGTCGTCCACCGGGTCCTCCTCGCCGTCGTCCCAGTCGTCGTCGTACTCCTCGTCCCGCCGGGCGGCCGACACCCGGCGCACCAGCAGCAGCGCGGCGGCTGCGACCACCAGCGCGGCGGCCACCAGGCCGATGATCAGCGGGGTGCGGTTGGTGCTGGCCGCCTGCTCGGGCGGCGCCGGCGGCACCGCCGCCATCACGTAGCCCGGCTCCTTCAGGGTCGAGGCGACCTGGTGCGTCCCCGGGGTGGCGGTGCTCTGCTGCCTGGTCCACGCCCTGCCGTCGGGCGAGGCCAGGATGGTGTTGTCGAAGGCGCTGGTCACCGGGATCGGCAGCAGCGCGAACACCAGCGAGACGGTGGCCTTGCCGGCCAGGGCGGTGACCGGCTTGCCAGAGGGCTGGTAGCTGAAGCGGATCCGGTAGGCGTTGCCGGCCGCCACCAGGCCGGACGGCAGGGCCTCCAGGGTGCCCGGGTCGACCGGCTCGATCTGCACCTTGACCGAGCGGTCGCCCCGCGACGGCGCGATCGCGTTCGGGTCCAGCAGGAGGTTCGCCTGGCCGTCGTTGGTCGAGATGGCGGTCACGGCGGTCCCGTTCGGACCGAGGTCGACGCTCGCGGTGGCGCCGCTGGGCGGCTTGTTGGTGCTGGCCGCCTCCGGCGGGGGCTTGACCCAGCGGTAGGGCGGCGGCGGCGCCAGCCCGTCCAGCAGCGGCCGGTGGGCCAGCGGGCTCGTGCGACCGCTCAGGCCCGTTCCGGCCAGGTAGGCGAGGGCCACCAGCAGGCCGCTGGCGAGCAGCACCCAGCCGGCCAGCGGCCGGCCGGCGATGGACCGGTTGGGGCGGCTCATGGCGTGATCGGGAGCGGCTTGATGGGGGCGGTGGCGAACCGCGGCGGCCAGGTGATCTGCCGGTCGTTGACCCCGACCCACTCCCAGATCACCGAGGCGGCGCCGAGGTTGTCGCTGGCGTCGGGCGTGCCGACTCGGCCGAAGCGCAGGCCGCTGCCGTTGGGCAGCCCGCCGACCGGGACGTCCACCGATCGGGCGGCGGCGGCCACCCGGGCGGGGTCGGTGCCGCCGGCCTTGGGCAGGACGTAGTGCAGCAGCGCCCAGGCGCCGGCGAAGCCGGCCAGCGCGGCCGCGCTCATCGAGTCGCCCCAGGCCGCGCGGTAGGCGTGGTTGGCCTGGTTCAGCAGGGCGATCGCGTCCGGCGCCAGGCCGCGCGCGCTGAGCCAGTCGGCCGCCGGCTTGTCCGAGGCGAACAGCCCGACCGCGTCCTTGCCGAGCGCCGCGCCGAAGGCCGGCATGCAGTAGCTGGACGAGGTGCCGATGTTGGCCACCAGGTGGAGCTTCTGCGCCACGATCTGCTTGCGGATGGCCACGCCGTCGTTGATGTAGGCCACCACGAAGAGCACGTCCGGCCTGGTCGCGGCGATCCGCCGGACCACCGGGGCGGCCTGGTCGCGCAGCGGGTCGTAGCGCAGGTCGCCCGCCACGGTCAGCCCACGGGCGCGCAGCTCCGCCACGGCGCCGCGGGCGACCCCGTCGCCGAACTGGTCGTCCACCGCGGCGACGGTGTAGCGCAGGCCGCCGGCGCGACGGTGCAGACGCGGCAGCAGCTGCCCGGCGGTGAAGTCCATGGCGGCCTTGCCGAGCAGCGAGCCGGCCGGCGCGACCCGGAACACCCGGTCGCCGCCGGAGGGCAGGCCCATCAGCTCGCCCACCGCGCCGGTCTCCCAGAACACCCGGCCGCCGCGCGAGGCGGCCCGCGCGGCAGGCTCCGAGATGGTGCTGCCGTAGCTGCCGAGCATCACGCCGATGCCCTGGCCGGCCAGGCGCTCGACCGCGGCCGGGGCGGCGTCGGCCTCGGGCACGTCGACCGGCACCAGCTCGACCGGCCGGCCGTTGACCCCGCCGCGCTGGTTGGCCAGCTTGGCGGCCATCTGGACGCCCCGGTACTCCTCGACACCGCCCGGGCCCTGCGAGCCGCTCAGCGGGTAGATGGCGCCCACCCGCAGCGGCTCGGGTCGGCCGGCCGACCCGCTCGACCCCGCGCACGAGGTCGCCAGCAACAGCACCCCGATCAGCATCGCGACGACGCGAATCGGCTTCATCGAAGGATCACCGCCAGCAGGTTGGCCGCGGCGTGGGTCGCCGCGGGAACGGTCCAGCGGCCGGACGCCCAGCGCTGCCAGCCGAACAGCAGGCCGGCGCCGAGGTCGACCGGCAGCGCCGCCAGACCGTAGGAAGGGACATGCACCAGCGCGAACATCGAGGCGGAGACGCCCACCGCCAGCAGCGCCCCGCGCCGTTCCAGCAGAGCGTAGAGCGCGCCGCGGAACAGCGCCTCCTCCGCCACGGCGGCGAGCAGCCCGAGCCCGAGCGCGACCGTTCCGCCGGGCAGCGGCGGCACCGGCCGCGCCAGCAGCGCGGCGGCGGCGACCGCCGCGATCCCCAACGCCAGCACCACGGCCCGCCGCCGCGGGGACGCCGCTTGGCCGCCCGCCTGGCCCGCCGCGAGCGCAGCGGCCAGACCCGTGGCGAGGTAGCCGCCGGCCAGCACCCCGGTCCGGGCACCGGCCGGAAGTGCCTCCAGGCCGGGCCGGGCGAGCAGGAAGGCCAGCCCGGCCAGGGCCGCGAGCACCGCCGGCGCTCGCGGCGCGGCCCTCGCCTGGAGCGGGACGGTCACCTGCTCACCCGTTCACCTGGAAGGCGGCCTGGGTGATCACCCTGGGGTCGAACGGCAGGTGGTCCGAGGCGACGAACTCCACCTGGACCAGATGGGTGCCCAGGCTCAGCTTGGGCAGCTTCTCGGACAGCCCGTAGTTCATCGAGATCAGCTTGCCGTCCAGGGTGACGTGCAGATGGCCCTGGTTGGGCGTGATCTTGGTGGTGGTCGCCGGGACCACCTTGGCGCCGGTCAGGTCGACCTTGAGCGTCAGGTTGCTCCCCTTGACCACCTGGCCGTTGCGCGGCGCCTCGATGGCCAGCTTGCCGGTGGAGGCGGGCCGGTCGGCGGTGGCGCTGTTGCCGGCCGTGGTGGCGCTCGCCTGGCCCGAGTTGCTCTCGCCCCCGGACGAGGAGGAGCCGCCGCTCGAGCAGCCGCCGGCCAGCACCAGCGCGGCGAGCGCCAGCGCGGCCGGCAGGGAACGAAGCTGCTTCATTGCTGGATCACCTGCTCGAATTGGGCGTTGGTCAGGTCGCCCTCCTGGGAGGTCGCGGTGACCGAGAACGACCAGCGCCCCGGAGTGATGGTCAGGTTGGAGACGAAGTGGCCGGCGCTGAACTTCGCCAGCGTCAGGTCGTCGCTCACGCCGGCGGGGTTGGTGCCCCTGGCGCTCACCTCGAACATCGGCTGCTCGCTGCCGTTGGCCTTGAAATAGGTCAGGTGCAGCACGTTGGCGCCCGGCTTGCCGGGGTCCAGGTAGGCCTGGAGCGAGCCGCCGCGTTGCAGCGCGATGGTGTAGACGGTCGGCTGGCCGGGGGCTCTGGAGACCCTCACCTGGGAGGAGTTGCCCGGCGCGGCGCGCGCCCGCAACTCCAGCGGCACGGTCACGCTGCCGTCCGGGCGCTCCACCAGGGCGGTGATGATCCAGTTCCCGGCGATCGCCAGGATCCCGTTGCCCTCGAAGCGCCCGTCGGCCGCGCGCTTGAGCTCCAGGCTGGAGGCGCCGACGTCGGGCCGGTTCGGCAGGGCGAAGCGCAGCGACACCCGCTGGGCGTCGACCGGCTGGCCACTGTCGTAGTCGACCACCCTGGCGCTGAACTGGTTGGGCCCGACCGCGCCGGGCGACACGGTGAGCTGGAGCTTCACCGAGGTGGCGAAGTCGTTGCCGCTGACGGTGACCCCCGCCGGCGCCTGCCTGGTGGCCGCCGGCTGGCTGACGTACTGGGCGGGGGGCAGCTCGCCGAGCACCGCCGCGGCCACCACGATCGGGATCGCCAGCGCGAGCTCGGCCCGCACGGTGGAGCCGATGGTGGCGACCTTGGCGCGGCCGGCCCGCAGGGCGGGCACGATCCGGAAGCGGTTGACCGCCCCGAGCGCGACCAGGCCAGCGACCAGCGCGAGCTTGATCAGCAGGGTGCGGCCGAAGCTGGTCGACACCAGGCCGTGCCAGCTGCGCACCTCGACCAGCCCGCGGGTCAGGCCGGTGAGCAGCACCACGCCGAGCGCGACCGTGGCCATGCGCGAGAAGCGCTGCACCGCGCCGACCCGGTCGTCGGCGCCCGGCAGAGTGGCGACCGCGCTGGCCGCCGCGGGCGTGGCGGCGGCGGCCGACGACCGGCCATT
>DASVXQ010000258.1:0-3678 GCA_036392615.1 Actinomycetes bacterium | reverse complement strand
CCGAGCCGCTGGCCTGCGTGCTGAACGGCCAGGAGCTCGCCGGCGTCGGCGAGGGCGACGACGTGCTGATCATCGGCTCCGGCCCGATCGGCTGCCTGCACGCGCGCCTGGCCCGCTCCCGCGGCGCCGGGCGCGTGCTGCTGGCCGACCTCAACCCCGCGCGGCTCGAGCAGGCCGCCGCGCTGGTCGAGCCGGACGCCGCCATCCGCTCCGGCGAGGTGGACCTGGTCGACGAGGTACGCAAGCTGACCGACGGCGAGGGCGCCGGCGTGGTGATCGTGGCGGCCGCCTCGGGCGCCGCGCAGGAGCTGTCGCCGCAGCTGGTCGCGCGGCAGGGGCGGATCAGCTTCTTCGGCGGCCTGCCCAAGGACGACCCGCTGGTGACGCTGGACGCCAACGCGATCCACTACCGCGAGCTGACCATCGTCGGCGCCAACGGCTCGAGCCCGGCGCACAACGCCCGCGCGCTGGCGGCGATCGCCTCCGGCTCGGTGCCGGTGGCCGACCTGATCACCCACCGCCTGCCGCTGGAGCGCGTGCTGGACGCCATCGCCATCGTCGGCCGCGGGGAGGCGATCAAGGCTACCATCGCGCCCTGAGGAGAGGAGCGTGCATGGCAGACGATCGCGCCGGCGACCGGCTCGGGGTGGCCATCGACCCGGACCGGGAAGGCGACTTCCTCCGGTCGGTCGGGTTCCAGATCGACTTCGTCAGCGGCGACGAGGTCCGCGGCCACCTCGAGGCGTCGGCCCAGCACCACACCCCGTGGGGGATTGTCCACGGCGGCCTCTACACCACCGTGATCGAGAGCGCGGCCAGCATCGGCGCCTCCCACGCCGTGTCGTCCGACGGTCGCTTCGCGGTCGGGGTCAACAACCAGACCGACTTCCTGCGCCCGCACGTCGCCGGGCGGCTCGACGTCCGCGCCAGCGTCATCCAGCAGGGACGCACCCTCCAGCTGTGGCTGGTCGAGATCACCAACCAGCAGGGCAAGGCGGTCGCGCGCGGCCAGGTGCGGCTGATCAATCAGCAGCTGCCCGGTCGCTGAGCGCGCCCGCCGCCGAGCGCAGCGTCGCCGGGTCGAACCCCTCGGCGGCGGCGCCGAGGCAGGCCCAGAAGTCCTCGCCCGGCGGCGCCTCCACCTCGACGTGGGCGTCGCCGGACCAGGGCGCCTGGAAGCCGATCCGCCAGGAGTGCAGGGCCGTCCGCGGCGCCGGCTCGCCCGAGCGGTCGGGGAACAGGGGGTCGCCGGCGATCGGGTGGCCGATCCAGGCGAGGTGGACGCGGATCTGGTGGCGGCGGCCGCTGACCGGCCGGACCAGCAGCAGCGTGCGGTCCCTGCCCTCCCAGAGCCTGGCGAACAGGGTGCGGGACGGGTAGCTCGCACCGCCGGCGGGCTCCTCGGAGCTCCGCAGCGACCACCGCCCGGCGGCCTCGTCGGCGACGATCGCCTCCCGTGGCGCGGCCACCCGCACGCGGTTCTTGCGGCCGACACGCAGCGGCAGGTCGATGGCGCCGCGCTCGGGCAGGCCGCGGGAACGGGTGACGGCCAGGTACAGCTTGCGGGCCGAGCGCCGCTGGAACTGGCGGGTGAGCTCGGCGTGCGCCCAGGGACGCTTGGCGAGCAGCACGACCCCGGAGGTCACCTTGTCGATCCGGTGGACCGGCAGCAGCCGCTCGCCGGCGTCGCGCGCCAGGGTGATCAGGTCGGTGTCGTGCCGCTCCCCCACCACCGAGATCCCCGCCGGCTTGGCGAGCGCCAGCACCGCCTGGTCCTCCAGCAGCGCGCACGCCCCCCGGATCGCAGCCCAGTCGTCCACCACCACCGCCTCACCGTCGGCCCGGCCGCGATGGTAGCGGCGGGCGAGCTCAGAGGCTGTCGCGCTCCTTCAGCTTGCTGGTGTCGCGCAGCTCCATGTAGGGCTCGCGATCGTCGGGGTGCCCGGCGGCGATGCTGCGCCCGCGCTCCAGCTCGGCGTTCAGCTCGGCGCCGAGCAGGATCGCCAGGTTGGAGATCCACAGCCAGACCAGGAAGACGATCACGCTGGCCAGCGAGCCGTAGGTCTTGTTGTAGGAGCTGAAGTTGGCGACGTAGAACGCGAACGCTGCCGAGGCGATCACCCAGATCACCACCGCCAGGATCCCGCCGGGTGTGACCCAGCGGAAGCCCTGCCTGGCGTTGGGCGAGGCCCAGTAGAGCAGGCCGAACATGAAGCTGACGATCACCAGCAGCACGGGCCACTTGGCCACGTCCCAGATGGTCACCGCGGTGGAGCCGATGCCGAGCACCCGCCCGACCCGGTCCGCCAGGGTGCCGGTGATCACCACCGCCACCGCGCTGACCGCCAGCAGCACCAGCATCACCACCGTGACGGCCACTCGGATCGGCACGGTCTTCCAGATCGGCCGCCCCTCGGGCACGTCGTAGATGGCGTTGGAGGCGCGCATGAACGCCGCCACGTAGCCCGACGCCGACCACAGCGCCAGCGCCAGGCTGACGATCGCGACCGCGCCGGCCGAGCCCTGGCTGTGCTGGAGATTGGTGATCGCGGTGGTCAGCACCTGCCTGACCGACCCCGGCGCGAGCTGGCCGAGGTTGCTCAGCAGCGTCTGGGTGGCCGACTGGCCGGACAGGCCGATCGCGGCCACCAGCACCAGCAGCGCGGGGAAGATCGACAGCACGCCGTAGTAGGTCAGCGCCGCCGCCCAGTCGCTCAGGTTGTCGACGCGGAACTCCCGAACCGTCCGCTTGATCGCTCCCATCCACCCGCCGGCGCGCAGCTCGGTCGGCCGCTCCGGCGCGCCCCGGGTGGCGGCTCTGCCCCGTTCCTCGATACGTTCCCGCTCGCTCATGCCCGCACCCCCTCGGTGACCGCAGCGATCCGCCTACCCTCCACGTCAGGGTCCCAATCGCCCCCGGCCGACCAAGTCGTGGGCGACCGGGCCGGAGGCGGGCACGCGGCGCCACCACCAGCCGTGGCCGAGCGGCTCGTCCGGGATCCAGGCGCGCAGCAGGCCCTCGGGGTCCGGTACGGTGAAGGCGTCGAAGGCGGCGTCGGCCGGGCCGACCGCCCGGCGGCCGAGCGCGGCGAGCTCCTCGGGCAGGCCGCGCAGGCCGCGCTCCACGAAGTCGCGCAGGTACAGCGCGGCGACCAGGTCATGCGGGGTCCAGCGGCGGCCGTCGTCGGGGTCGAGGCCGGCCTCGGCCACCAGCCGGTCGACGTGGTCCACCCATCCCTGGAGCAGCGCCGCCAGCGTGCGCCGGCGGTCGTGGCCCAGGTCGACCAGCACCGCCTCCAGCCGCCCGCGCTCCTCCGCCGTCAGCATGCCGAGCGGGTCCCGTCGCGCCATCGCTCCTCCCAGGTGGCTCAGCGTCCGGCGAACCAGGCGGTGCTGCGCCAGGGCAGGTCCCGGTCGACCACCACGGTGACCCCCCGGTCGTCGAACCGCACGGCGTTGTGTCCCCGGACCGGCCGCGGCGCCGCCGAGGCGATCGCCCGCTCGATCTCCTGGCGGGTCGGCCGCCTACCCACGCCGGCGTGCCGCTCGGCCAGCCGCGCCAGCTCGCCGGCGCTGTAGGGCAGACCTGGCACCGGCTGCCGGCTCGCGGCCGGGCCGGCGCCGTCGCCGTCGTCGCCGTCGTCCCCGTCGTCCAGCAGCGCGACGCCGATGCCGCCG
>DASVXQ010000257.1:0-5110 GCA_036392615.1 Actinomycetes bacterium | reverse complement strand
CCGCCAGAGGCCGACCGGCGGCGGCTGCTGGAGGCCGCCGCCGGCAACCCGCTGTTCCTGGAGCAGCTCGCCGCCGCGCGCGGCGAGCACCGCTGGGGCGACAGCGGCCCGCCGCTGCCCGCGACCATCCAGGCGCTGCTGGCCGCGCGGCTGGACCTGCTCGGCCCCGGCGAACGCGCGGTGCTGTGGCGCGCCGCGGTGGTCGGCAGGGACTTCTCGCTGCGCGCGGTCGCCGAACTGCTCCCCGAGGAGGTGCGCGTGCCCCTGCGCCGCCACCTGCTCGCGCTGGTCGCCAAGGGCCTGGTGCAGGAGCAGCCGCCGCAGCAGGAGGTCGGCGAGCGCTACGCCTTCCGCCATGTGCTGGTCCAGCAGGCCGCCTACCGGGCGATCCCCAAGTCGCTGCGCGCCGGCCTGCACGAGCGGTTCGCCGGCTGGCTGGAGCGCCTGCCCGCCGGGCGGGCCGGCGAGTACGACGAGCTGCTCGGCTACCACCTGGAGCGCGCCGTGCGCTACCAGCGCGAGCTCGGCCGCTCGGGCGGCCAGGTCGGCGCGCTGGCGCGGCGGGCGGCCGGCTTTCTGGAGGCGGCGGGAACCAGGGCGCACGCGCGCGGCGACGCACCAGCGGCGGTGCGCCTGCTCCAGACGGCGTCCTCGCTGGTCGAAGCCGACGACCCGGCGCTCGCGCGGCTGCTGACCCAGCTCGGCGCGGCGATGATCGAGGCCGGCCAGCTCGACGGGGCTGCCGCCACGCTGGAGCGGGCGCAACAGGTCACCGCGACCGCCGGCGACCAGCGCGCCTGGGCGCACGTCCGCGTGCAGCAGCTCTTCCTCGGGCTCCAGGTGGACGTGCGCGGCACCACCGCGGCGGTGGCCCCACTGCTGCCCCAGATGCTGCGGATCTTCGAGCACCACGGCGACCAGCTCGGCCTCTGCCAGGCCTGGCGGCTGCGCGCGGCGGTGCACTGGATGCAGGCCGACTCGGCCGGCGCCGAGCGGGCCTGGCAGCGGGCCGCCGCCCACGCGCGCCAGGCGGGCGACGAGCGCCAGCTCACCGAGATCCTCGGCTGGCTCGCCTCGGCCGCGCTCTGGGGCCCGACGCCGGCGCCGGAGGGGATCGAGCGCTGCGAGCGCTTCCTCGCCGAGATCGGCGGGCACCGGACCGGCGAGGCGGTGATCGTCAACCACCTCGCCGGCCTGTACGCCATGCGCGGCCAGGTGGACCGGGCGAACCTGCTGCTCGCCAGGGGCCGGGCGATCTTCGACGAGCTCGGCGCCACGATGACCTCCGCGGTCACCCAGCCGGCCTCGTTCGTGGCCATGCTGACCGGCGACGCGGCCGCCGCCGAGGCGCACCTGCGGCGCGACTACGAGCACCTGGAGCGGATGGGCGAGAAGGGATATCTGGGGACCACCGCCGCGCTCCTGGCCCGGGCGCTCGCCGTGCAGCGGCGGCACGACGAGGCCGAGCGGTTCGTTCGCGTCAGCCAGGAGGCCGGCGCCGGTGAGGACCTGCTGGCCCAGGTCGTCTGGCAGGGCGTGCTGGCCGGCATCCTGGCCGACCGCGGGGACCTGGCCGAGGCCGAGCGGCTCGCCCGCGCGGCGGTGGAGTCGGCTGAACGGACGGATTTCCTCAACTATCGCGGCGACGCGCTGGTCCAGCTTGCCGAGGTCCTCGGACGGGCCGGCAGAACGGCGGACGCCTTGAGTGCGGCCGCCCAGGCGCTCAAGCTCTACGAGCGCAAGCGCAACGACCTCGCCGCGGAGCGGGCACGCCGGCAGCTCCAGCGACTCGAGCAGCCGAGCGAGGTGGCCGGCAACGGCCATCGTGCGAACTTCACGGACCGTGACACGTAGGATGTGACCCTTCTCGACAGGAGGTGACCATGCCGGCGTCGCAGTTCAACAGCCCAGGCAAGATCCGCCCCGACGGGACCGTGCACCTGACCGGGACCATCGGCCTCGCCGAGCCTGGGAAGGAGGCGGAGGTCCGCTTCCTGATCGTCCAGAACGACGTGATCGTGGAGGGCAGAGGGCGCGGGGAGAGCGGCAGCGACAGCTGGTCGGGCAGGTCGGACGCCGAGTGCGAGCAGCTCCAGGAGGGGCCGGCGATGGCGATCGGCCTGGGGCTGGTGTCCAGGGACAGCAAGCCCGGCGTCGGCTTCCAGACGGTCACCTGGTCGGCGCAGATCGAGCTGGAACGCCGCGGCGAGAATGACTAGAACGCCGGCCATGTAGCCATGTATCGGTGCCGCGCCTGGGTCACCCAAGCTGACATGAAGCCGCGATGGCGCGCACCGCGGATACGTGGCCGGCGTTCTCAGAACCCTGGCAACCCGGAACGCACGAATACGTGCCAGCCGAGCCAGACCCAGCAGATCAGCACGAACCAGCGGCCGACGCGCGAGCGCATCAGGAAGCTGAGCACGTCGCCGAGCGTCGGGAAGCGCCCGCCCGAGAACAGCCCGACCACCTCGGCGACCAGCATCGCCAGGCCAAGCACCACCCAGCCGGCGAGGATCACGCCGTTCATCGGCGCAGCAGGTCCCGGCCGAACTGCAGCCACAGCAGGAACGCCAGGAAGCGCAGGGCGTGCAACCGCGTGGCCGCGTCGCTCAGCGAGCTCAGCGTCGGGTAGAGCGAGCGCGGCGTGTGCAGCCTGGCCAGCACCTCCCAGGCGGAGATGGCCACGATCAGCAGCGTCCAGACGACCGTCCCGGGTCGCCACATGACCCGCCGCCAGAGCGGCAGCCGCGGGTCGGTGGTGGTCAGCCGCCAGGAGCCGAACCAGGCGCGCAGCGGCACCCGCACGCGCCGGTCGCGCGACGCCAGCACCAGCAGCACCACCGCCGGGAGCGCGGTGGCGATCCGGATCGGCCAGGTGAACGCCTGGAAATCGGTGACCAGCCAGGCGTAGACCAGCACCGCGACGACCGTGGCCACCCGCACCGGGGCGGGCCGGCGGCCCTGGACGACCGCCGGCGCTCTCACTTCAGCCATTGGCGGAGCGACGCCGCCATCGCGTCGCAGCTCGGGGAGCGGCCGGACGGCCCGCTCCAGGCCGGGTTCACGGTCAGCGGCAGCTCCGGCACCTGCCAGGCAGCCGCGGAGGCCCGCAGGATCTCCTGGGCCACCGGCCAGACGGTGGCCGGCTCCACCCTGCCGTGCTCGAGGTAGCCGGAGACCGCCTCGCGGATCCGGTCGTTGGCCAGCAGGCCGCCGTGGAACGCCGGGACCACCTCGCTGGGGATGCCGATCTGGCTGGGGTGCGGGTTGGCGACCGCGTCGGCCAGCGGGAACAGGGCGAGCTGGCGGGTGCGCGGCAGCGGGCAGGCGAGCAGCCCGCGCACGGCCGGGCCGTGGTCCATCATCGTCCGCACCACCGGCATGTCGGCCGACATGTCGGCGCCGGACAGGTCGCGGAACAGGTCGCCCAGCTGGCGCAGCTCCCAGCCGCTGGCCAGGCCCCAGCCCTGCTCCCCGCCGCTGGGGAAGAAGACCCGTGCGGGCTGCACCAGCGGGCTCAACATCACCAGCTCGTCGACCGGCGCGTTCGGGTTGGCGGCCAGGTAGGTCTTGGCCACCAGCGCGCCCTCGCTCTCGGCCACGATGGCGACCCGCTGCCCGCTGGAGCGGCTGAGCGTGTCGACCTGCGCGCGCATCGCGCCGACCAGCCGCGGCAGCGGCAGCTGGGTGTCTGCGGCGCTGTAGGGCAGCGCCCGGCCGCCCGGGCCCTGGCCGCGGTAGGAGAAGCGGCGCTCGTCGAGGTCGCCGGGCAGCCAGCGCCGCTGCACCCCGTCCCAGTGCCCACCGAAGCCGCTGACCAGCAGCACCGGCCGGCCGCCGGCGGCGTCGGGCGCGGGCGCCACGGTGGTGCCGTGGTGGCTGACGCTGGCGCGGAAGCCCAGCCCGGCGCCGGTGGCGACCACCGCCAGCAGCAGCGCCAGGGCGATCGGCACCAGCGGCACGGCCCGCCGCGGCACCCGCCGGAGCGCCAGCACGTTGACGATGCCGCACCAGGCCCAGGCGTTGAACAGCCCGGCCGCGGCCGCCACCGGCAGGCGCAGCCCGGCCGGACTGGCGCTCAGGGCCGCGCCACTCATGGTCAGCACCGCGATGGTCAGCGCGACCCAGCCGGTGGTGCGGACCGCCGGCACGTGCCAGCCGCTGCGCACCGCGCCGTGGTGGATCAGCAGGCCGACCGCCAGCACCGGCGGGACCGCGGCGAAGAACAGCCAGGAGACCGGCATCACCGCCAGGCCGAACAGCAGCGCCACCCAGGGCATCAGCAGCACCGCGCTGACCACCGTGAACACCGCGGCGTTGCGGAGCAGCACCGTCACCGAGGGCCGCGCCACCCCGCCCGGCCAGGCGAGCCACACCAGCAGCGCGGTGAGCCCGCTGCGGAACACCAGCAGGGCGGCGGCCTCGACCGCGAAGCCCGCCCAGGAGCGGTGGTAGACCATCAGCCAGCGCAGGTCGTGGAAGGTGGCGAACGGCACCGGGGCGGTCGCGCCGGGGGCGATGCCCAGCGCCGAGCTGAGTCCGAACCACCACAGCAGGGCGACTTCCAGCACCGGCAGGGCGATGCAGACCGCCAGCAGACCCGGATGGGCCCACAGGCTGGACTCGCGCGAGGCCCGCTCCCCCGCCGGGCCGCGGGCGACCGTCTCGACCACCTGTTCACGCATGGGCTAGCCCCCCGGCTCCCACCACCAGGCAAGCCCCTCGAGGCCCGGACCGGTGTGGGCCACCATCACGGCGTCGAACTCTCCGATGAACGCGGTGGCGGGCGACGCCTGCGCCCGCACCGCGTCGAGCAGCCGCTCCGCCCCCTCGCGCTCCATGGCGTGCAGGGCGGCGACGTGCAGCGTCGCCGGCCCGGACGGCCGCGAGCGGCGCCAGCGCGCCAGCATCCGCCGCCGCGCGGCGCGGTGCGACAGCGCCGGCGGCAGCGGGTGGATCGACCCGTCGCGGAACTCGAACAGCGGCCGCACTCCCAGCAGGCCGGCCAGCCAGCCGACCACCTTCGGCAGGCGCCCGCCGGCGACCAGCTGGCGCAGGTCGTCCAGGGTGGCGACCAGGCGGACCCCGTTGGCCGCGCGCCGGGCGG
>DASVXQ010000256.1:0-13689 GCA_036392615.1 Actinomycetes bacterium | reverse complement strand
CGCCGGGGGCCGCGCCTGATCTGCTGCGGCGCCGGTCACTGGGCGGGCCGGCGGCGCGCTCGCTGCTGCTGACCGTGCTGGGCGAGTTCGTGCTCGACCACGCTGAGCCGGTCTGGAACGCCGCCCTGGTGCGGGCGCTTGAGGCGCTGGGCATCCGCGAGGCGACCGCGCGTCAGGCCCTCACCCGCAGCGCCGCCGAGGGCTGGCTGGAGCGCGACCGGGTCGGCCGGCAGGCCCGCTGGCGGCTCTCGCCGGCCACCAGGGAGCTGCTGGTCCGCGGGCGCGACCGCATCTACAACTTCGAGGGGATCGCCACCGGCTGGGACGGCCGCTGGCTGGTGGTCGTGGTGCGCGTGCCGGAGGGGCGGCGCGACCACCGCCACCAGGTGCGCAGCCGGCTCGCCTGGGCGGGGTTCGGCTCGCTCGGCCAGGGCCTGTGGATCAGCCCTCGGCTGGAACGGGAGCGCGAGGCGCTGGAGGCGCTGCGCGACCTCGACCCCGCCGCGCAGGCGACCTCGTTCGTCGCCAGCCATGGCGGCATCGGCAGCGAGCAGGAGCTGGTGGTGGCCGCCTGGGGCGGGCTCGACCAGCTCGACGCCCACTACCGCGCGTTCGTCGACGCCTTCGCCGGCCTGGAGCCGGCCGGGCCGCGGGCGGCCTTCGTCGCCCAGACCCGCCTGGTCCACCAGTGGCGCAAGTTCCCCTTCCTCGATCCCGGCCTGCCCGCCCCCCTGCTGCCGGAGGGCTGGGGCGGCGTGCGCGCCCGCGAGGTGTTCCGCCGCCAGCACCAGCGCTGGGCCGAGCCGGCCCGCGCCTGGTTCCGCGCCGGCAGCGCCTGAGGCCGCTCACCGCGCCGCGAGGCGACGGCCAGCACCGCGCGCCCGGACGCCGAGGTGCTCCCGCGCGATCAGCAGGGCGGCCAGCCCGGCGGGCACCAGCGCGCCGCACAGGGTACTGCGGCACGGGAAGGTGGCCGGGCGGACGTCCCGCCAGGGGCTCAGCCGGCCGTGGCCCGCTCCCGCAGCCAGCCGAGCGCCTCGGCGCCGGCGTGCAGCGCCGAGACGTGCCCGTCGTCCGGGCGCAGCCACAGCTCGGCCGACGGGATGCGGCGCGCGAGCCACTCGCCGTGCGCGCTGGGCACCATCCGGTCCTGGCCGCCGTGCAGCACCGGCGCCGGCGCGCGGACCTGGTCGGGGTCGAAGCCCCACGGGGCGACGTAGGACAGGTCGTCGTCCACCATCCCGCCGACACCCTGCTGGAGGGCCTTCCCAGCGATGCCGCTCTGCCACCGCGGTCATGTGGAGGTAGGGCAGCGACGTCAGGTCGAGACGTAGCGTGGCCAGGTCGTCGGCGTTCCTGGCCGAGTACAGCAGCTCCGACATGGAGACGATGCAGACGGCCAGCTGCCCCGCCTCGCGTAGCTCGTGCAGGCGCCGCCGGGCACGCTTGTCGTGGCGCGCCTGCTCCCAGGCCGACTTGTCGGTGAGTCGCAGCGGCCCTATCGCCAACCCTCTGCCGTGACGTCGGTCTCCGCGAGCCGGTCGCCGACCAGGTCGAGCAGCTCGTCGAAGCGGTCCCGATCGGCCCGCCGGCTTGCCCGCTCGGCCACCAGTTGCAGGGCCCGGTTGACCGTCTCCACCTTCGTGGCGGTGCCGAGGACGGCCGCCGCGCGGGCCAGCGCGTCGTCGTCAACGTCGATCAGCGTGCGGCTCATGGCACCCTCCTTGATATCAACTCGGAGAAGGTATATCGCCTACTGCAGGCAGAACTCGTTGCCTTCGGGGTCGCGCATGACGACCCAGTACTGGTCGGGCTCGTCGTTGGCCTTGACCTTGGTGGCGCCGAGGGTGACCAGGCGCTCGACCGCGGCGTCGACCCTGGGGTTGCGCTCGGCCCTGGGGACGTCGTGCCCGCCGCTGACACTGACGTCCAGGTGGACGCGGTTCTTGGCGGTCTTGGGCTCGGGCACGCGCTGGAAGAACAGGCGCGGCAGCACGCCCTCGGGGTCGATCAGCGCGGCGAAGTTGCTCCACTGGTCCTCGGGGATGCCGTGCTCGGCCGCCCAGGCCTCCCAGGTGTCGTAGCCGGGCGGTGGCGGCTGCGGCTGGTAGCCGAGGGCCTCCCGCCAGAAGGCGGCGAGCCGGGCCGGATCGGCCGCGTCGAAGCTGACCTGGAATCGGACGGTCATCTGGGTGCCCTCCTGGTTCGACCGGTGCGGAGCGGCCATCTTCTCCCCTGGCGGGGACAGCCGCCGCGCCGGCGTCAGTCGCGCGGCGTGGCGCGGCCGGCCCAGGCGGCGCCGGCGCTGGCAACGCAGACCAGCGCGATCGCCACGACCTCATGGGAGCGCAGCGCCTCGCCGAGCACCACCAGCCCGGCGAGCGCCCCGACGGCCGGCTCCAGGCTCATCAGCACGCCGAACACCCGCGCCGGCAGGCGTCGCAGCGCCTCGATCTCCAGCGAGTAGGGGATCGCGGCCGACAGCAGCCCGACCCCGACCCCGACCAGCAGCACGCGCCAGTCCGCCAGCGCGCCGCCGGCCTGGGCCACGCCCGCCGGGGCGACCAGCACGGCGGCCACCGCGGTCGCCAGCGCCAGGCCCTCGACCCCGGGGTAGCCGCGGCCCACCCGCTGCGACAGCAGGATGTAGCAGGCCCAGCCGAGCCCGGCCACGCCGGCCAGGCCGAGGCCGAGCGGGTCCAGCGAGCCGCCGCCGCGGGTCAGCAGCACCACGCCGGCCGCGGCCAGCACCACCCAGACACCGTCGAGCAGCCGCCGCGAGCCGGCCACGGCCACCGCGAGCGGCCCCGAGAACTCGATGGTGACCGCGATCCCGATGGGGATGCGGTCGATCGCCCCGTAGAAGCTGGTGTTCATGCCGGCGAGCACGACGCCGAAGGCCAGCACCGGCAGCAGTTGTCCAGGGCCACGGCCGCGCAGCCGCGGGCGGGCGACCGCCAGCAGCACCAGCGCGCCGACGGCCAGCCGCAACGTCACCATGCTGACCGGGCCGGTGCGGTCGAAGCCCAACTTGGCGAGGGCCGCGCCGAGCTGGACCGACGCGATCGCGCCAAGCACCAGGACCGGCGACGGCAGTCTCCAGCCGTCAGCCCTCCGCACCGATAGCCCTTGGAGGGGCGACCACCGCCTTCGTCCAGCGAGGAGGAGCCATGCGCGAACCAGCGCCGCCGCTGCTGCGCCTCGCCCCGCGCAACGGCGCCGGCGTCGCGGCGCTGGCCACCGGCGCCGCCGCCCTCGCCCTGGTGGCCACGGTGCTGCTGTTCCCGGTCGGTGGCGTGCTCGGCATGCTTGCCATGCTACTCGGGGCGGTCGGCATCGGCCGGGTGGCCCGCTGGCGGGCCTTCAACCGCGGGCAGGCGGTCGCCGGGCTGCTGCTCGGGGCGCTGGCGGTGCTGCTGGCCGGGGTGCTGACCGCGCGGCTGGACGGCTCGCTGTCCGAGCGCGCCGGCCAGCTCGCGCGGCTCGACCGCTGCCTGCTCGCCGCCGGCTCGGGCCGCGCCGCGGCGAGCTGCGCCGCCGAGTTCGCCGCACAGGTCGGCTCCGGCCACGGCGTGGACTGACGTGGCCGGCCCGGCGACGCCGGGGTATCGTCCTGGAACGGGCCGGACGGCCCGCCACCCCCGGTCCCCCCACCAGGAGCCACAGGCCGATGGACGGCGCCCCAGACCTCGCGCGCATCGACGCCGCCCGCGACCGCACCGCGGCGATCGTGCGGCGCACCCCGACGGTCCCGCTCGAGCACGGCGACCGGACGCTGTGGCTCAAGCTCGAGCTGCTCCAGCCGATCGCCTCGTTCAAGCTGCGCGGCGCCTCGGCCGCGGTGACCGCCGCGCCGCCCGAGGCGACCAGGGCGGGGCTGCTGACCGCCTCGGCGGGCAACATGGCCCAGGGCGCCGCCTGGATGGCGCGCCACCTCGGCGTGCCCTGCTCGGTGGTGGTGCCGGAGACCGCGCCGCGGGCCAAGCTGGAGCGGATCGCGGCGCTCGGCGCCGAGTCCATCCCGGTCGGTTTCGACCGCTGGTGGCAGACCTTCACCGACCGGAGCTACCCCGGCATGGAGGAGCGCTTCTTCGTCCACCCGTTCCTCGACACCGACGTGATGGCCGGCAACGGCGTGATCGCCAGGGAGCTGGCCGAGGACCTGCCCGCCGAGGTCGACGCCGTGCTGGTGCCCTGGGGTGGCGGCGGTCTGGCCTGCGGCATCGCCGCCGGCCTGCGGGCACTGCGGCCGGGCACCAGGGTCTACGCGGTCGAGGTCGAGGGCGCCGCGCCGCTGGCCGCCTCGCTGGCCGCCGGCGAGGTGGTCTCGATCGACTACCGGCCGTCGTTCGTCGACGGCATCGGCTCCAAGACCGTCTTCCCCGAGATGCTCGAGCTGGCCAGGCAACTGCTCGCCAGCTCGCTGGTCGTGCCGGTGGAGGCGGTCGCCGGCGCGGTGCGGCTGCTGGCCGAGCGCGCCCGGGTGGTCGCCGAGGGCGCCGGCGCCGCCGCGGTCGCCGCCGCCCCATTGCTCGACGACGCCCAGGTCGCCTGCGTCGTCTCCGGCGGCAACGTCGACAGCGCCAAGCTCGCCAAGATCCTCACCGGCGGCGTGCCCTGATCCGCGGCTAACCATCCCGCCTCCGGAGGCGACTATGGAGTGACCGGCGCCGACGCCGGTGGAGAGGAGCGGGCACCACGGTGGCAGAGCCGGACCAGATCGGGCTGGTCGCGGCCGCCCGCGCTGGCGACACGGAGGCGTTCGCGACACTGGCCGCCCGCCATCGACCGATGCTGCTGGCGGTCTGCGGACGGGCGCTCGGTGACGCGGCGCTGGCAGAGGACGCGGCGCAGGAGGCCACCCTGCTCGCGTTCGTGAGCCTGGACCGCCTGCGCCAGGCCGATCGGTTCGGCTCGTGGCTGGCGGGCATCGGCGTGAACGTCTGCCGGCGCTGGCGGCGGGAGCAGGCCCGCGCCAGCTGGTCATGGGAGGCGCTGCAAGGAGGCCTCGCCGAGGACTGGTCGGCCTGGGCGCGCGACCCGGCGGAGCTCGCCGAGGCCGCCGAGGAGGCGCGCCTGCTGCGTGAGGCGGTGGCGGCGCTGCCGGCCGGGCAGCGTGAGGCCGTCGGCCTCTACTACCTGGCCGGGCTCAGCCAGGCGCAGACCGCGGCCCGCGTGGGCACCAGCGTCGGCGCGATCAAGCTGCGGCTGTACCAGGCCCGCTCCCGGCTGCGCAGGCGGCTCGGAGCACAACGACACAGGGAGGAGCGGATGGCTGGCGAGCAGGCTGTCGGCTGGGTCGACGTGCGGGTGGCTGACGTCCGCCGCGGCGAGGCCGCCGGCGAGCTGCCGGAGCGCAACGTCGTGCTGCTGGAGGAGGTCGGCGGGGACCGGCGGCTGATCGTCTGGGTGGGCCCCTTTGAGAGCACCGCGCTGGCGATGGCCATGCGGAACGTCGAGCTGCCAAGGCCGGACTCGTTCCGGTTCATGGCCGCCCTGCTGGCCGGGGCGGGCGGCAGGCTGCGGGAGGTCAGGGTGACCAGCCTGGTGGACGGGACCTTCTACGCGGAGGCACTGGTGGACAGGCCGAGCGGTGAGGCTCGGGTGGACGCCCGCCCGAGCGACGCCCTCACCCTTGCCCTGCTGGTCGGCGCGCCCATCCGCGTCGATCCCGAGGTCTTCGAGGCGGTCGAGCGGCTGCCGTTCCCGGTGGAGCCCGAGTGGCTGGAGCAGCTCCCGGCGGGCGTGGACCAGATCGTGACCGACCGTCAGGCGGCGTGGGAGCACGCCCGTGCGGTGATGCGGCGGGCGCGGGAGCGGCGCGGCGGTTGAGCGCCCGCCTCACCCGGCGGTGACCAGCAGGTCGCGGTGGCGGGCGAGGGAGTCGAGCAGGGCGCGGATGTCCTCGGTGGAGTTGTAGCAGTGCGGCGAGATGCGGAGGTTGGCGTCGCGCGAGGAGGTCACGATCTCGTCGGCGGCCAGCGCCTCGACCAGGGCGTGGACGTCGCTGGACTCGACCGCGATCAGCGGTCCGCGGCGGGCCGGGTCGCGCGGGGTGACCACCCGCGCGCCGAGCTCGTCGAGGCCCTCCAGCAGCAGGTCGTTGAGCCCGCGGACGTGCTCGGCGGTGGCCGCCACGCCGATCTCGCGCAGCAGCCGGATCCCGGCGATGCCCGCGTAGATGTTCGGCACCGGCGGGGTGCCCGCCTCGAAACGACGCGCGGTGGGCGACGGCGAGTAGTCGTGGACGTCCATCTGGAAGATGTCGGCGTCGGCGAACCAGCCGGTGGCGGTGGGCACCAGCTCCTTGACGTGCTCGGCGCGGCAGTACAGGAACGCCAGGCCCGCCGAGCCGAGCAGGTACTTGAGCACCCCGGCGGCGAGGAAGTCGACCTCCATGGCCCGCACGTCGATTGGCAGCGCGCCGACCGCCTGGTAGGCGTCCAGCAGGACGCTGGCGTCGCGTTGGTGGGCGAGCCGGGTGACGCCCTCGACGTCGATCCGCGAGCCGTTGCGGAAGCACACCGCGGTGACCGCCACCAGTGCGGTGCGCTCGTCCACCGCCGCCTCGAAGCGCTCCAGCGGGATGGTGCCGTCCCGCTCGGCCGGCACGTGCACCACCCTGGCGCCACGCAGCTCCTGGGCGTGCCAGATCTGCCCGATGGTGGGGAACTCGAAGTCGCTCACCACGATGGTGTCGCGGCCCTGGTCGAAGCGAAAGGCGCTGGCCAGCGCGCTGACCCCGGCGGACACCGAGGTGGTCACCGCGACCTCGTCGCCGTCCGCGCCGATCAGCCCGGCGAACTCCTCGCGGGCGGCCTCCATCAGCTCGACCCAGTACTCCCACGGCGCGCCGCGCTCGTCCCAGTCGTCGAGGTAGCGCTGGTAGGCGGCGCGGACGCTGTCGGAGAGCGCGCCCTGCGAGCAGCTGTTGACGTAGACCTTGCGCTTGAAGATCGGGAAGCGGCCACGGATGCTGGCGGGAAGGTCACGAGCTGCCAAGATAGGCTCTCCTCAGGTCCTCGTGGGCGCGCAGCGCGCCCGCCTGGTCGGCCAGCACGATCCGGCCGGTCTGCAGCACGTAGCCGCGGTCGGCCACGGCCAGGGCCATGTTCGCGTTCTGCTCCACCACCAGCATGGCCACGCCCGAGTCGTGCACCCGCTGGATCAGCTCGAAGGTCCGCTCGACCAGCAGCGGCGACAGGCCCATCGACGGTTCGTCCATCAGCAGCAGGCGCGGCCTGCTCATCAGCGCCCGCCCGACCGCCAGCATCTGCTGCTCGCCGCCCGACAACGTGCCGGCGAGCTGGCCGCCGCGCTCGGCCAGCGTGGGGAACAGCTGCTGGACGCGGTCGAGGTCCTCGGCGCGGCTGGCGCGGTCGCGGTTCAGGTAGGCGCCCATCTCGAGGTTCTCGCGCACGGTCATGGGCGCGAACACGCGGCGGTTCTCCGGCACGATCGCCATGCCCCTGGCGATCCGGTAGCTGGTCGGGCGGGCGGTGACGTCCTCCTCGTCGAACCACACCCGCCCGGTGCGGGGCCGCACCAGCCCGAGCGCGGTCTTCAGGGTGGTCGACTTGCCCGAGGCGTTGCCGCCCAGCAGGCAGACCAGCTCGCCGGCGCCGACCTCCAGCGAGACGCCCTGGAGGATGTGCATCTGCCCGTACCAGGTGTCGACCGCCTCGAGGCGCAGCAGGGCGCCCATCAGGTCCGCTCCGCCCGCAGGCCGAGGTAGGCCTCGATCACCCTGGGGTCGCTGGCGACCCGCTGGAACGGCCCCTCGCTGATCTTGGTGCCATGGTCCAGCGCGATCACCCGGTCGGACACGCCGGCGACCACGTTCATGTCGTGCTCGATCACCAGGATGGTGTACCCGCCCTGGTCGCGCAGACGGCCGATCAGCTCGGTCATCTCGTGCGTCTCGGCGGGGTTCATGCCGGCGGCCGGCTCGTCCAGCAGCAGGATGCGCGGCCGGGTGGCCATCGCCCTGGCGATCTCCAGCCGCCGCCGGTTGGCGTACGACAGGCTGTAGGCGGGCTGGTGGTGGCGGTAGCCGATCAGCCGGCTGCCGAAGAAGGCGAGCTGCCGCTCGGCCAGCTCGACGACCTCGCGCTCCTCGCGGCGGGCAGCGGGCGTCCGCAGCACCGACTGCCAGGGGCGGGCGCGGGTGTGGCCGTAGGCGGCCGCCATCACGTTCTCCTTCACGGTCATGTTGAGGAACAGCCGCACCGTCTGGAAGGTGCGCGCCACGCCCAGCCGGGTGACGGCGTGCGGCTCCAGGCCGACCAGCGACCTGCCGTCCAGCCGGATGGCGCCGGCGTCGGGCCGGTAGACGCCGGTGATCAGGTTGAACAGGGTGGTCTTGCCAGCCCCGTTGGGGCCGATCACGCTGAGCACCTCGCCCTCGTCGACGTGCAGGTCGAGGTCGCTGATCACCGAGAGGCCGCCGAAGCGCTTGGCGACGCCCTCCAGCTCCAGCAGGACGGGCATCAGAGCACCTCCACCCTGGGCCGGCCGAGCAGGCCGTGGGGCCGCGCGTTCATCATCACCACCAGGATCGCGCCGACCAATAGCTGGCGGGTCACGCTCGGCTCGCCCGCCAGCCGGCTCTCCCAGACGAACGCCGCCAGCCAGACCACCGGCACCAGCGCGAAGGTGCGCACCGCCGGTCTGAGACGGGTGAGCAGCAGCAGCGCGGCGACCAGCAGCACGAAGGCGGCGTTGCCGATCGCCACCGGCTTGGTCGGCACCGCCACCCAGGCGCCCAGCGCCCGGCCGAGCGCGTCGGAGCCGGCGCCGGCGGCGGTGACCGCCGTGGGCCAGAGCGCCTCGGCCACCAGCCGGATCAGGAATCCGAGCGCCACCGTCCCGGCGAGCAGCGCGATCGGCCGCCACCAGGGCCGGACGCGGGCGAGCAGCAGCACCAGCAGCACGCCGTAGAACAGCAGCCGGCCGTGGTCGGGATCGCGCAGCACCTCGGGCAGCACGCTGATCACCGCCGCGCCGAGCAGCACCCCGGGCAGGCTGCCGGCGCCGCCGAGCACCACCGCCGCGTAGATCATGATCAGCAGGGTCAGGTCGAAGTTGGAGGGAAAGACGCCGAGCTGGACCGCGGCGAAGGCGGTGCCGGACAGCCCGGCGATGGCGCCGCCGACCGCGAAGGCGAACAGCTTGAGGCGCCGCACCGGGATGCCGGCCAGCTCCGCGGCGGTGGCGTCCTCGCGCAGCGCGCGCCAGGCGCGGCCGGTGCGCGAGCCGACCAGCCGGTGCAGCGCCACCACCGCCACGGTCAGCAGGCCGAGCAGCAGGTAGAGGTAGTCCTCCTGGCTGATCAGGTGGACCGGGCCGATGCGGATCGGGTCGACGCCGAAGATGCCGTTCGGGCCGCCGGTGACGTTGAGCGGCTTGGACGCCCAGGGCGGCTGGAAGCGGTCGAGGTTGGTGGCCAGCTGCACGAAGATCTGGCCGAAGAACAGCGTCACGATCGCCAGGTAGTCGCCCAGCAGCCGCCGCGACGGCAGCCCCAGCAGCAGCCCGAGGCAGCCGGTGGCGACGGTCACCAGCAGGATGGTGAGCTCGCTCGGCCAGTGCAGGTGAAACTGGTTGGAGGACAGCAGCGCGTAGCAGTACGCGCCGAAGCCGTAGAAGGCGATGTAGCCGAGGTCGAGCAGGCCGGCCTCGCCGACGATCACGTTCAGCCCGAGGGCCAGCAGCGCGAACAGCAGCGCGTTGATGGCCACCCGGATGAGGAACTGCGAGGCGCCGAGCACCGGCAGGGCGGCGACGACCACCACCATGAGCGCCAGCCACCAGCCCGGACCGACCCGGTCGAGCGTGGCGCGCAGCTGCCCGAAGGGCCCCTCGCGCACCCGGGTGCGCTGCGCCGCCTCGGCGGCCCAGTCGTCGACGCCGATCCGTACTCCGGGTCCCGGCTCCGCGCCCATCTCACACCTTGTCGAGCGCGGCCGCGCCGAGCAGCCCGCGCGGTCGCAGCAGCATCACGGCCACCAGGATGAGGAACACGATCAGGTCCTGGAAGGTCGACGAGACGTAGCCGGCGGAGAACGCCTCCGCCAGCCCGATCAGCAGGCCGCCGAGCATCGCCCCCGGTACCGAGCCGATGCCGCCGACCACCGCGGCGGTGAAGCCCTTGAGCCCCGCGGTGAAGCCCATCAGGTGGTAGACGTTGGAGAACACCAGCCCGAACATCACCCCGCCCGCCCCGGCCAGCGCGGAGCCGATGAAGAAGGTCGCCACGATCACCTTGTCGACGTCGACGCCCATCATCGCGGCGGCCTCGCGGTCGACCGCGGTGGCGCGGATGGCCCTGCCCAGCCGGCTGCGGCCGACCAGCAGGCTCAAGCCCACCATCAGCGCCACCGCGGTGACGATCACCAGGATGCGCACCAGCGAGATGCGCAGCGGCCCCACGTCCAGGCCGGTCGAGAAGCTGATCAGCCTGGCGGTGTCGTAGCTGCGGAACCGCGCGGTGAACAGCAGCAGCGCGCTCGACTGGAGGAAGAACGACACCCCCAGCGCGCTGATCAGCGGCGCGATCCGCGGCGCGTCCCGCAGCGGCCGGTAGGCGAACCGCTCGATCACCACCCCCAGCAGCCCGCAGCCGACCATCGCCGCCAGGAACATGACGACGATCAGCAGCGGCACCGCGATGGCCGGGTCGGCCGCGCCGCCGAGCACGGTCAGCACGCCGTAGCCGATGAACGCGCCCACCATGTAGACCTCGCCGTGGGCGAAGTTCAGCAGCTTCAGGATCCCGTACACCATCGAGTAGCCGAGCGCGATCAGCGCGTACACGCTCCCCAGCGTGAGCCCGTTGACCAGCTGCTGGACGAAGAACCGCATCGGCCTACTGGGTCACGAGACTGTACTTGCCGCCGGTGATCTTGAAGATGTAGAAGCGGCCGCCGTCGACGTCGCCCTTGTCGGTGAACTTGATCGAGCCGCCAAGGATCGAGTTGGAGATGCTGGTGGTCTTGAGCTTGTCGACCACGCTCTTGCGGTCGAGCTTGCCGGCCTTGCAGGCCTCGTTCATGGCGGTCAGCACCACCTGGGTGGCGGCGAACATCGGCGGGCCGAAGGTGCCGAACTCGCCGTACTTGGCCGAGTAGGCGCTGACCAGGTCGGCGTCCGCCGGGATCCCCTTGATGTCCGGCGCGAAGGCCGAGACGTAGCTGCCGTCCGCCTTGAAGTCCGACGGCGAGAACAGGCCGTCGCTGCCGAAGATGACCGCCTTGCCGCCCTGCTCGGAGAGCTGCTGGCTGAAGACCTGTGCCTTGGCGGCCAGCTGCCACGGCAGGAAGACCACGTCGGTGTCGGCCGAGACCTTGCTGACCAGCGCGGAGAAGTCGCTCTGCTTCTGGTTGACCGACTCCCGAGTGGTAGTCACACCACCCGCCTTGAGCGTCTGTTCCGCGGCGTCCGCCAGACCGGTCGAGTATGAGGTCTGGTCGTCGATGATCATGACCGCCTTGGCCTTCAGGTTCTCCATCATGTACCTGGCGTCCTGGGGCCCCTGCACGTCGTCGCGCGAGACCACCCGGAAGAAGGTCGGGCGGCTGCCGTCGGTCAGCGTGGTCTTGGTGGCCGAGCCGGACACGAAGCCGAGGTTGGCGCGGGTGAACACCGGCCCGACCGCCTCGACCTCCTGGCTCCCCGCGGGGCCGACCACGCCGACGATCGCGTCGTTGGAGAGGAACTGCTGCGCGACCGTGCTGGCCTGCGCGGGGTCGAGCTGGGTGTCGCCCTCGACCAGCTGGTAGCTGGTCTTGTTCTCGCTGTTGAAGCGCTCCAGCGCGAACTTCGACCAGTTGAGCTGCTCCTGGCCGATCGAGGCGGCGTCGCCGGTGAACGGCCCCATCACGCCGACCGAGCCCTTGCACGAGGCGGCGCCGCCGCCACCGGAGCCCGACTTGTTGGAGTCGTTGCCACAACCGGCGACCACCAGGGCGATCGCCGTCGCGAGCACGCCCGCCCACCGCATTCTGCGCATCTCGAGGCCCTTTCCCTTCGGCTGGCGGGCCGCCCGCGGCGCCGCCAGGCAGCCCTCCTACTGGCCCGGTGTTGCCGTCTCGGTCTTGGACGCCGGGCTGCCGGCGGGGTGGAACACCCCGAGGACCCGCAGTGGCGTCGTGCCGGTGTTCTCCAGGCAGTGCTCGACCGGCGGGGGAAGGTGCAGGCACGAACCGGCCCGGATCGGTCGGGTGCTGCCCTCGAGGTGCAGCAGCCCCTCGCCCTCGAGGACGTAGACGACCTCCTCGTAGGGATGGTGATGGGTCGGCGCCCGCCCCGGCGGGATCCAGCCCACGAACTGGGTGACGCCCTGGCAGCCGATCTCCGGGTCCACCAGGATGCGGAACTCGCGGTCCCCGGTGGTCGCCACCGGCCGCTCGGCCAGGCGCAGCGGCGGCGGCGCGGCCGCCAGGGGCTCGCGCGCGCCGGGCACCTGCACGGCCACCAGCACCAGCTCGCCGTCGCCGGGGTTGTCCAGCCGCCAGGTCGTGCCGGGCGGCAGCAGCACGCCCACCTCGGGCTCCAGCGCCAGCGGCCGGCCGTCCAGCAGCAGCGTGCCGTGGCCGGCGACCACGTACCAGACCTCCTCGCAGTCGGCGCGGCGCGGCGCGGAGCCGCCCGGGGCGAAGCGCAGCACCCGCTGGGTCACGTTGCGGCAGCCGACCGAGGCGTCGAGCGTGACCTTGACGGTGGCGCTGTCGCCCGCCTCGCGGTGGCCGGCGACGTCGTGCTCGGACACCAGGGTGGCGCTCACCCGCCGAGCTCCCTGGCGGCGGCCAGCGCCTCGTCGGGGTGGGCGGCGACGTCGGCGTCCTCGAGCTTCCAGACGCGCCGCACGACCCCGTCGCGGTCGACCAGGAAGGTCACCCGGGCGGCCAGCTCGCCGTAGCGCCCGTAGTCGGCCAGCACGCCGAGCTGCCGGGCGACGCTTCCGCCGGGGTCGCTCACCAGCGGGAACCGGAGGCCCTCGTCGGCGGCGAAGCACTCGTGCTCGGCGGCCGAGTCGATGCTGACGCCGACCAGCCCGACGCCGGCGTCCCGGTAGCGGCCGTAGGCCTGGTTGAAGGCGTGGGCCTCGCGGGTGCAGGTCGGGGTGCCGTCCTTGGGATAGAAGTAGACGACCACCGGGCCGCCGAGCGCGGTGAAGTCGATCCGCCCGCCGTCGTGCGACTCGAGGCTGGTGACCGGCCACCGGTCCCCGACCCCGATGCCGCCGGGCGACCCCTCACTCGCGTCCTGGACCGGCACGCTCCCACCTCCCTGCCCTCTGTCCAGGGAGAAAAGCATCGCGTCGATCCGCCTGTCAATAAGTTGACGAGCGTAGTGACAACGTCCAAGCGGCTCGGGTGCCGCGCATCCCCGGACTTCCGGCTCAGCCGTCCAGGCCCGCCTCCTCGAAGGTGGCCATGCCGCCGAGCACCGCCGCCGCGGCGCGGACGATCGGCACGGCCAGCAGCGCGCCGGTGCCCTCCCCGAGCCGCATGCGCAGGTCGAGCAGTGGCTCCAGGCCGAGGTGCTCCAGCGCGGCGCTGGCGCCCGGCTCGACCGAGCGGTGGCCGGCGATCAGGAACCCGGTGACCCCAGGCGCGATGGCGGCGGCGGCCAGCGCGGCGGCGCCGGCGTTGACGCCGTCGAGCAGCACCGGCACGCGCCGGGCGG
>DASVXQ010000255.1:0-6616 GCA_036392615.1 Actinomycetes bacterium | reverse complement strand
GTGGAAGGACACCGTGCTGGTGCGCACCGGCCAGGTGGTGGACATTCTGTTCGACGTCTCCAACCCGGGGCTGTGGATGGCGCACTGCCACATCGCCGAGCACATGCAAAGCGGCATGATGTTCAGCTTCACCGTCGCCCGCGAGCGGGAGGCGGCCCGATGAGCGCCGACCAAGACGAGGGGACCAAGGACTCAGGCGGTCCGCCGTTGGATGTGGATGTGGTCGTGGTCGGGGGCAGCCAGTCCGGCCTGGCCATCGCCTGGCACCTTCAGCGCCAGGGCCTGGACTTCGTGGTGCTGGAGGCCGGGCCTGAGGTCGGCCACGTGTGGCGGTCCCGATGGGACTCGCTCAAGCTGTTCACCCCAGCCCAGTACGACGCCCTGCCCGGCCTGGCGTTCCCGGCGCCGGCCGACACCTATCCGACCAAGGACCCGGTGGCCGACTACCTCCAGGCCTACGCCAACACCTTCAACCTGCCGGTTCGACTGAACGTCCGCGTCACCCAGCTCAGCAAGACCGACGACGGGTTCGAGGTCCAGACGGCCGACAACACCTTCCGTGCCCGCCAGGTGGTCGTGGCCACCGGACCGTTCCAGGTCCCGTTCATCCCACCGGCGGCCAGCAAGCTGGACGCCTCGGTGACCCAGGTCCACAGCGCGCAGTACCGCAACCCCAAGGCCCTGCCGCAGGGGCCGGTGCTGGTGGTCGGGGGCGGCAACTCGGGGTTCCAGATCGCCGAGGAGCTGGCCGCCACCCGCCGGGTCGACCTGTCGGTCGCCGAGCGGGTGCCGATGCTGCCGCAGCGGCTGGCCGGCAGGGACCTGTTCTGGTGGCTCACCCGGCTCGGCCTGCTGCGCGTCACGGTCGGCTCCCGGCTGGGCCGGCGGGTGAGCCGCCGGGAGTTCATCATCGGGAGCAACAAGCGCCGGCTGCGCAGGGCCGGCGTCCGGTTCCGGCCCCGGGTGGTCGACGCCCAGGGACGCACCGTCCGGTTCGCCGACCACACCACCCTGGAGGACGTTGGGGTGGTGGTCTGGGCGACCGGGTACCGCTCCGACTATGCCTGGATCCACATCCCAGGCGTGGTCAACAACGGCCGGGTTGCCCAGCGGCGCGGCGTGACCGAGGTGCCGGGCCTGTATTTCCTTGGGCTGTCGTGGCAGCACACCCGCGGGTCGGCGTTGCTCGGCTTCGTCGCTGGCGACGCTGCCTGGCTGGCCGACCGCATCGCCACCCGCCACCAAGCCGCCGTGTCGGCCACGGTCCCCGCCACGCAGGAGCCATCGAGCTAGCAGGCTCCTCGCCAACACTGTCGCCGCCTCCGGCAGCCCGGTCCCCGGACGGAAGGGAAATGAGGCAACCCAGAAACCAAAGACGATCGTGTTCGTGCTTCATCCAGACATCACGCTGCTGGACATCGTTGGACCGCTGCGTCGCCGACTATTAACGGAGGTTGCCTTGGCTGAGATCGCGCTGTTCCTCTACGACGGTATGACCGCACTGGACGCGGTCGGCCCCTACGAGGTTTTGGCTCGACTGCCCGACGCAAAGGTCAAGTTTGTCGCCTCGACACCCGGGCCAAAGAAGACCGACGTCGGACTGGTTCTGAGCGCCGACTCCTCACTCGACGAAGTCCCAACGCCGGACATCATCGTCATCCCCGGCTCGGGGAAGGTGCCGTTCTTGGAGGACCCCGCGGCGGTCGGGTGGGTGCGCCGCGCACACGAGACGTCGAAGTGGACAACCTCTGTCTGCACGGGATCGATGCTGCTCGGCGCCGCCGGGATCCTGCAAGGCAAGCGCGCGACTAGCCACTGGGCCGTTCGCGACTACCTGCGCAACTTCGGCGCTGAGCCGGTCGCAGAGCGCGTGGTGATCGAGGGCAAGGTCATCACTGCTGGCGGGGTCTCAGCCGGGATCGACATGGCCTTGACCCTGGCGGCCCGCGAGGCGGGCGAGGACGAGGCCCGGGCGCTGCAGCTTGTCATCGAGTACGACCCCCAGCCACCCTACGACTCGGGATCGCTGGAGAAGGCCGAACCGGAGACCAAGCAGCGCGCAACCGAAGTTCTCACACGAGGCGTGAGGTAAAGGGGCCGGTCGAGCGAAGGTGACTGGTTCGGGACAACGGTCAACCTGGCGGCCCGGGTGTCGGCGGCTGCCTCCGGGGGTGAGGCGCTGCTGACCGCTGCCACCTGGCGCTCGGCTTTCCCAATCTCCCCCAGCAGGCATGATGATGGCCGGGGTGAGGTGGAGGGTGTTGACCTGAAGGGCAGCGCTATGACCAATCGAGGTTCCAACGCCGTCCGGAGTCTCGTGGCGGTGCGCCGTCTCGCCCGGCGTGTGCGCGGCGTCGGGCTGTCCGCGGCCTGGCTGGCGGGGGTCGGTGCCGCCGGGGCGGTGGTGTCGTTGCGGAAGGCCTATCCGCGGGCGCCGCAAGCCGCCCCAGCCCAGGGCTGGCCGCCGGCAAGGCCAGTCCGGGAGGGTCGGCTGGCGGTCGCGGTGGTACTGGGGGCGAGCGGGTCGGTCATCACCGACGCGCTTGGGCCCTACGAGGTCTTCGCCCGCTCACAGGAGTTCTTCCCGTACACGGTGTCGGCCAGCCGCCCGACCGCGATGTTGTCGGGTGGGCTGGCCGTGGTGCCCGACTACTCGTTGGAAGACGTCGACGCTGGCTTGGCGCCCGAACCGGACGTAGTCGTGGTCCCGGCCGTGATCGCCCCAAACGGCAGGAAAGAAGCACCGCTGCGTGATTGGCTCATCGGCCGAGCCGACCGGGGAGCCCACGTCCTGGGCGTGTGCAACGGCTCCCGGCTGCTCGCAGCCACGGGTCTGCTTGATGGTCGCCGGGCCACCTCCCACTGGTCGAGTATTCGGGGTCTTGAGCGCAGCCGCCCCCAGGTGGACTGGGTCCGCGGCCAGCGCTATGTCCAGGACGGCAACCTCACCACCACCGCCGGGGTGACCTCGGGGGTGTTCGGTGCCCTGCGGCTGGTCGAGCAGCTGGCCGGTGCCGCCGAGGCGCAACGGGTCGGCCAGGAGCTCGCCTACCCGGGTTGGTCGCTTTCCGGCCCCACCGGGATCCGCGCGCAGCGATGGGCGCCACGCGATTTGGCGTTTCTGCTGGCGGTGGTCTTTCCGTGGTTGCGCCCGACGGTCGGCGTCGGACTGGTGGAGGGGGTAGGCGAGTTGGAGGTCGCCGCCCCCTTCGAGGTCTACGCAAGCTCCTTCGCGGCCCGCACCGTCCCGATCGCCGCCGAGGCTACCGTCACCACCCGACACGGGCTGCGCCTGATTGCGACACCGGCCAACGCCGGCGGCCTCGGGATCGACCGGCTGCTGGCGGCTGGCGTCGGCTCGATTGAGGCGGTCGACTCGCGGCTGCTGGGGTGGGCCGCCGACCGTGGCCTGAAGGTCGAGCTCCCCAACGGTGGGCAGTCGGCGGGCCAGTTCAGCTTCGACGCGATGCTGGGTGACCTGGCCAGCCACAGCGACCAGACCACCGCCCGGGTCACCGCCAAGTCCATCGAATACCCCACCGAGCAGCTCGAGCTGGCCGGCGCCGACTGGCCGTGGCGGCCCACCGCCCTGTTGGCCCTCACCGCGACCGCTGCCATCGGCATTGCGCTGGTGCCCGCGGCGGCCTCCCGACGGAAGCGCCGATGACCCGCCCACCAACGCCCAACCCACTGGCGGGGCGGTCGCTGCGGGCACCCGTGCTGTGGGGCGTGGTCTGGGGCGTCATCCAGGCCGCGGCACCGCTCGGGTTCTGGTGGCTGGACCCGGCGACCGTCTACGCGCTCTCGGTGGCCCTGATCGCGGCGATCTACATCGGCTTCGCGGTAGCGGACGGACGGCCAAGGGTCATCGCCGTCGAGACCGTGGTCGCCGCCGCCTTCGTGGTGGTTGCCGCCGCGGGTGTCACCGGACCGGCCTGGCTGCTGGTGGCCGGCTTCATCGGCCATGGGGCCAAGGACCTGTGGCAGCACCGACGGCAGTTTGTGGCCAATACTCGCTGGTGGCCGCCGTTCTGCCTGGTCATCGACTGGGTCGCCGCCGCCATCCTGGTGGTGCTGCTCATCGTCGGTGTTGACTTCCACCACTAGGCCGATGATGCCTGGGCCGGTGGCCGCACGACTCGGTCGGTGGGTCGGTGCTGCAAATACAACGGATGCAGCCCGAACAGCACTACGACGGCGGCGATCACTACCGCCAAGCGGCGGCCGTCGCCGCATCTGCCGCAACAACCGGTTCGCCACGGCATTGCGCGACAAGGCCGCGAAGCACATGCAGAGCGGCATGACATGATGTTCGGCTTCAACGTCGCCCGCCAGTAGGACCGAAGCCTGGCGGTCGAGGTCACCCATCAACGCAGACCCAAGGGGGTGGGGTCATGGCAGCCCAAGAGCCGAAGACGGTCGCGTTCATCCTCTACCCAGGGCTCACGCTGCTGGATCTGGTCGGCCCGCTGCAGGTCTTCGCCAGCCTGCGCAGGTTCACCAACCAGTACCGCCCGGTGGTGGTGGCCGAGCGGATCGAGCCCATGCCCACCGACGGACCGCTCACGGTGACCGCCGACCAGACCTTCGCTGAGGTGCCCGACCCGACGGTGGTGATCGTGCCCGGCGGGGACGCGCCGACCATCAAGGCCATGGGCGATCCGGCGATCCGCGGCTACCTGCGCCACGCCGCCGAGACGGCGCCGGTGGTCGGCTCGGTGTGCACCGGCGCGCTTGTCCTGGCCGCCGCCGGGCTGCTGGAGGGCCGCAGCGCCACCACCCACTGGGCCTACCACCGCCTGCTGGAGCGCCTGGGCGCCACCTACCTGCCGCAGCGGTGGGTCCAGGACGGCAAGTTCATCACCTCGGCTGGGGTCTCTGCCGGCATCGACATGGCCCTGGCGCTGGTGGCCCGGTTGACCGACGAGGCCACCGCCCGGATGGTGCAGCTGGCGATCGAGTATGACTCCCACCCACCGTTGGGGGGCATCGACTGGGGGCAGGTGGACCGAGACGTCTATGAGCCAATGCTTGGCCCGATGGTCCAACGGCAACTGGCCGACCGGCCCGAGCTGCTGACCAAGCTGAACGGCTGAGCGATCGCCGCCAGCGCCACCCCCTGGAGTCAACGTCTGCGGATCATCAAGTTCGGCGGGGGTGGGCATCCGAATCGACAACGCCGAGCCGACGGTTGCCTCCTAGGTGACGTCCTGGGCCTTCGTTTGGAACTCGACCGTGTCGGTTTCTTGGATGCTGAACAGGCTGTTGTACAAACGGCCTTCGGTTGGGTCCCGATTGACCGAGCGCATGGTCCGGCCATCCGCCGATCAACCGCTGGCCATCGAGCAGGCGTTGGTCCGCGGCTCCGGACCACGCTGGCCGCCTTGGCGGCGCCCACCTGCAGCGTTTGGCGGGGCTGTTCGGCTTCGTGAAGGTGTGGTGCGCTGGCAGCACCGCGTGATCGCCGACGCGCTGGTGTCGGTCCCCGACGCAGACCCGCCGTTCCCCTGGCCCTGAGCGCCTCGAGCGCGCTATCGATGTTGCGCCGCGCCTGGCCGGGTGAATTGCGCAGGATGGCCCGGGCATTTGGTGCCGAACGGCCCTATCGGCCCGGGGTCGCGTCCGGCTTCATCGCAATCATGGTGGAGCTTGCGAAGGAGCGGGAGATGCGGCGGAATCGCACCTGGAGCTGGTTGGTGGCGGGAGTGTTGGGAGTGGTGGACCTGCTGGTCGGCCTGAACACCGGCGCGCAGGGCCGCGAGGGCGCCAGCGACAAGGCGCAAACCGCCGACGTGACCCTCAAGGAGCTGACGATCAGCCCGTCCACGATCCGGCTGGAGGCGGCTCGGCCCGCGGTGAACCGCCCCGGCTTTAGTGGAGGCTGAGGGCTGTGGTTTCGGTTGGCGTCAGAGTCGGTGGGGTCGGGTCGTAGGCGGCTTCGTGCTCGGCAGGGGGAACGTGGTCAAGGGCGCCATGCAGGCGGCGGTGGTTGTACCAGTCGACCCACTCCAGGGTGGCCAGCTCCAGGTCGTCCAGGCCACGCCAGGGACCACGCTGGCGGACCAGTTCGGTCTTGTAGAGCCCGATGGTGGATTCGGCCAGCGCGTTGTCGAACGAGTCACCGCGAGAACCCACCGAGGTCACCGCGCCTTGGTCGGCCAGCCGCTGGGTGTAGCGGATCGCCAGGTACTGCTCAGGCTCAAGGGGTCGTTGCAACACCGCCTGCTGTTGATGGGTGTGACAGTAGCTCGTCGAGGGCTTCGGCGGGAGTTCTCCAGGCCAGGGTCTTGCGGGGTCGGCTGTTGAGGGCGGCCGCGACGGCGTCCAGGTCGCTGGGGTTGTGGTTGCTCAGGTCGGTGCCCTTGGGGAAGTACTGCCGCAGCAGGCCGTTGGTGTTCTCGTTGGTGGCGCGCTGCCAAGGGCTGTGCGGGTCGCAGAAGGAGACCTGCAGGCCGGTGTCGATCCGCAGCTGGGCGTGTTGGGCCATCTCGGCGCCCTGATCCCAGGTCAGGGAGCGGCGCAGCTGCTCGGGCAGCGCGGTCATCGTGGCGGCGATGGCGTCGCGGACCGCCTCGGCGCCGTGCCCGGCCAGCGCCGGACCGTTGTGGACCCGAGG
>DASVXQ010000254.1:0-2945 GCA_036392615.1 Actinomycetes bacterium | reverse complement strand
GTGGAAGGACACCGTGCTGGTGCGCACCGGCCAGGTGGTGGACATTCTGTTCGACGTCTCCAACCCGGGGCTGTGGATGGCGCACTGCCACATCGCCGAGCACATGCAAAGCGGCATGATGTTCAGCTTCACCGTCGCCCGGACGCAGGATGGCTGATCGCCATGCAGGTTGCCATCGTGCTCTATCCGGGGCTGACCGCCCTGGACGCCGTCGGGCCCTACGAGGTGCTGCGGCTGCTGCCCGACACCGAGGTGCGCTTCGTCGGCGCGGAGCCGGGACCGGTGGTCACCGACAGCGGGGTGCTGTTCCTCGGCGTCACCCACAGCTACGCCGAGACGCCGAACCCCGACGTGGTGCTGGTCCCCGGCTCCGGCCCGCGGACCGCCACGATGATGGCCGACACGCGGCTGACCGACTGGCTGCGAAAGGTGCACCAGACGACGCGCTGGACCACCTCGGTCTGCACCGGGGCGATGATCCTGGCCGCCGCGGGCATCCTCGACGGACTGCCGGTGATCGCCTGGCATCGCGCGCTCGGCACCTTCCGCAAGCGCAAGGGGTTGCCGTGAACGGCGCCGCGCTGGCCCGCGGCGGGAGCTGAGCGCCCCGGCGCGGCCAGCGCGCGGCACATCCTTGCGCCACGCTTACGCCCGGCTCACCGCAGGTTCAAGGTGATTGCCCAGCATCTGGCGTGGCATGAGCAACCCGATCCTGCGCACCTGGGCGCTCGCGCGGACCTACCGGCGCGGCCACGTGCCGGTCCCCGTGCTGCGGAGCGTCGACCTCGAGGTCCATCCCGGCGAGTGGGTCGCCATCCTGGGGCCGTCCGGCTCCGGCAAGAGCACGCTGCTGCACATCCTCGGCCTGCTCGACCAGCCGGACGCCGGCGTCTACCAGCTCGCCGGCATGGACGTGAGCGACCTGCCCGACAGTCGCCGCGCGGAGATCCGCAACCGCTCCATCGGCTTCGTCTTCCAGCGCTTCAACCTGCTCGCCCGCACCACCGCGCTGGAGAACGTGGCCGCCCCGCTGCTCTACCGGGGCACCCGCCGCGCCGATCGGCTGGCCCGCGCCCGCGAGGCGCTCGACCAGGTCGGGCTGGCCGCGCGCGCCGACCACGACCCCGGTGAGCTGTCCGGCGGCGAGGTCCAGCGCGTGGCGATCGCCCGCGCGCTGGTCACCGAGCCCGCGGTGCTGCTGGCCGACGAGCCGACCGGCAACCTCGACGCCGTCTCCGGCGGCGAGATCCTCGACCTCTTCGGACGGCTGCACGCCTCCGGCCGCACCGTGCTGATGATCACCCACGACCCGGGCGTCGCCGCCCGCGCGCAGCGCCGGCTGCTGCTCTCCGGCGGCGGCCTGGTGCCCGCCTGACCCCGACCACCCTCCCCGTCTCCTCGGAGCGAGCCATGAGCGACAGCAGGCAGCCGAACCAGCCACCCGAGTATTGGCAGGTGCCCCCGCAGCCCCCGCCGGCGTCCCAGCCATACCCGCCGTCCGGGGAGCTCCCCACCGCGCCGATCGACGCGGGCCCGCCGCCGGGCGAGGTGCCGGTCTACGACCGCCCCCAGCCGGGCGGCGCCCGGCGCCAGCTTGTGCTGGCCGCGGTGATCGCGCTGCTGGTCGGGCTCGGCGGCGGCTACGCCATTGGTCGCCAGACAGCGCCCAAAGGCGCCGGCTCGCTGGCCGAGGCGGTCCAGCTCGCCAGCGCCGGCAAGCTGCCAACCGGCGACCTGAGCTCGCTGCGCGGCGGGCTGCGCGGCGCTCTCGGCCGCCGTGCCGGCAACGGCCAGGGTGGCAATGGCCAGGGCGGCAACGGCAACGGGACCGCCAACGGCAACGCCCAGGGCAACGGCGGCGGCTTCCTGTTCGGCGGCGGCCAGGGCGGCCGGGGCATCCAGGCGACCGTGCAGTCGGTCTCCGGCGACACCGTCACGCTGCAGACGCCCGCCGGCCAGCTGCGGGTGCGCATCGGGCCGGACACGAAGATCCGGAAGGCGACCGGCGGCGCCAGGTCCGACATCATCCCCGGCGGCCGCGTGCTGGTCACCTTCGACCTCGGCGGCTCCGGCGGCGGCGACGGGACCGTGGCCGCCGCCAGCATCCTGTTCGAGGGCCGGTCGCAATGACCACCCCCCCGGGGCCGGCCCGGCCGGAGCCCCGGCGGTGAGCCCGCGGCGCACGCGCCGGCGCGGGCTGCTGGCCGCCGGCCTGGCGGTGCTGGTGGTCGCCGGCGGCGCCACCGCCTACCTGCTCACCCGCGGCCAGGATGCTGGCGGCGCCGCGTCGGCGCAACCCAGCTCCAGACGGCGGTCGCGCGCCGCACCGAGCTGCGCCAGACGGTCGACGCGCAGTTCACCATGACGCGCAGCCAGACCTTCACCCTGCGGGCGCCGGCCGCCGGGACGATCACCGGCGTCCACCTGACCGAGGGCAAGGCGCTGCCGTCGCTCCAGCCGCTGGTCGAGCTGGACGGCACGGCGGTCTACGGCGTCCCCAGCGCCACGCCGTTCTACCGCACCTGGCCGAGGGCGACAGCGGCAACGACGTCAAGGCCCTCCAGGCGGCGCTCGCGTCGGCCGGCTACGACCCCGGCGACAGCGACGGCGACTTCGGCGGCCAGACGGCCACCGCACTGGAGGACTGGCAGGCTGCCAAGGGCCTGGACGGGACCGGGCGGATGTCGCTCGGCCAGTTCGTGTCGTTCCCGCCGGGCTCGACCGCGCTGGACGTGCCGGTCACGGTCGGCGACCGGCTGGGCGGCGGCGGCACCATCGCCACCGTGGGGGGCGCCCGCTCGATGGTCGCGCAGGCCGACGTCGGCCAGCAGGACGTGGTCCAGCTCAAGACCGACCAGGTCGGCGGCGGCCAGACGAACCAGGGCCAGGGCGGCCCGTTCGGCGGCGGCGCGGGCTTCCTCTTCGGCGGCGGGGCCGGGCGCGGC
>DASVXQ010000253.1:0-3103 GCA_036392615.1 Actinomycetes bacterium | reverse complement strand
GGCCCGAGTTCGCCAAGGGCGGCAAGGACGGCATCACCGTCCGCATGCTGTTGAACCACCAGGCGGGCCTGCCGGCCCTGCGCGAGCCGATCCCCGACGGGGGGCTGTGCGACTGGAACGCGGTCGTCGAGGCCCTCGCCGCGATGGAGCCGCTGTGGGAGCCGGGTACGCGCCACGGCTACCACGCGCTCACCTTCGGCCATCTCGTCGGCGAGGTCGTGCGGCGCGTGACCGGCAGCTCGCTGGGCGCCTTCTTCCGCACGGAGGTCGCCGAGCCGCTGGGGCTCGACTTCTGGATCGGCCTGCCCGAAGCGCACGAGCGGCGGGTCGCCCGCAACCTCACGCCCGAGCCGCCGGCGCCGGGCGAGCCGGTGCCGCAGTTCTACGTCGCGGCGATGACCGACCCCACGACGATCCCCGGGATGGTCGTGTGGAACTCCGGCGGCATTCTCCTGCCCGGCGCGGTCGACACCCGCCAGGTCCACGCCGCGGAAATTCCCTCCGCGAACGGGATCACCAACGGGCGCGGACTCGCCGGCATGTACCGTCCGCTCGCGCTCGGCGGGGAATTCGACGGCGTCCGCCTGGTCCCGGAGGACGCGGTCCCCGCCATGGGCGCCGTGGCGGCGGCGGTCGCCAGGGACGCGACCATGCTGGTTCCCACGCGCTGGGCGAACGGGTTCCTGAAGGGCCAGGACAACCACCACCTGCCGCCGGGCGAAAACGACAGCGTGGTGCTGTCCGAGGAGGCGTTCGGCCACCTGGGCAACGGCGGCTCGATGGGCTTCGCGGACCCCAGGGCGCGCCTGTCGTTCGGGTACGCGATGAACCGGCTCGGCGGCGGGGTGGGCCTCGACGCGCGGGGCCAGGCGCTGGTCGACGCCGTCTACCGGGCGATGGGATACCGGCGCGGGGCGCGCGGCGGCATGTGGTATTCCTAGGTCAAGGCCGCCAGGCCCGACCGGCGAGGTGAGGGCCGAAGCGAGGAGCAGGCGCATGTCCGCACCGGCGACGACCACGGCGTTCCGAACCTGTCCGTTCTGCGAGGCGACCTGCGGCCTGGAGCTCACCGTCCGCGACGGCGCGGTGACCCGGATCCGCGGCGACCGCGACGACGTCTTCAGCCGCGGGTTCATCTGCCCCAAGGGCACCACGCTCGGCCACCTGCACGACGACCCGGACCGGCTGCGCGGGCCGATGGTCCGCCGCGACGGCGAGCTGCGCCCGGCCTCCTGGGAGGAGGCGTTCGGCGAGGTCGCGCGCCGGCTGCCCCCGATCGTGCAACGGCACGGCCGCGACGCGGTGGCCGTGTACCTGGGCAACCCCACCGTCCACAACCTCTCTGGACTGCTCTACGGCCGCGTGCTGCTGCGCGCGCTGGGCACGCGCAACCTGTTCACCGCCAGCACGGTGGACCAGCGGCCCAAGGAGATCTCCAGCGCGCTGCTGTTCGGGACGATGCTGAGCCACCCCGTGCCCGACCTGGATCGCACCGACTACCTGCTGCTGCTCGGCGCCAATCCGTACGAGTCCAACGGCAGCCTGGCGACCGCGCCGGACTGGCCGGGGCGGCTGCGGCGCATCCGCGAGCGGGGCGGCCGCTTCGTGGTGGTCGATCCCAAGCGCACCCGCACGGCGGAGCACGCCAGTGAGCACGTCCCGATCCACCCGGGCGCGGACGCGCACCTGCTGCTGGCCATGGTGCACACCCTGTTCGCCGAGGGCCTGGTCGATCTCGGCGCCGCGGCGGACTTCGTCGCCGGCGTCGACGAGGTCGAGCGCCTGGCGCGCGACTTCAGCCCCGAAGCGGTCGCGCCGCTGTGCGGGATCGCGCCCGCCACCATCCGGCGGCTGGCGCGTGAGCTGGCCGCGGCGCCGAGCGCGGCCGTCTACGGACGCACCGGGACCTGCACGCAGGCGTTCGGGACGATGGCGAGCTGGATGATCGACGTCCTCAACGTGCTCAGCGGCAACCTGGACCGTCCCGGCGGCGCGATGTTCCCCAAGCCGGCCGCCGGCGCGCCGAACACCGCCGGCGCGCCGCGCTACGGGCGCAAGACGCGGCTGGGGCGCTGGCGCAGCCGCGTGCGCGGGCTGCCGGAGACGTTCGGCGAGCTGCCGGTCGCCTGCCTGGCCGAGGAGATCGAGACCCCCGGCGAGGGTCAGGTCCGCGCGCTGGTCACCATCGCCGGCAACCCCGCGCTGTCGGCGCCCGGCAGCGGCCACCTGGAGCGCGCGCTCGGCTCCCTGGAGCTGCTGGTGTGCGTCGACTTCTACGTGAACGAGACGACCCGCCACGCCGACGTGCTCCTGCCGCCACCGAGCCCGCTGGCGCGCGGCCACTACGACCTCGGGTTCTACCTGTTCTCGCTGCGCAACGTCGCCAACTACTCGCCGCCGGTCTTCCCGCCGGAGCCGGGACAGCTCGATGAGTGGCAGATCCTCTGCAAGCTCGCGCTGGTCGCGCAGGGTCTTGGTGGCGACGCCGACCCGGCCCTCGCCGACGAGGCCGCCATCCGGGCGCTGATCGACCGCGCGGCCGGCGACCCGTCGTCCCCGTTCCACGGTCGCCAGGCCGACGACGTGCTGGTCGAGTTGGCGCCCCGCACCGGCCCGGAGCGGATGCTCGACTTCATGCTCCGCGCCGGCCCCTACCGCCTGACGCTCGACGCGCTCGTCGAGCAGCCGCACGGGGTGGACCTGGGGCCGCTGGCGCCGCGGCTCCCGGAGGTGCTGCGGACGCCGTCGGGGATGGTCGAGCTCGCCCCCGAGCCGCTGGTGGCGGACGTGGAGCGCCTGCGGGCGTCGCTCGCCGGCGCCGACCGCCAGCATGACGGGACGCTGCTGCTCATCGGGCGGCGCCACCTGCGGTCCAACAACTCCTGGATGCACAACCTCGAGACGCTCGCGCGGGGCAGGGCGCGCTGCACCTTGCAGGTCAATCCGACCGATGCGGCGCGCCTCGGGCTGGTGGACGGCGGTGCGGCGCGTGTCTCCTCGCGCGCCGGCGCGCTGGTCGCGCTGGTCGAGATCACCGACGCGGTCGCGGCGGGCGTGGTCAGCCTGCCCCACGGCTGGGGGCACGACCTTCCCGGCGTGTCGA
>DASVXQ010000252.1:0-9549 GCA_036392615.1 Actinomycetes bacterium | reverse complement strand
TGGTGGTCCTGACCGGCCTCGCTCTGCGGGTCGAGCAGTACCTGCACGGGCGCTCGCTCTGGTTCGACGAGGCGCTCCTGGCCCTGAACGTGATCCACCGCCCGCTGCGCCGGCTGCTGGCCGAACCACTGACCTACGCGCAGGCAGCCCCTCCAGGCTTCCTCGCGGCCCAGCGGATCGTCGTCGCGCTGTTCGGCGACGAGGAACGGACGCTCCGGCTGGTGCCCTTCCTGGGCGGCTGCCTGGCCCTGGTGGTGTTCGCGCACCTCGCGCACCAGCTGCTGTCGCGGCCAGCCGCCCTGGTGGCAACCGCCCTGGCCGCGTTCTCGCCGTTCCTGGTCTACTACGCCGCCGAGTCCAAGCAGTACTCGATCGATGTGCTGTTCACCGTGGTCCTCCTCGACTTGGCGGTGACGCTGCTGCGCCGGCCAGGGCCGCTGCAGGCGGGCATCTTCGGCGCGGCGGCCGCGATCGGCGTGGTCTGCTCCCATCCGGCGGCGCTGGTCGCCGGCGGCGCCAGCCTGGTGCTGCTCAGCGTGTACCTGGCCAGGCGGGACTGGCGCGCGGTGGCATGGGTGGCTGCCGGCAGCTCGATCTGGCTTGCCACCTTCGCCGCCGAGTACTTCCTGCTGCTCCGCGGGCTCGCCACCAACCGAGCCCTGCTGGCGTACTGGCGGGCCGGGTTCGCGCCACGGCCGCTGGCGCCGGGATCGCTGGCGGCCTGGCTCGGCGCCGCGTCGCTGCGGGTGCTGCGCAACAGCCTGGGGATCTCGCTACCCGGCCTCGCCATAGCAGCATGCCTGGCCGGGGTGCTCGCGGTCGGCCGGCGTGGGGTCGCCCTGGCCGCTCTGCTGCTCGCGCCGCTGCCGCTGCTCGTGGCCGCGGCCGTGGTGAGGAAGTACCCGTTGGACGGGCGTCTCTCGCTGTTCCTGGTCCCCCTGGTCCTGCTCCTCCTTGCGGCGTCGGTCGACGTGCTCGCGGGCGCGCCCGCTGGTCGGGCACGCGTCGGCGCGGTGGCCGCCGGCCTGCTTGTGGCGGCGGTCGCGGTCCAGCCGGTCGGCCGGAGCCTCCAGGCCTTCCCACATCCGACCGACGTCAGCGAGACGCTCCCGCTGCTGGAGGCCGTCCGCGCCCAGTGGGAGCCCGGTGACCGGGTCGCCGTGGAGACGAGCGCGGAGCCGGCGTACCGGTATTACGCCGCTCGTCTCGGCTTGGACCCCACGCCCGTCGTGGTGGCGCTGCGGACCCGGCCCTGCGGTGGCCCGCCCGTCGCGCCACAGCTGGCCACGGCAAAACGGGTGTGGTTCGTGCTCTCGGTATGGCCGCACTCGAGCTTCGCCCCGACGGCGCTGGGCCCGGCGTTGGTCGCCGACGCCCAGCCACAGGAGCAGGCCGACCTGGCCCAGTTGCAGCTTGCCGGCCGAGCGCTGCGGGCCGAGCGCGCCCCCGGGGCCGCTGTCTGGCTCTTCCAGATGACCCCGGCGGCGCGAGGAACCCCCGGGACGTCAGGCCCCCTCTGCCACCAGCTCGGCCGGGTCAAGCCCATGCCCCCACCGACCCGCTGACGGATCAGGAAGACCCGCTGGGAGCGCGCCTCGCGGTGTTTGGGAGGCCGTGGTATCGGTGATCGGGAACGGAGAGGCGACCGGTTCAGGCTCAGGCGAAGATCCCCGCGGGTGGTGGCGATGCGACGAATGCAAGCTGCCGGCATCGACGCGTTCGGCGGCCAGGTGCGCCTGCTCGAGCTGGCGGCACCGGGGTCTCCCGCGCCGGACGAGGTCGTGATCCTGGTGTACGCGGCAGGGGTCGGCAACTGGGAAGAGTTCGTCCGGGTCGGCGACTGGGACGTCGGCCGCACCCCGCCGCTGGCGCTGGGCGTCGAGGCGGCGGGTGTCGTCGCGGCGGTCGGCGACGACGTGACCGGCCTGGCAGCGGGCGACCAGGTGCTCACCCACCCGCTGCCGCTGCGGCACCAGGGCGCGTGGGCGCAGTGGCTGCTCGCGCCGGCCGCGCTGGTGGCGCGCAAGCCGGCCGCCGTCGGGTGGGAGCAGGCGGCCGCGTTCCCGGTGCCCGCGCTCACCGCCGACCAGGTGCTCACAGCGGCCGCGCCTGTCCCGGCCGGCGAGTGGGTGCTGGTGCACGGCGCCGGCGGCGTCACCGGCGGGCTGATCGTGCAGCTGGCGGTCGCACGAGGCGCCACCGTGGTCGCCACAGCGGGCCCCTCCAGCGCGGCGCGGGTCAGCCGGTACGGCGCGCACCTCGTGCTCGACTATCACGATCCGCAGTGGCCGGCCCGCGTGCGGGACGTGTCTCCGGGTGGCCGTGGGGTGGCGGCCGCGGTGAACGCGGCCCGCGGCGGCGCGGCGGCCGCGCTGCGGGCCGTGGCGGGCGACGGCCGTCTGGCGACGATCACCGGCGATCCGCCGCCGCCCGAACGAGGGGTCCAGGTCACCGACGTCTACGTCCAACCCGACGGCGCACGGCTTGGCGGACTGGTCGCGGCACTGGCGGACGGGCTGCTCTCGCTGCACGTCGCGGCGAGGCGTCCGCTGGCGCAGGCGGCCACGGCGCTCCAGGACGCCGTCGCCGGGCGCGTCTCGGGCGCGAGCGTCCTCATGCTCCAGCAAAGCCCCTCGTAAGCGGGCCATTTCCGCTGCCGAGTAGGACGTGACCGTGGAATCAAGCAGCACCGCAAGGCTGCCCCGCGTTGCTCGACGACGCCTATTTGCCGTGCCTAATTGTGCGCGGGCACAGCGCGTGGAACCTATGCTGTTCGGCTTGAAGACGTTCACGGTAGTTGGTGATTCATAAGGGAGGCCCGTGCTGCCGGTTCTGCGCCCCTGGCTCGACGCCGCGCTGGCCGCGTCGGCGCCATGAACCAACGCCCTTACACGGCCGGCGGGCCGGTGCCCACCCGGTTGAGGGCGTCCGCGCTCGGGTCGGCTGCTCCGGCTGGCGGTAGGACCGTTGTGGGGTTGACGCTCCGTTTGGGGTTGTACGACACTCGGCTTCGTCGCCGAGGGTCGTGACGGGTGTTGCGCGCCATTGGGTGTCGCAAGGCTGGCTGGTCTGGTCCTCGGCGGCTACGCTGTGGCAGCTGCTTGAGCCGGCCGGCCGTAACGGAATGCTGGAAGCGACCGGGATGCGTGCGGTCATCTGCGACCCGGGGCCGTGCACCGTCGTTGAGAGGATGTTGTGCGTGCGGGCCGCCCTCTTGAGGCCAGGGACCTGGCGCTTCCAGCGGGCGAGGGACGCGCTGTGTCGTTACCTGCTCGGCGCCGCGGTGCTCCCCATCGTGCTCTTCCCTGCGATCGCGCTGGCCGAGAGAGCCGACGGGAGCCCGCCCCCGTCGCCGGTGGTGGCCGGCTCGCAGGCCGCGACCCAGACCACCGGCTCCGCCAGGCAAGAGGAGCTGCAGCAGCAAAAGCTGGAACAGGAGATTCGAAAGCTCCGTCTGGAGAACGACCGGGCCCAGGGCGCCCTCGGGTGGCTCCTGGCTGTCGGTCCATTCGTGACCGTACTCGTTGGTGTGGGCACGTTGGCGTGGACGCTGTTCAAGCAGTCCCGGGACCTGGTGGAGGCCCGGCGGACGTCCGACCAGCAGGCGAAACAGTGGCGCGACGAGTTCTCCAGTCGGCAGAAGCAGGAGGCGGAGAAGGCCGAGCAATGGCGCCAGGAATTTCTGCGACAACAGCAAGCGGCGGAGCAGGAGCGTCACCGTGAGGAGCTACGGCGGTTCGACGAGCACCTCTCCAGCCTGGTTACGAACATCGGCTCAGACAACCAAGCTGTTCGTTTGAACGCCACCGCCGCCTTGAGCTTCTTCGTGAAGGAGGAGTACCCCGATCTGCACTGTGATCTGCTGAACGTCATCGTCGCCAACCTGAAGGCTGCGCCGGAACCCGCGGTCGGCGACCTGCTCCGTCGACACCTGGCCAAGACACTGAGGATGCTTTTTGCCGATGGCCGGGAGCTGGACTCGAACATCGGAGATCGTCTGGACCTGACGCGCGTCGACCTCTACCGCATCGACCTGTCCGGCTTGGACCTGCGGAACAAGGTCCTGCTCGATCTCGCGTTCGCGAAGTTGCGGCACGCGAACTTACGGGATGCCAAGATCAACGAGGTCAAAGGCGGTGAGGCCATCCTCGACGGCGCGCACTTCTCACGCGCGCACATGAATCGGGCACGCTTCGACAAGGCGACGGCGGTGTCTGATCGCGTCCGCTTCCACGGTACCCGCCTGGTGGGTGCGACCTTCGTCGGGGCGCAGCTCCCCAACGCCGAGTTCCAGCAGGCGCGACTGCAGAGCGCGCACTTCAAGGATGCGATCCTCACCGGGGCACAGTTCGAGGGGGCAGATGTGGCTGACGCGGACTTCAAGGGCGCCACCCTCGACGACAGGGCGGTGGCTAGCCTGTCGCGTGCGCAGCGATGGCGAAAGGCCCATTTCGAGGAAGCCGTTCGAGAGCAATTGGTGCGCCTGTCCGAAGGTGCGGCGGCTCCTGCGCGCTGACGATCCAATCGAGACGAGGCCACAGTCCCGCGTCGTCTGGGCGCCACGTGTTGGGAAGGAATGGGGGAGGCATGAGCGACGACACGGCAGAATCTTCGGAGCAGCCGAGCCAGTACGAGATGTACGGCACCCTAGTCGGATTGGCGGCCGACGCCTGGGGGCTGAAGGCAGCCACAGCACGCCTTCAGGCCTCCAGTGACCTGCGCGCCAGCCGCCTGTTGTTCTTCATGACCCAGGCGCCGCCGTTCCTTGGAGGCGTCGACGCGGCACTGGTGCTGTTGCAGCGGGCGGCGACGCGACTGTCGGCCCACGAAGCCGCGGTCATCCTGCTGCAACGGGCAGCGGCGGATGGCGAGCTGTCGCTCGAGGCGCTGCTCAGCGGCAACCACTCAATCGTGTCTGACTCCGCCCGCGACCTCATGGAGATCGAGTGGCTGCTGCGCGACTTCACGCTGGACACCGGCCGGATGCCCGTGTGGCTGGCAGCCGAAGAGCCCCAGCGACTGAAGGAGTTTGGGCCCGGCAAGATCCGACGACGACTGGCCCAGGCGCAGCACGGCGACCCGCTCTTGGTCCTCCCGGACGATCAGGAATACCGGGTGCATTCCCGGGAGCTGCATCCGACCCCGTACAACAGCCAGACAGGTGGAAAGGAGCTGTTCCGGCAGGCGGAGCCGACGGCGCTGTTGATGGAGGCGTTCGAGATCGTCATTCACCTCTATCGGTGCCTGGAGGCCTCATATGACCTGGAGTTGGCCCTGGGAACGGCAGAGCAGGCGGTCGGCCAAGAAGAGCTGATCGAGACGCTGCAATCGACCCTGCGCTTCCTGCAGGAGTCGCTGAAGGGGGTACTGGACAGCGACGTGCTTCCACCCCGCGTGCCCATCCCAAGGGACAACCAGGATCAGGGGTGACCAGCTACCACCGCGCTCCTGCCACGGCGTCGACGCGGTTCCGTCGCGATGCTCGATCTGCTTCCGGGCCGGCTCGGGGAGCCTGCAGTGGAGCTCCACGGCCGCCGGACGATCCGGGTGGGCGACCCAGCGATCAGCGGCCGGCCGACGGTGCTCTTGTGACGCAAGCGGATCTGGCGTTGTCGGGAGCCGGCCTAAGGGTCCGCGCCTGGACCGAGCGGACCGCCACGATCGGCCCACACCTCGTCGCCAGGGGAGGGGATGCACGTGCCACAACAAGGCAACATGGCAGGCAACTGGACCCGTCCACCGGACGGTATGCCGAGGCGGAATGAGGTCGAGGGATTCGCGATTCGAACACGAAAGAATCTAGATTTCATCCTCGCAGCTCACGAGGAACACGCGGACGTCCACGTCGTGACTCAGTTGGTTGAACTAGAAGCGGAAGGGTGGCCGTCCTGGAATTATCTTGACGGCTCTGAGCCACCGACCGAGCTGTCCCACCTTATGGCACACCTACGGCACGCGGTTGCGCACAGCAACATTTCCTTTTCCTCTGAGAGTAGGTATTTGGATGGCGTGACCATCACATTCATGAACCGCATTCCAAAAGGCGGTGGGGAGTGGAGGGCGAGCATCCGTGGGGATGATCTGCTCACCACCAACTCACCCGACTTTGCGCACGCATTCCGCTACGAGCGGGGCCTCCTCGCTTCGGGTGCGTTGAACCGTTGTGGCGACTGAGTACACTATGAACCATTATGCCGTCGGTCGCGCTCGGGACCGGCGCGGGCGCGTCGGGTGTCCTACTCGAGCGCACCGCGGAGTTGTCGGTGCTCGCCGATTGCCTGGAGGCGATCGAGCGCAGCTCGTGCGGGCATGTCCTGCTGATCAGTGGCGAGGCAGGGGTCGGCAAGACGACGCTGGTGCGGCGGTTCTGCGACGAGCGCGGCCAATCGGCGCGGATCCTCTGGGGCGCCTGCGAACCCCTCTTCACGCCGAGCCCGCTGGGACCGCTGCTCGATGTCGCCGAGGGGTCCGGCGGCGAGCTCAAGGCGGTCGTCCAGCGTGGTGCGATGCCGTACGAGGTCGTGACGGCGCTCGGGCACGAGTTGAGCGCGCGGGCCCCGACGGTTTTCGTCCTGGAGGACGTGCACTGGGCGGACGAGGCGACGCTCGACGTCCTGCGGCTGCTGGCCCGCCGCGCGGAGACGCTGCCGGCCCTGATCGTCGCCAGCTACCGCGACGAGGAGCTCGACCGTGGGCATCCGCTCCGGATCATGCTGGGAGAGCTGGCAACGAGCCGGACGGTCGGACGGATGAGGCTCGCCCGGCTCTCGCTGGGGGCGGTCGCGCAGCTCGCCGAGCCGTACGGTGTCGACGCCGGCGAGCTCTATCGCAAGACCGCCGGCAACCCGTTCTTCGTCATCGAGGCGCTCGCCGCCGGAGCGGAGGGGATCCCGGATACGGTCAGGGACGCGGTGCTCGCGCGCGCCGCACGGCTCAGCCCCGCCGGAGCGACGCTCCTGGAAGCGGTCGCGGTGGTGCCGCCGCAAGCCGAGCTGTGGCTCTTGGAGGCGCTGGCCGGCGATGCGGCCGACCGTCTCGACGAGTGCCTGACCTCCGGCATGCTCGTCTTCGAGTCGGCGGGCGTGGCGTTCCGGCACGAGCTCGCCCGACTCGCCATCGAGGAATCCGTGCCACCGCACCGAAAGGTGGGCCTGCATCGCAGGGTGCTGGCGGCGCTCGCCGACCCACCGGGCGACGCGCTCGATCTGGCCCGGCTCGCGCACCACGCCGAGGCCGCCGGCGACGTCGACGCGGTCCTCCGCTTCGCACCCGCGGCCGCTGCCCGCGCGGCGTCGCTCGGTGCGTACCGCGAGGCGGCCGCGCAGTGCGCGCGGGCCCTCCGGTTTGGCGATCGGTTGCCAGTGGGCGTGCGCGCGGAGCTGCTCGAGCGCCGCTCCTACGCGTGCTACCTGACCGACCAGCACGAGGCGGCGGTCTCGGCGGTCGAGGGTGCGCTCGAGTGCCGCCGCCAGATCGGTCAGAGGCTCGAGGAGGGCGACTCACTTCGCTGGCTGTCGCAGGTTCTCTGGTGTCCCGGCAGAGCCATGGAGGCCGAGCAAGCGGCCCGTGAGGCGGTCACGCTCCTCGAGGCCCTCCCGCCGGGACGCGAGCTCGCGATGGCCTACGCGAACCTTGCACAGACCTGTTTGGCCGCGGCCCGGGCGGAGGAGGCGGTGCGCTGGGCCGGCCAGGCCCGCGAACTCGCGGAGCGCCTCGACGACACCGAGATCGCCGTCCACGCGCGCGTCACCATCGGCACCTGCGAGTTCGCGGCGGGGGGGAAGGAGAAGCTCGAGCAGAGCCTCGAGCTCGCCCGGCGAGCCGGGCTCGCCGAGCAGGTCGGGCGAGCGTACCTCCTGCTGGTTGGAACGGCGGTCGGAGCCCGCCGCCACGGCCTCGCGACCCGCCACCTCCAGACGGGGCTCGACTACTGCAGCGATCATGGGCTGGAGCGCGATCGGCGCTACCTGCTCGCCTACCGCGCGCGCTTGAAGCTGGACCAGGGCCGCTGGGGGGAGGCGAGCGAGGACGCCGCGACCGTCCTTCGCGTCCCCCGCACCGCGGTCACCCCGCGCATCGTCGCGCTGGTGGTGCTCGGGCTGGTGCGGGCGCGGCGCGGAGACCCGGGCCAGTGGGCGGCGCTGGAGGAGGCGTGGGCGTTGGCGGAGCCGACCCGGGAGCTGCCGCAGCTGGCGCCGGTCGCGGCGGCGAGGGCCGAGGCCGCGTGGCTCGAAGGCGACCGCGACGCGGTCGCCGAGGCGACGGAGGGCGTCCTCCCGCTCGTCCTGGAGGCGAAATGGGGGTGGCTGGCCGGCGAGTTGGCTGACTGGCGCCGGCGCGCCGGCCTCGGCCGTGAGGTCCCCGCCGTTGCTGCGAAGCCGTATGCGCTGCAGTTCGCCGGCGAGTGGGCGCGGGCGGCCGAGCGTTGGCGCGAGACCGGCTGCCCATACGAGGCCGCGCTCGCACTGGCCGATGCCGACCGGGAGGAGCCGCTGCGGCGTGCGCTGGAAGAGCTGGAGCGGCTGGGGGCGCGGCCGGCCGCTGACGCCGCCGCCCGACGGCTACGCGAGCTGGGCGTGCGGCGGCTGCCGCGCCGTCCCCGGCGGGCGACGGCGGCCAACCCGGCGGGGCTCACGGCCCGCGAGCTCGAGGTGCTGTCCCTGCTTGGCGGCGACCTGCGCAACGCCGACATCGCCGCCCGCCTGCACATCTCCGAGAAGACCGTCGACCACCACGTCTCGGCGATCCTGGCCAAGCTCGGCGTCCGTTCGCGGCGCGAGGCCGCCCGCGCCGCGGCGGAGCGGCAGATCCGCCGCGGAGATGGGGAGCCGGCGCAGCGAAGATAGGGACCGGCGCCGCCAAGATAGGGACTTCCTTCGGATGTGACCCGACCAGGGCCTGCTCGACACTGCCCGGGCGGCCGGACCTCCCGGCGCGCACAGGACAGGAGGGAGCATGCCTCGTTACCTGGTCGAGCGCACCTTCGTTGACGGCCTGCGGATCCCGGCCGACGAGCAGGGCGCCAAGGCCTGCATGGCCGTGGTCGACGTCAACGCCGCCGAAGGCGTGACCTGGATCCACTCCTACGTCACCGGCGACAGGAGCAGGACCTTCTGCGTCTACGACGGCCCCAACCCGGAGGCGATCCGCAGCGCCGCCGAGCGCAACGGGCTGCCGATCGACCGGATCTTCGAGGTGCGGGTCCTGGACCCGTACTTCCACCACTGACCCGGAGGGGACGATGCGACGGCTCCTCATCATCTCGCTCGGCGTGGCGCTGCTGGTGACCGCCGTGTGGACGGTCCGCAGCGCGGCGGCCGGGTCCGACCGGACCACCCAGGCGCCGGCGGGCGCGACCGCGACCCACCAGCATTCCCTGGCCGCGTCCGGCAGCACCGACAGCCAGCGGCTGGCCGGCCAGCTGGCGGTGGCGCGGCTGGCGACCGCCAGGTACGCCACCAACCTGCATGCCGCCAAGGCCGCCGGCTACCAGATCATCACCCGCATGATCCCCGACATGGGCTGGCACTACCGCAACCCCACCATCCA
>DASVXQ010000251.1:0-8337 GCA_036392615.1 Actinomycetes bacterium | reverse complement strand
GCCAGACGCCGTCGGGCATTGCGTCGACGAGGGTGGCGGCGGCCTCGGTGGCGAGCCGGGTCTTGCCGGAGCCGCCCGGGCCGGTCAGGGTGACCAGCCGCGCGTCCCCGAGCACCTCGGCGATCCGGGCGATGTCGGCGTCGCGCCCGACGAAGCTGGTGATCTGCGCGCGCAGGTTGGTCCGCGCCGGCTCGGCCGCGGTGGCCGGGTCGTCGGCCGCCGTCACGGAGCCGTCGGCGGCCGCCTCTGGACCGGGTCGCGGCGGCCCGGACGCGGCGGGGCGCGGCTCGACCGGCTCGCGCTCGCCCCGCAGGACGGCCAGGTGGACCGCCTGGAGCTCCTCGGAGGGGTCGATGCCGAGCTCGTCGGCCAGGCGGTCGCGCAGCCGCTGGTAGGCGCCGAGCGCGTCGGCCTGCCGCCCGGCGCCGGCCAGGGCGCGCAGCAGCAGGCCGTGCAGGCGCTCGCGCAGCGGATGCGCGGCGACCAGCTCCTCCAGCTCGGGCACCAGCCGCCCGGCGGCGCCGCCGCGCAGGTCCGCCTCGATCCGGTCCTCGATGGCGCCGAGACGAAGCTCCTCCAGCCGGGCCATGGCCGCGCCGGCGAAGCGGGTGGTGGCCACGTCGGCCAGCGCTGGCCCGCGCCACAGCCCCAGCGCCTCGCAGAGCAGCTCCCGTGCGCGGCCGGGATCCCCTGCGAGTGCCTGACGCCCCTCCAGCGCCAGCCGCTCGAAGCGGACCGCGTCGACCGCCTCCGGATCGATCGCCAGCCGGTAGCCGGCCGCCTGCGAGTCGATCGCCTCGGGCAGCAGCCGGCGCAGCCGCGAGACGAGCGACTGGAGCGCGCCGGTGGCCGCCGCCGGCGGGTCGGCGTCCCAGACCGCGTCGATCAGCTGGCTGGCCAGCACCACCCGGTCGGGCTCCAGCGCCAGGCGGATCATCAGCGCGCGCAGCCTCGGCCCCGGTACCTGGACGGGTTCGCCGAAGCCGACCCGCACCTCCAGCGGGCCCAGGATGCCGACGCGCAGCTCCATGGCCATGCCCGCCATTCTGCCCTGTCGCTGCCACCCCGGGGCGCGGCCGGCTTGCCCGCGATTCGTCCAGCCAGCATTGTTGTCGGGGCGGGGGGTTCGAGCGGTGCGGGGCCGCCAGGCGCCAGGGAGGCCAAGTGACAGCCCTTCAGGTCGAGGTCCAGCCGGAGGAGGTCGGGTTCGACGCGGGGCGGCTCGCGCGGATCGACCGCCACTTCGCCCGCTACGTCGACGACGGCCGCCTGCCCGGCTGGCTGGTGCTGGTCAGCTGCGGCGGCAAGGTGGTGCACCTCAGCACCTACGGGCGGCGCGACATCGAGGCCGACCTGCCGGTCGAGGCCGGCACCCTGTTCCGGATCTTCTCGATGACCAAGCCGATCACCTCGGTCGCCGCGATGATGCTCTACGAGGAGGGGGCCTTCCAGCTCAAGGACCCCGTCTCGAAGTTCATCCCCTCGTTCGGGGAGGCGCGCGTCTACCGCGGCGGCACCGCGCTGGCGGCCATGCAGCAGTCCGTGCCGGTCACCGAGCCGGTGAGGATCTGGCACCTGCTGACCCACACCTCCGGGCTGACCTACGGATTCCACCACGCCCACCACGTCGACGAGCTGTACCGCGGCGCCGGCTTCGAGTGGACCACTCCGAGCGGGCTCGACCTGGCGGCTTGCTGCGACACCTGGGCCGGCATCCCGCTGCTGTTCCAGCCGGGCAGCGAGTGGAACTACTCGGTGGCAAGCGACGTGCTCGGGCGGGTGGTGGAGGTCGCCTCCGGGCAGCCGCTCGACCAGTTCTTCTCGGAGCGCATCCTCCAGCCGCTCGGCATGACCGACACCACCTGGTCGGTCGGCGAGGACCGCGCCAAGGACCTCGCCGCGCTGTACGTGCCCGACCCGACCACCCGGCGCGCGCTGCGCTACGACGGCATCGGCCAGCTCGCGCTGCGGCCGCCCAAGGCGCTGCTCGGCGGGCAGGGGCTGATCTCCACCGCGGCCGACTACCACCGCTTCATGCGCATGCTGCTGGGCGGCGGCGAGCTCGACGGCCAGCGCCTGCTGGGCACCCGCACGCTGCGCTACATGACCCGCAACCACCTGCCCGGCGGGGTCGACCTGGAGGCGTTCGGGCGGCCGCTGTTCGCCGAGACGACCTTCGACGGGGTCGGCTTCGGTCTCGGCTTCTCGGTGGTGATCGACCCGGTGGCCAACAAGGTTCCCTCCAACGTCGGCGAGTTCGCCTGGGGCGGCGCGGCCAGCACGGCCTTCTGGGTCGACCCGGCCGACCGCGTGATGGCCCTGTTCCTCACCCAGCTGATGCCCTCCGCCACCCACCCCATCCGCCCCGAGCTCCGCCAGCTCGTCTACCAGGCCCTGGTGGATGCGTGAGCGGCCCGCGCCGCGCCGCCTGACCTTCGTCCCCTTTCTGCGCGACGGCCGCTGCGCCCTGGCGCCCCTGCGCGAGCGCTGGGCGCTGCCGTCCGGCGAGCTGCTGCCCGGGGAGGACCCGCTGCTGGACGGGAGCCTGCGCGTCCCGCTGGAGACGGCCGGGTTCCGCCGCCAGGAGGCGCACGAGCTGGCGGCCGACGGCGACCAGCTCGTCCTGTGGGGCGTGGGCGACCCTGGCTACCAGGGCTCGCGGCCGCACGCGGTGGTGTCGCTGTGGACCGGCAACGCCGCCGAGGCGGCCGCGCTGCTGCGCCGGGCCGGCGACCAGCGCGGCGCCGCGCTGGTCGAAGCCGCCGACCGGGCGCGCCGGTCGCTCGACGAGGCGACCTTCTACCGCGACGGGCTGCGCCTGATGGAGCCGTCGTACCTGCGGGCCGCCACCCCACAGGGCGGCTCCGGCTTCGGCGGCACGGCGGCCGAGTGGCGCGCGCGCCGCTCGCAGATCTGCCAGGCGGTCGACCGCGACGGCAGCTTCCTGGACGCCGGCTGCGCCAACGGGCACCTGATGGAGTCGGTCGCCGCCTGGTGTGGCGAGCGCGGGCTGCGGGTGGAGCCGTACGGGGTCGACCTGTCGGCGGCGCTGGTCGCCGAGGCGCGCCGGCGGCTGCCGCGCTGGGCGGACCGGATCTGGGTCGGCAACGCGCTCGACTGGGAGGCGCCGGACGGGCGCCGCTTCGACTTCGCCCACACCCTGCTGGACCTGGTCCCTGCGGCGCGCGTGCCCGAGTTGCTCGGCCACCTGCTCGACCGGGTGGTGGCGCCGGGCGGGCGCCTGCTGGTGAGCCACTACGTCCCGATCGAGCAGCGTGGGCGCCATCCCGCCGCGGTGCTCGAGCGGCTCGGCCTCGAGGTCGGCGGGACCACCGAGCCGGGCGATCCAGGCGGGCGGGGGGTGCCGCCGACCGCCTGGGTGGTGCGGCACGGGCGCGGCTCTTGACCGGAGCGGGGGCGCGGTTAGAGTGACGTCTCGGTTCAGCCGTGATCCGAAAGGGGGGGCGGCGGTGTTCATTCAGATTGTTCAGGGACGCGCCGTGAATCCGGCCGGCATCGACGAGGAGTTCGACCGCTGGCTCACAGAGGTCCAGCCCGGCGCCGAGGGGTGGCGCGGCTCGACCTCGGGGACGACCGCTGACGGCGAGTTCATCGCCATCGTGCGCTTCGAGTCGGCCGACGCCGCCAGGCGCAACAGCCAGCGGCCCGAGCAGGACGCCTGGTGGCGCAGGGCCGCGCAGCACCTGGCCGACGTGGCCTTCCACGACTCCTCGCGGGTGCACACCTACAAGGAGGGCGGCTCGGACGACGCCGGCTTCGTGCAGGTGATCCAGGGCCACTCCAGCGACATGGAGCGCATGGCCGAGCTGGCCCGCACCGGCGAGGAGGACCTGGCCCAGCGGGCGCCGCACATCCTCGGCATGACCGTGGCCGAGCACGCCGACCGTCCCGGCGACTTCACCCAGACGGTCTACTTCTCCTCCGAGGAGGAGGCGCGCCGCTGGGAGCGCGACAACCCGCCGGAGTCCAACGAGACCTTCGTCGAGGCGTTCAGCCTGATGAGTGACCTGCGCTACTTCGACCTGCGCGAGCCGCGCCTGGTCAGCGCCAAGTAGCCCCGCGGCCTTGAGGGGCGCGCCGGCGGCATCCACCGAACGGCGGATGCCGCCGCACGGCCGGCTGACCGCGCGATCCACCGAGCGTCCGCGCGAATCGAGCCGAGGGGCCGATCCGCCGGCGCGCGCCGCGGCGCATCCTCGATCCCGTACCCCCACACGGATCGAGGAGGCGGCCAGCAGTGCCGGTCATCGACGTCCAACACCTCAGCAAGCACTACCGCGGCCAGCCCGCGGTCGACGACCTCTCCTTCAGCGTCGAGCGGGGCGAGATCTTCGGGATCCTCGGCCCCAACGGTGCCGGCAAGACCACCACCGTCGAGATCATCGGCGGGCTGCGCACCGCCGACGCCGGCAGCGTCTCGGTGCTCGGGCTCGACCCGCGGCGCGACGGCGACGAGCTGCACCAGCGCGTCGGCGCCCAGCTCCAGGAGGCGCAGCTGCCCGACAAGCTCAAGGTCTGGGAGGCGCTCGACCTCTACAGCTCGTTCTACCCGCAGCCGGCCGACTGGGAGGAGCTGCTGGAGGAGCTCGGGCTGGCGGACAAGCGCACCACCGCCTACAACAAGCTCTCCGGCGGGCAGAAGCAGCGGCTGTCGATCGCGCTCGCGCTGGTCGGCAACCCCGAGATCGCCATCCTCGACGAGCTGACCACCGGGCTCGACCCGCACGCGCGGCGCGAGGTCTGGCAGCTCGTCGAGCGGGTCCGCGACCGCGGCGTCACCATCCTGCTGGTCACCCACTTCATGGAGGAGGCCGAGCGGCTCTGCGACCGGCTGGCGCTGATCGACCGCGGCCGCCTGGTTGCCATCGACACCCCCGCCGGCCTGGTCACCCGCGTGGCGGCCGGCCAGCGCATCCGCTTCCGGCCCTCGGAGCCGCTGCCGTCCGGGCTGCTCGACGGCCTGCCGGAGGTCTCCGGCGTCAGCACCAGCGGCCGCCAGGTGGTGGTCGCCGGCACCGGCGACCTGCTCCAGGCGGTCACCGCCGTGCTGGCCCGCCACCACATCGCCGCCGCGGAGCTGCGCATGGAGCAGGCCAGCCTGGACGACGCCTTCGTGGCGCTCACCGACCACACGCTCGAATAGGAGACGGAACCGATGCCAGCCCTCCGCAAGCTCACCCTGGTCGAGTTCAAGCTGCTGCTGCGCGACCCCATGGCGGTGTTCTTCGCGCTCGCCTTCCCGCCGCTGCTGGTGGTGATCCTCGGCGGCGTCCCGGCGTTCCGCGAGCCCTCCAAGGACCTCGGCGGCCTGCGCGTGATCGACCTCTACGTGCCGATCGTGATCGCGCTGGCGCTGGCCACGTCGGCGCTCTCCGGACTGCCCACCTACCTGGCCACCTACCGCGAGCGGGGCATCCTGCGCCGCCTGGCGACCACCCCGGTGGGGCCGGGGCGGATGGTGGCCGCGCAGATGGCGATGAACCTGGCGGTGGCGCTGGTCGTCGGGGCCGCGGTGCTGATCGTCGGCGCCGCCGCCTTCGGCACCAGCTGGCGGCGCAACCCGGCCGGCTTCGTGGTCGGCTTCGTGCTGGCCACGGCGGCGATGTTCGCGCTCGGCATGGTGATCGCCGCGCTCGCCGCCAGCGGCCGGATGGCCACCGCGATCGGCATGATCCTGTTCTACCCGTTGAACTTCTTCGCCGGCCTGTGGCTGCCCAGGGAGGCGATGCCGGCGATGCTGCGGCGGATCGGCGACTTCACACCGCTCGGCGCCGGCGTGCAATCCTTGCAGGACAGCATGACGGGAGCCTGGCCGCGGCCGCTGCACCTGGCGGTGCTGGCGGCGATCGCCGCGACCGCCAGCCTGGCGGCGGCGCGCTGGTTCCGCTGGGAGTGAGGTTCGTGCCGGGTCGTTGGAAGCGCGGGGTGGCGCGCGTGGCCGGGCGGCGCCCGGCCACGCGCCCCCCGAGCCGGGCCACCGGGTGGGAGCGCCGCCTGGAGCGCGCCTTCGAGGCGGCGCCCTACGTGCTGCTCGTGGGCGCCACGCTGCTGAGCCTGCTGCACATGGAGCAGAGCTGGGCATACCGGCTGGTCACCGTCGGGCTGGCGGCGCTGGCGGGGTTGTGGGTGGCCTTCGTCTTCACGCTGCGGTCGGAGCGCTGGCGCGGCAGCACCGCCGCCATGCTGCTGTACTTCACCGGGCTGCTGACCTTCGCCTGGGTGCTCCAGGCGCGCTCGTTCTTCTTCCTCGCCTTCACCATCGTCGGCTTCATCCAGCCGTTCCTGGTGCTGCCCGCGCCGCTGGGCTTCCTGGCGATCGGCGCGTCCTCGGTGGTGATCTACACCGCCTCCGGCGGCTTCCCGAAGCCCACCGTGGCGGCCTGGTCGGGCTACCTGTTCATCATCTTGCTGCAGACGGGCATCACCGGCTTCTTCAGCTACATGGGCGCGAAGATGACCGGCGAGCACCGGCAGCGGCAGCAGCTGGTGGAGGAGCTGGAGCGCGCCCTGGAGGAGAACGCCGGCCTGCATGTCCAGCTGCTCACCCAGGCCCGCGAGGCCGGCGTGCTCGACGAGCGGCAGCGCATGGCCAGCGAGATCCACGACACCCTGGCGCAGGGCCTCACCGGGATCATCACCCAGCTCGAGGCCGCGGAGCGCGTCCGCGACCAGCCCGAGCTGCTGCGCGGGCACATGGAGCGGGCGCAGGCGCTGGCGCGCGACAGCCTCACCGAGGCGCGCCGCTCGGTGCAGGCGCTGCGGCCCGAGCCGCTGGAGGACTCACGGCTGCCGGAGGCGATCGGGGCGATGGCGCAGCGCTGGTCGGAGGCCTCCGGGATCTCGCTGAGCTTCGAGACCACCGGCGAGCCACGGGCGCTGCTGGCGGAGCTGGAGGCCACCCTGTTCCGCGTCGCCCAGGAGGCGCTGGCCAACGTCGGCAAGCACGCCGGCGCCAGCAAGGTCGGCCTGACGCTCTCCTACATGTCCGACACCGTGCTGCTGGACGTGCGCGACGACGGCGCCGGCTTCGCCGCCGGGTCGCTCCGCCACGGGGACTCCGGCGGCTTCGGGCTCGACGGGATGCGCCAGCGGCTGCGGCGGGTGGCTGGCAATCTGGAGATCGAGAGCGCGCCCGGCGAGGGCACCGCGATCAACGCCAGCGTCCCGGCGATCGCGGCGGAGGGCGGGGGATGAGCACGCTGGACCGGCCGATACGGCTGCTGATCGTCGACGACCACCCGGTGGTCCGCGACGGCCTGCGCGGCGTGTTCACCGGCGACCCGGACTTCGAGGTGGTCGGCGAGGCCGGCGACGGGGCCGAGGCGGTGGCGATGGCGGAGCGCAACCCCACCGACGTGGTGCTGATGGACCTGCGCATGCCGCGGATGGGCGGGGTCGAGGCGATCGCGCGGCTGCGCGAGGCCGCGCCGGCCACGCGCGTGCTGGTGCTCACCACCTTCGACACCGACCGGGACGTGCTGCCGGCGATCGAGGCGGGCGCCACCGGCTACCTGCTCAAGGACGCGCCCCGCGACGAGCTGGTCCGCGCGGTGCGGGCGGCCTCCAGGGGCGAGTCGGTGCTCTCCCCGGCGGTGGTCGGACGGCTGATGGGCCAGGTCCGCAAGCCGACCCAGGAGGCGCTCAGCCGCCGCGAGCTGGACGTGCTCAAGCTGATCGCCGACGGCGCGACCAACCGCGAGGCGGCCGGCCAGCTGTTCGTCAGCGAGGCCACCATCAAGACCCATCTGCTACATATCTACGACAAGCTCGGCGTACGCGACCGGGCGGGCGCGGTGGGCGAAGCCTACAAGCGTCGCCTACTGCCGTAGCCGCAGGACCACGACAGGCAAGGAGGCACGAGTGGAGGTCAAGGAGCTCGGCCACATCGTTCTGTACGTCCGCGACATCGAGCGGTCGTCCAAGTTCTACCGGGACGTGCTGGGCTGGCGACAGATCCTGCCCGAGCCGGGACAGCCCGCGCAGCTCCCCATGGCGATGTTCTCCTCGCCCTCGGGCCGCACCCACCACGAGCTGCTGCTGATCGAAGTCGGCGAGGACGCGGCCGCACAGCCGCAGGGCAGGCGGGTGGGCCTCTACCACTTCGGCCTCAAGGTGGGGGAGAGCGACGACGAGCTGCGCGAGGCGCTGGCGACCCTGCGGGCGGCCGGCGCCACCGTGATGGGCGCCAGCGACCACACGGTCACCCACAGCCTCTACATCGCCGACCCCGACGGCAACGAGATCGAGCTGTACGTGGACATGCCGGACGTCGACTGGCGCAGCGACCCCACCCTGATCGCCGCGCCGATCAAGCCG
>DASVXQ010000250.1:0-10955 GCA_036392615.1 Actinomycetes bacterium | reverse complement strand
CCGGCGTGGTGCACGCCGCCATTTGGGCGGTCGTGGGCGGCACGGCCGAGGGGCCGCTGTCGTGGCGCAAGCCGGTCACCTTCGGCTTCTCCTTCGGCCTGACCGACATCACCCTGGCCTGGGTCGCCGCCTACCTGCCGATACGGCGGAGGACCGGCTGGATCGCTTCGGTGCTGCTGTGCGCCTCGACCGCGCTGGAGGTCGCCTGGGTCTCGCTGCAGCACGCCCGCGGGGTGCCCTCGCACTTCAACAACGCCACCGCGCTCGACCAGGGCCTGTTCATCATGGGCGGGGTGGCCATCGCGGTGACGCTCCTGGTGGTGGTCGCGATGGCGGTCGCGGCCTTCGCCCGCACCACCGCGCCGCCGCCGCTGGCGCTGGCGGTCCGCTCCGGCCTGCTGGCCCTGCTGGTCGCCATGGGCGTGGGCGTCTGGATGATCGTCCACGGCATCTCGCTGGTGAACGCCGGCGCCGACCCTGCCACCCAGTCGATGAGCACCTACGGCGACGCCGGGGCGATGAAGGACGCGCACGCCATCCCGATGCACGCCATCCAGGTGTTCCTCGTACTGGCCTGGCTGCTCGGCTTCTCCGGTTGCGGCAGCGCACGCGGACCTGGCTGGTCGGCCTGGCGGTCGCCGGCTACGCGGGCCTGTTCGCGGTGGTGCTGCTGCGCACCGCCGGGGGCCTGCCGCCGTTCCTGCTGGACAGCGCCTCGACCGTCGCCTACCTGCTGGCCGGCGGCCTGCTGGCCGCCACCATGGCGATCGCGGTGGTCAGCGTCTCGCGCCGCCGGCTGGCCAGGCGGTAGACCGGGTCGGGAGCCGGGCCGGGGCTCGCCAGGGCCGAGGCCGCCCGCGGACCGGGCCCCGGGTCCTGGACGCCCCCGGAGGCGCCCGCCATCCTGCTCTCTAGCGTTGAACTAAATCTAGTGTTGCTCTATATTTGGAGTGAAGCTGGTCTCGACATGGAGGTGGACGGCATGCGCGTGAGCATCAGCGTGACGAACTTCTCGTGGCCCGACGGGCCCAAGGCGCTCGGTTCGAAGCTGCCGTGGCTGGTCCGCGAGGCCGACGAGATCGGCGTGGACACCGTCTGGGTGGTCGACCACCTGCTCCAGGCGGACCCGACCGCGCCGCCCGGCGACACCGAGATGCTGGAGGCCTACACCACCCTCGGCTTCCTGGCCGCGTCCAGCGAGCGGGTCCGGCTCGGCACCATGGTCACCGGCGTGACCTTCCGGCCGCCGAGCCTGCTGGTCAAGGCGGTCACCACGCTCGACGTACTGTCCGGCGGGCGCGCCTGGCTCGGCATCGGCGCCGGCTACCACGGCGACGAGGCGGAGGCCATGGGCCTGCCGCTGCCGCCCACCGCCGAGCGCTTCGAGCGCCTGGAGGAGACCCTGCGCATCGCGTTGCGGATGTGGGCCGGCGACGAGTCGCCCTTCGCCGGCCGGCACTACCGGCTGGAGCGCCCGGTGGCCAGCCCGCCGCCAGCCCGCCGCCCGCACCCGCCGATCCTGATCGGCGGCACCGGCGAGCAGAAGACCCTGCGGCTGGTCGCCAGGTACGCCGACGCCTGCAACCTGTTCGACATCCCCGACGGCGGCCGCACCGTGCGGCACAAGCTCGAGGTGCTGGCGCGGCACTGCGAGGACGTCGGCCGCCCGTTCGACCAGGTCGAGAAGACCCTGAGCACGCGCCTGCAGCCGGGGGAGCCCGCCGACGACTTCGTCGCCCGCTGCGCCGCGGCCGCCGAGCTCGGCATCGAGCACGTGGTCCTGGTCACCCCCGCCGCGTGGAGCGCGGAGGGGCTCGCCACCCTCGGGGCGGCCATCCCCAGGCTCCAGGACGTCGCCGCCTGACGCCGCCGGGCGCTTCAGGGACGCCTTCGGAGGGAACGCAGACGGTTTGCACCCCCCGCTTCCCTCCGAGGGAGGACCCGATGAGGACCACCTGGAAGCCGTACAAGCAGCACGGACAGCTTGACTCGGGCGAGCGGAACGAGCTGCCCGACAGTGCCTACGCGTTCCCGGAGAAGCGCAAGGAGCCGCTGACCGACGCCAAGCACGTCCGCAACGCCATCGCCCGGTTCAACCAGGTGGAGGACGTCAGCGACGCCGAGCGCGAGCAGGCGTTCGCCAACATCAGGAAGGCGGCGGACCATTACGACGTCGAGATGACCGCCTCGAACTGGCGGGAGCTCGGCAAGCCGTAGCGCCGAACCAGGGGTGACCATGCCAGAGCGGATCGATCGGGAGGGCGTCCGCCGCCTCACCGGGCAGGGAGGCCAGCTCGTCGAGGTGCTGCCGGCGGCCGACTACGCCGGGGACCACCTCCCCGGCGCCATCAGCCTGCCGCTGCGCCGGCTGGAGCGCGAGGCCACCGAGGTCCTCGACCGCGACCGGCCGGTGATCGTGTACTGCTGGGACTCCGCCTGCGACCTGAGCCCGCGGGCCGCCCGCCGGCTCGAGACCCTCGGCTTCGACAAGGTCTACGACTACGTCGAGGGCAAGCTGGACTGGCTGGCGGCCGGGCTGCCAACCGAGGGCGCCAACGCGGTGAAGCCGCGGGCGGTGGACCTGGCCGACCGTGACGTCCCCACCTGCGACCTCGACGACCGCATGGGCGACGTCGCCCGGCGCGTGCGCGCCGCGGGCCGGGACGCCTGCGTGGTGGTGACCGCCGACCGGGTGGTGCTGGGCCTGCTGCGGAGCAAGGAGCTCGACGCCGACCCCGAGCTCCGCGCCGAGCAGGCGATGCGCCCCGGGCCAAGCACCTTCCGCCCCAACGTGCCGATCGCGGAGATGGCCGAGTACATGACCGGGCACCAGCTCGAGAGCTCGCCGATCACCAGCTCGGACGGCCGCCTCATCGGCCTGCTGCGCCGCTCCGAGGCGGTCGGGGCGGCAGAGCGGGAAGACTCCGGCGCCGCGGATTCGGCCCGTTAGCCGCCGCACCGAGCGGGTAGTCCCCCCAGGTGACGCAAATGCCACCCGAATCGGCAGGGAGGGAATATGGCAAGCGGCACCGAGGCCGGGCAGGTCACCGGGACCAAGGACAAGGACTACAACATCATCTGGTTCACCGAGGCGTGCCTCAGCAACGCCCTGCGGCTCGACACGTACATCAAGGACGCCGAGCGCGACGGCGACAACGAGTTGGCCGACTTCTTCCGCCGCGCGCAGGCCGAGAGCCGCAAGGGCGCGGAGCAGGGCAAGGAGATGCTCCGTAAGCGCCTCGGGTAGCACATCGCCTGGCAGGTCCTGCCGGTGAGATGCCGCCGCCTTCCGGGCGGCGGCTCGTCTATCCGGGCTGGAAGGCGTCTCCGGCTACGGTCCGCGCCCGTCGAAGCCGGGCGCGCCCATCTGGGCGAGCATGCGGAGGTCCCCTTCCAGCCTGCGCTGGAGCAGCGCCAAGAGGTCGCGCTCGGCGGTCACGAAGCCCTGGAACGCCTGGCCGACGGCGGGGGAGGTCATCGCCCGCATGTCGTGGCGGCCCATCGGCAGGTCGTGGGCGGCGGCCATCTCGCGCGCGATCGTGGCCAGCCCGGCGGCCGCGCGCCGCTGCTCCTCCGCCAGCCTGCGGTAGATCGCGTGCTCCCGCTTGGCGCTCTCGTCGCCCGGGTCCAGCGCCCGCAGGTGGACCTCGAGGTTGTCGGCCATCGCGTCGGTCAGCGCGCCGAGCTTGGCGATCAGCGTCGAGTTCTCCGCCAGACCCTGGCCACAGGTCGGCTGCTCGGCCATGTTCGTCTCCTTCGTCGGTGGCTCGCTCGGCATGGCCTACCCGTCGCCCCGGTCCAGGGACCGCGGGTCGGGGACGGGCACAGGCGACAAGTAGACCTCGGCGATGCCCGGCTCGGAGCGGAGCTGGTCCCGCAGCCGGGCGAGCAGCACGCTGACGTCGCTGCCGTCGACCACCACCTCGCCGGTGACCAGCAGCGTCCGCGGGCCGATCACCAGCACCTCCAGGCGCGGCACCGAGCGGACCCCGTCGGCGTGGGCGAGCCGCTCCCGGATCGCGGCGACCACCCCGGGCGGGGCGGACTGGTTGGTCAGCAGCTCGCGCTCGCGACTGGCCAGCCGCACCGCCACGAACACCAGCAGCACGCCGATCGCGATGCTGGCCAGCGCGTCCGGCACCCCGGAGCCGGTGAGCTGGTGCAGCGCGACCCCGGCGACCGCCAGGACGATGCCGATCACCGCGGCGGTGTCCTCGTAGAGCACCGTGGGGGCGGTGGGGTCGGTGCTGCGGCGCAGGTAGACCCCGAGCGGCAGGCCGCGCCCGCGGGACTCGCCTCGCAGCTGACGGAAGGCGGTCGACCAGGAGGTTGCCTCCAGCACCAGCGACACCGCCAGCACGCCGTAGCCGATCAGCGGCCGCACCAGCGGCTCCGGCTCCTGGAGGTGGCGGATGCCCTCGTAGATGCCGACCACGCCGCCGGCCACGAAGATGCCGATGGCCGCCAGCAGCGACCAGTAGAAGCGCTCGGCGCCGTAGCCGAACGGGTGGGTGTCGTCGGCGGGCCGGCTGCTGCGTCGCAGGGCGACCAGCAGCAGCGCCTCGTTGCCGGAGTCGGCCACCGAGTGGGCGGCCTCGGCCGCCAGCGCGCTGGAGCCGGTGATCACCGCGGCGCCCGCCTTGGCGAGCGCGATCAGCAGGTTGATCGCCAGGGCGACCAGGACCGTGGCGCGGCTCTCCTCGGCACCGCCCCCGGCCCGCGCCGTCACCCGCCGGGCATCGCGCATGCCCCGGAGGATACCCTCAGCTGCCGCCGCCTTCGGTGGGCGCGCGCGGGCTCGACGCCGGGATCTCGTCCGCGCCGACGGTCGGCTCGGGCTTGAGCCGGCCGCGGTAGCCGTCGTAGAGGTCGCGGGCGACCACGTGGATGACGCCCGCCACCGGGATGGCCAGCAACGCGCCGAGGAAGCCGAGCAGCTCGACCCCGATGAGGACGCTGACCAGCACGGTGAGCGCCGAGAGCTCCACCGTCCGCGACATGATCACCGGCTGGAGCACGTGGTTCTCGAACTGCTGGTAGAGGATGAAGAAGGCCAGCACCACGATGGCGGCGACCAGCGAGTGCAGCGCGGCGACGATGATCGCCGCCACCGCCCCGAGGGTCGCGCCAACCAGCGGGATCAGGTCGGCGAAGCCGACGAACAGGGCCACCACGCCCCGGTACGGCACGCCCAGGATCCACAGCACCAGGTAGGTGGCGACCCCGGCGATCACGCTGATGAGCAGGTTGCCGGTCATGTAGCCGACCACCGCGCGGGAGGAGTCGGCGGCCACCCGGCGGACGCGCTCACGCCGTTTCTCGGGCAACGCCTCGGTCAACGCCGACAGCAGCTTGGGTCCTTGCATCACCATCAGGAAGACCAGCACGACGATCGTGACCAGCGCCACCGCGGTGCTGGCGATCGAGCGCAGCACGCCAAGGGCCGGGGTGGTGATGCGAGTGCCGAGCTCGCGGATCCGGGCCTGGTTGCGCTCCACGTACTGCTCGATGTTGTAGCGCTTGACCAGCGCCCCGACCGGGCCGCGGCCGCTGCGTGCCTGCGCGACGTAGGCGGGCGCCCGGTCGGCGAGCTGGCCGCCCTCCCTGACCAGCGGCCGGATGAAGGCGGTCAGCAGGCCCGCGAAGGCCAGCAGCACCAGCACGAAGACCAGCAGGGTGGCCAGCGCGCGGCGCAGGTGCAGCCGGCGCTCGACCACGTCGACCAGCGGGCCGAGGATCACCGCCAGCAGGGCGGCCACCACGATCCAGATCAGCACCCGGCGGACCTCCCAGGCGAGCAGCAGGATCGCGGCGGTCGCCAGCACCACCCCGACGGTCGCCACGATGGTCCGCAGCGGCACCCGCTCGCGGCGGGAGACGAACACGCGGTCGTCCGCCGGCGGGTCCGGCTCGACCCGCTGGGCGGGCGAGTCGTCCGTCTGATCGACCTTTGCCATGGTTGCCGCTCCGCTCGAGGGTTCGGGAAAGGGATGATCGCCTGGTGGCGACGGTTGCGGTCGCCTACCCGGGGCCGGCTGGCGCTAACCGGTGCGCTGCGGCCGGCTGACCCGCGGCGCGGCCACGCCGGCGGTGAGGCGGCGGGTGCGCTCGGCGCGCTCGACCGCCAGGGCCGCCCGCCGGGCGAGGTTCTCGGCCAACGCCAGGTCGGCCGTGGTGTAACGGCCCGGCCGGTGCGCGGCGAACACGATCGTTCCGAGGACCCTGGTCATGCTGGCCAGCGGCACCCGCAGCAGCGAGCCGACGTCGAGCGCCTTCAGCTGCCCGAGCAGCTCGTCGCCGTGCGGCAGGTCCTCCGGGCGCGTCTGGTCGACCCGCTCGACCAGCAGCGGGCGCCGTGCCCCCGGCTGCTCCAGCAGTGGGGCGCGGGCCGCCTGGTGCGGCGCGGTCGTATCCGCCCGGTCGCCGTAGGCCACGGTCTGGTGTCGGACCGTCCCGTCCGGCGCTTCGAGCCGGACCAGGCACCAGTCGCCCAGCCGTGGCACGGCCAGCCAGGCCATCTGCTCCAGCACGGCCTCGACCTTGGCGCTGCCGGCCAGCATGGCGCTGACCTCGGCGAGGAAGTTGACCTGCTCCCGCGCGCGCATCGCGTTGGCCTGCGCGGTGATCGCCTGCCGCTGTGCGGTGACGGCCCGAGCCTGGGCGCCGGCGAGCTTGGTCCGCGCCGACCGCACCTGGTCGGCGAGTTGGATCCGCTCCAGCGCCTGGGCGCAGCGGCTGGCGAGCGCGTGGATGTGGCGCCGGTCGACGCTGGTGAAGGTGTGGGGACGGGCGAAGCTGAACCCGAGCGCGCCGACCGGTCGGCCGTCGATCACCAGGGCGACCGCCACCCGTGCCTGGTAGGCGTCCATCAGGGCGACGTCCGGGAAGCGGGCGCGGAACGCCGTCGCCGTCGGCAGCCAGGAGTCGGTGCCCTCCCGGGCCGCCTCGACCAGCGGCGCGTCGCCCTCCAGCGGGACACGCCGCCAGGGCGTCTCCGCCTCTGGCGAGTACCCGGACGAGGCGACCAGCTCCAGCGACCGGCCGTCGGCGGCGACCAGCGCGACCACGCCCGCCTGCGCGCCGAGCGACTCGATGCCGTGGTCCACCACCGCCCGGGCGACCTCGGCCGGTGTCCGGGCGGCCGCGAACCCGGCAGCGGCCTGTTCGAGCCCGAGCAGGCGGCGCAGCGCGGCCATGCCGGCGGCGTGCGCGCGGTCGCGCGACCGTTCGCTCCGCGCCGACGCCAGCACCTCGGCGGCGACCTCGCCGATCCGGCGACCGCTGTTCCGCGCCTGGCGGCGGAGCCGCTCGAAGGCCGCGCCCGGCTCGAGGCCGTCGCGTGCCAGCAGCACCCCCTTGGCCTGCTCGATCAGCACCCGGCTGTCCAGCGCCCTGCGCAGCTGAGCGACCTCGGCCCGGGTCTCCTCCAGCCGTTCGGCGGTCTGGACAAGGCGCCCGGCCAGCTCGGCCAGCGACTCGAGCGCGGCCACCTCGGTGGGCGCCCACTCGCGCGGGCAGGCCGCCAGCGCGCTCAGGCTGCCGGCGACCCTGCCGCCCAGCCGGACGGGAACGCTGGCCACCGCCCGGGCGCCGGCGGGCCCGGCGGCCGTGACCAGGCGGTCCCAGCGGGGGTCGGCGGCGAGATCGGCGACCGGCACCAGGATCCCCCGTTCGGCGGCGACCACACCCGGCCCGTCGCCGAGCTCCGCCTGGGCGCGCTGGAACGCCGCGGCGGCGGCGCCGCTGGCGCCCGACGGGCCCGGCTGGCCGTCCGGTCGCCGGGTCAGCAGCGCGGCGCCGTCGGCGGCCGCCACGGTCCTGGCGGTCGCCAGCAGTTGCGTCAGCAGGCCGTCGAGGTCCGCGGGCGTCGTCATGTCCGGCTCGCTTCGCACGCGAGCCGATGACCGACCGATGCCCGCCTGCTCCATTGCCATGTTGTGCCCATGATCCGCCGGCGAACACCACCGGATCGGCGGCGCCGGGAGCACGGCGCGAACGGGGAGATGGGTGCCGTCCCCGGCGGCTCGCGCAAAGGCGGGATCACGGCCTTCGCACAGCTCATCCAGCTCATCGCGGCGGTGCCTAGGCCATCGTCCCGATCGAGCATCCGCCGGGGACGGCACGTCACGCGCTGCCCATGCCCAGGCTCGGACCCGCACCGGCGATCCCCGAGCCGGGGCAGAGCGTAAGGAACCGAGGACTACCCCTTGATCGGGATCACAACCCTCAATCGGCCGGCGCATGGTTTTCGGCGCTGCCCGGCGGCTAGCCGACGACGAACGTCACCATTCCGAACGGAAGGGAGCCTCCATGAAGGCCGTGGTGTTCCACGACGTCGGCGACATCCGCCTCGACGACGTCTCCGAGCCGCAGATCCGCGAGCCGACCGACGCGATCGTGCGCCTGACCGCCAGTGCCATCTGCGGCACCGACCTGCACTTCGTGCGCGGCACCATGCCCGCGATGGAGCCGGGGACGGTCCTCGGGCACGAGGGCGTGGGCGTGGTCGAGGAGGTCGGCTCGGGGGTCCGCAACCTGCGGCCCGGCGACCGCGTGGTGATTCCCTCGACGATCGGCTGCGGCACCTGCTCGTACTGCCGCGCCGGCTACTACTCGCAGTGCGACCGGGCCAACCCCAACGGGCCGCAGGCCGGCACCGCCTTCTACGGCGGGCCGCAGATGACCGGCCCGTTCGACGGGATGCAGGCCGAGCTCGTGCGGGTGCCGTTCGCCAACGTCGGGCCGGTGAAGCTGCCGGACCAGGTGACCGACGACCAGGCGATCATGCTCTCGGACATCTTCCCCACCGGCTGGTTCGGCGCGCGCCTGGCCGAGGTCGGCAAGGGCGACCTGGTGGCCGTGTTCGGCTGCGGCCCGGTCGGCCAGTTCGCCATCCTCAGCGCCATGCTCCAGGGCGCCGGCCGCATCCTGGCGGTCGACCGGGTGCCCTCGAGGCTCGAGGCCGCCAAGCGGCTCGGCGCCGAGGTGATCGACTTCAGCAGCGAGGACCCGTTGCAGGCGATCGCCGAGCTGACCGACGGCACCGGTCCGGACCGCGTGATCGACGCGGTCGGCGTGGACGCCGAGCCGCCGCAGGGACGACCCGGGCAGGCGCCAGAGCAGGCGCTCGCCTGGGAGGTCGAGTCGGTCGCCAAGGCCGGGACCATCGGCATCATCGGGGTGTACCCGCCGGAGGACCAGACCTTCCCCATCGGCAAGGCGATGAACAAGAACCTGACCGTGAAGATGGGCAACTGCAACCACCGTCGCTACCTGCCCGAGCTGGTGACCATGACGCGCTCCGGCGCGGTGGACCCGTCCAACGTGCTCACCCAGGTCAAGGAGGGCACCGCCGCGATCGAGGCCTACCAGGCGTTCGACCGCCACGAGGAGGGCTGGATCAAGGTCGAGCTCCGGCCCGCGAGCTGACCGGGAAGCGGGCCGGCCGGCGGCCTTCGGGCTCCGGTCAGGCCCGCTGGCCGACGCCGCTGGCGAATTCCCGGATGCGGCCCTTGCCGCTGGTGCCGGGCGCCAGCGCGGGGGTGTCCATGCCGCTGTTGCGCCGCACGCCCTCCAGCAGGGCGCGCATGGCGTCCATCGCGCTGTGGCGCGGCGACCAGCCCAGCTCGGTGCGCGCCCTGGTGGTGTCCATCAGCGGCAGCCGCACCACGGCGTCGAACAGCTCGGCCGCGGCCGGCACCAGGTGCAGCCGCCAGGCGGCGGCGACCGCGCCGCGGACCAGCGCGGTCGGGACCCGCACGGTGCGCGCGTCGAGCAGCTCCGCCAGGCGCGGCGGGTCGATCACCGGATCGGCGGCCAGATTGAACGGGCCGCGCACCGGCTGGACCACCGCAAGGCGGTAGGCCTCGCCGGCGTCGGCCGAGTGCAGCACCTGGAAGCGCAGGCCGGGAACGTCCGGCACCAGCGGGACGAGCTCGGGCCGGACGGCCCGGCCCGGCAGCAGCGGGCCGGCGAACAGGCGGCGCTGCTCGGCGGCCGACTCCCGCTTGAAGATGAAGCCCGGGCGCAGCCTGACCACCCGGATGTCGGGGTGGCGCGCCTCGAAGGCGTCGAGCAGCCGCTCGACGTAGGCCTTCTCGCGGGTGTAGCCGGCCATCGGCCAGCCGTCGGTCGGCCAGCGCTCGTCGACCATCCGGTCCTTGGGGCCGGGCGAGTAGGCGCCCACCGAGGAGGCGTAGACCAGCGCTGGGACCCGGGCCTCGGCGACCGCCTCGAAGACCCTGCGGCTGCCGCCGACGTTCAGGCGCCAGGTGGTGGCCGGCTCGTGGGTCGGCTGGAAGGTCCACCCGAGGTGCACCACGGCGTCGGCGCCGGCGAAGTGGGGCGCCAGGTCGTCGCCGGTCGTGTCCGCCGCCGCCCAGCTCGTCTTGGCGGGCCGCCAGTCGGGCGGCCGCCGGGCCAGGCCCAGCACCGACTCCACCGCCGGCTCGTCCGCCAGCGCCTCGACCACGCTGGTGCCCACGTTCCCCGTCGCTCCGACCACGACCACGCGCATCGCGCCCTCCCCCGTGCGGTTGGCCCCGGCCTACCACCGCGCCCCTGGCCCAAACGCCCCCGCGCGCCGGGCAAACGCGTGGAACCGGCGATTGAGCCCGGTCCTTGGTGGTAACAACCGATGCCGGGTGAATCCGCACGATGCCCGGTTCATGGGTTGGGTCAGGGCCACGCCGCTGGCCGGGACCGACGGAATCACACGTCGTCGCGATGCACGAAGGGAGTCCCGGGGATGAGCGGGAGTGACAGGACCGGAGAACGGCTGCGGATCGGCATGCTGGCGCCGCCGTGGTTCCAGTTGCCGCCAAGCGGCTACGGCGGCATCGAGTCGATGGTCTACTGGCTGGTCGAAGGACTGGTCGAGCGCGGCCACGACGTCACCGTCATCAGCTCCGGCCAGGACCACACCGCCGGCCGGTTCCGCGCCACCTACGACGAGC
>DASVXQ010000249.1:0-1912 GCA_036392615.1 Actinomycetes bacterium | reverse complement strand
CCCCGAGCCGAGCGCCCGGGCGCGCCGGCTGGTCGCCGCCGCCGAGTATCTCTGGGAGGTCGGGCACGGCCAGCGGGCGCAGGAGCTGCTGGACGACGCCGAGCCGCTCGCCACGGATCGGACGGTCTGCGCCAGGATCGCCCACGTCCGGGGCGCCGTCGAGCTGTCGGCCGGCGCCCCGGCGATCGCCTGCACGCTGCTCCTCGAAGGGGCTCGCCAGGTGATCGACCGGAACAGGCAACAGGCTGGCAAGACGCTGGTCCTGGCCGCCTGGGCGGCGCTGGCGGCTGACCAGCTCGACCGCATCGTGGACCAGATCCTGCCGGCGGTCGCGCAGCTGGGGGGAGACGAGCACCAACAGCTCAGCGTGCTGGCCGACAGCCTGATTGCCGCCGGGCTCGTGCCATGGCAGCCCCGCCGGGAGGCTGGCGCGTCGCCCGCCGACGCGCCGGCGCGGCAGGATGCCCCCGGTGCCTGGCCGCATCCGGCCTTCACCTGGATGTGGCCGACGCTGGTGGTCGCCGGCCCGCCGCGCGACGACGTCCCCGCCGACGAGTGGCTGGCGAGGTCGGTCGCGGCGCGCCGGGCCGCCGGCACGGTCAGCAGCCTGATGATCGCGCTGGCGAACCTCGCCCCGGCGCAGGCCTCGCTCGGCAAGTGGTCCGCCGCGGTCCAGACCGCCACCGAGGGGCTCCAGATCGCCCGGGAGACCGGGCAGGGCGCGATGGCAGCCCATTTCCTGGCCATCCTGGCGGTGATCGCCGCGGAGCAGGGACGCGACGACGACTGCCGGCGGCTGGTCAACGAGGCGCTCACCGCCGCCGCTCCGCACCGCCTGGCGGCGGTGGCGGCGTTCGCCTCCTGGACCCTGGCCACCCTGGAGCTCAACGAAGGCCACCCGGCGGCCGCGCTGCGCCGGCTGCGAGCCCTCTCCGTCCGGCAGCATCCCACCGCCCACTCGGCGATCGCGCTGCTCGCCACCGGCACTCTGGTGGAGGCGGCCGCCCGAGCGGACGATCTGGAGGGGATGCGCGCGGTCGTGTCGAGGTTCGAGCTGTGGGCGCGGCAGGACGGCCGGACCTGGACGCTGCTGGTGGCCCGCCGGTGCCGCGCGCTGGTCAGCACCGGCGACGAGGCCGAGCGGCACTTCCAGGCCGCGCTGGCCACCGACGGGATCGGCGAGCTGCCGTTCGAGCTGGCCCGCACCGAGCTGCTCTACGGCGAGTGGCTGCGGCGGGCGCGCCGCCGGGCCGACGCCCGTACACATCTGCATGCCGCACTGGACCTGTTCGAGTCGCTGGGCGCCGCCCCGTGGGTCGAGCGGAGCGTCGTGGAGCTTCGCGCCAGCGGCGAGACGGCGCGGCGGCGGGACTCGAGCACGCTGCTGGACCTCACTCCCCAGGAGTCGCAGATCGCGCGGCTCGCGCGCGAGGGGCGCACCAACCGCGAGATCGCCGTGCAGCTGTTCCTGAGCCCGCATACCGTGAGCTACCACCTCCACAAGATCTACACCAAGCTCGGCATCGCATCCCGGGCCGAGCTCCGGACGGTCGACTTCGACGCACCGCCGGGCGACGCCGGGTGAGGATGCCGCGGCTTCCCGCGGCCGAAGCCACAGCATGGACAGTTCTGCGCCCCTGGGGCGCAGGATCGGCTTGCCCGGGCGGCCCGCTGGCAACCCCCCTCGTCGCTGCAGGACAGCTTGAGCGAACGGAGGGACGCATGCACGAGCGCCTGCGGATCGGCATGCTGGCGCCGCCGTGGTTCCAGCTGCCGCCAAGCGGCTACGGCGGCATCGAGTCGATGGTCTACTGGCTGGTCGAAGGACTGGTCGAGCGCGGCCACGACGTCACCGTCATCAGCTCCGGCCAGGACCACACCGCCGGCCGGTTCCGCGCCACCTACGACGAGC
>DASVXQ010000248.1:0-17735 GCA_036392615.1 Actinomycetes bacterium | reverse complement strand
GACCGCCGCCAGCCCGGGCGGGAGCGGGGGCCGAGGCGGGACCGCGACGCCGGCGGCGACCGCGGCGAGCCGCTGCCGGACACCGCGCTGGCCGACGCCCTGCGCCGGGCCGGCCTGGTCGAGTAGCGTGATCACGCCCCGATGCCCCCCATGCCGAGTGACCCGCCGCCGCGCAGCTCGTGGCGCCGAAACGGAGGACACGTTGCCTGACGAGCCAGACGCCGACCAGGTACCGGTCGTCGAGTTGAACACCAACGTCGCGCACCCGGCGCGGGTGTACGACTACTGGCTGGGCGGAAAGGACAACTTCCCCGCCGACGCCGCCGTCGCCGAGCAGGCGATGGAGGCGTTGCCGCAGGTCGTCCAGGCGGACGCTCGACTTCGAGCGGCCGATCGCGCTGATGCTGCTGACGATCCTGCAGCTGCTGCCCGACGACCACCACCCGTACGAGATCGTGCGGCGGCTGGTGGACGCGCTGCCGTCCGGCAGCTACCTGGTGCTGTCGCAGCCGGCCAGCGACGTCTTCGAGCGCGCCGCCGGCGCCGCCGCGCGGCTCAGCCACGGCATGCCGATGTCGGTCACGCTGCGCAGCCACGAGCAGATCGCGCGGTTCTTCGACGGGCTCGAGCTCGTCGACCCCGGGCTGGTGCAGGTGCACCACTGGCGGCCGGATCCCTCCGACTCCGACCTCGACCGCAAGGTCGCCGTCCACGGCGGCGTCGCCCGCAAGCCCTGAACGCCGTTACGCCTGTTCCAGCAGCGACACCGGGAGCGGCAGGTGGCGCGCCCGGAGCCACTCCCCCAGCGCCTTGGCCTGCGCGTCGAACCGCCGCGCCTCGGTCGCTCCCCCGTCGAGCAGGCCGCGCACCACGAAGTTGACCGCCCGGAGGTTCGGCAGCTCGTAGCGGTCGATCGCCAGCGCCGCCGTCTCGGGCAGCAGCGCGCGGAGCCGCCCGGTCGTCATGGTCGCGCACAGCCACGGCCAGGCGGCCGGGTCGCCGACCCACAGCCCGAGGTTCGCGTTGCCGCCCTTGTCCCCTGAGCGGGCGTGCACCAGGCGGCCGAGCGGCCCGTCCACCGTCGGGCCGAAGTCCCGCGAACCGGCTTCGCCGGCGCCCGCGGCGCCTGGCCCTGGCGGGGGCGCGGTCGCGGCCGGCGGCGGGATCGCCTCGCGGCGCCCGTCGGGGTGGATCACTGTGTGCTCCACGATCGCCTGGGGAACCAGGGTGGGCCAGTACGCCCCGGAGGCCGAGCCCGCGCCGGGCGGCCCGAGACCGTACATGCCCGGGTAGTTGGCCAGCGCCAGCTCCACCACGGCGGCGCTGAAGGCGCGCCCGGCGCCGGCCTCGTCGCCGTCGGCCGCGACCTGGAGCAGGCAGGACCCGGCCATCTGCTCGTCGGGGTCGTCCGCCGCCACGCCGATGCGGGTGAAGCGCAGGTCGGTGATGCCGGCAACGCCCTCCAGCCGCGCCCTGACGGCGGCCTCCGCCAGGGCCGCCTTGGCGTCCAGGTCGAGCCCGGTCAGCACCAGGGTCGCGGTGTTGCGCCAGCCGCCCAGGGCGGTGACGGCCAGCTTGGTAGTGGGCGGCGGCGGCAGGCCCTCCACCCCGTCGATGCGCACCCGGTCGGCGCCGGCCGGCTCCAGCCGCACGGTGTCGAGCCGGGCGACCACGTCGGGGTTCAGGTAGGCGGGGCTGTCCACCTCGTAGAGCAGCTGGGCGGTGACCGTGTCGAGGGTGACCGCGCCGCCGCTGCCCGGGTGCTTGGTGATCACCGCGGAGCCGTCCCGGTCGACCTCGGCGATCGGGAAGCCCGGGTGCTCGAGGCCGGCGACCGCGGCGAAGCCGGAGAAGTTGCCGCCGGTGGCCTGCGCGCCGCACTCGATCACGTGGCCGGCGACCACCGCGCCGGCGAGCGCGTCGTGGTCGGCGGGCGTCCAGCCCCACCACCAGGCGGCCGCGCCGGCGGCCAGCGAGGCGTCGGCCACGCGGCCGGTCACCACCACGTCGGCGCCGCCGGCCAGCGCCGCCGCGATCCCGAAGCCGCCCAGGTAGGCGTTGGCCGTCAGCGACCGCCTGCCCCAGCTGGAGAAGGGCGCGCCGGTGTCCAGGTGGGCCAGCCGGTGGCCCCCGGCCAGCAGCCCGTCGAGCCGGTCGGTGAGGTCGTCGCCCTCGACGTGGGCGACCGACAGCTCCACCCCGAGCCGCGCCAGCAGCTCGCGGGTCGCGACGGCCAGGCCGGCCGGGTCGAGCCCGCCGGCGTTGACCACGACCTTGATCCCGCGGGCGGCGACCTCGGCGGCCACCGGCTCGAGCTGGCGCAGGAAGCTGGCGGCGTAGCCGCCGCCCGGCCGGCGCGAGCGGACCTTGGCGAGCACCAGCATGGTGACCTCGGCCAGGTAGTCGCCGGTCACCACGTCCACCGGCCCGCCCGCGACCATCTCGGCCAGCGCCGCCAGCCGGTCGCCGTAGAAGCCGGAGCAGTTGGCGATCCGCACCGGCCGTCCCCGGGTCGTCCCCACGGCCAGACTCTACCGCGCCGCGCGGCCGCCGTTGCGCGGCCGGCCGCGCGGCCGCCGTTGCACAGCTGGCTGTGCCCCGGTCACCGCCGGGCCGGTCCTACCCGAACGATCCCGTTGGGATCTCGCCAGCGGGCTCCCAGGTGCCCATCACCACGCCGGTGGAGGAGACCTTGCTGTCGACCAGCTTCAGCCCCGACGGGATGGTGCCCTCCGCGAACAGGCGCTTGCCGGACCCGATGACGACCGGGAAGATCCACAGGCGGTACTGGTCGACCAGGTTGTTGCGCAACAGCGACTGGATCAGGTTCGCGCTGCCGTGCACCTGGAGCTCCGGGCCGTCCTCCCGCTTGAGCGCGGCCAGGCCTTCGGCCGCGTCGCCCTCGATCAGCGCCGAGTTCTGCCACGGCAATGCCGGACGACCCCGCGAGGCGACGTACTTGGTGGCGTCGTTGAAGACCTTGCCGCCGGCCTCCTCCGGGGCGGTGGGCCAGTACGCGGCCATGATGTCGTAGGTCCTGCGCCCGAGCACCATGGCGAACGGCTTGCTGGTCTGCTCGCCCATCACCTGGCCCATCTGGTCGTCCCAGTAGTTGACCGACCAGCCACCCTGCGTGAAACCGCTGTCGTCGTCCTCCTCGGGGCCGCCCGGGGCCTGCATGACGCCGTCGAGGGTCACGAAGGTCTGCACTACCAGCTTCCTCATCTCGTCTCCTTTCATTCGGTGCGTCCGGCGGAGTTGGCGAGCACGGCGTCCATCTGGCCGACCGACTGCTGGAGGCCCTCGACCGCGCCCATGCCGACCAGCTGCTCCATCTGCTCCCGGTTGTCGAAGAACGAGCGCAGCTCCATCCGGGTGCCGCCCTCGTGCTCGCTGAGCTGCATCTGCACCCTGGTGGTCGGCAGCTCGGCGAGCGGTGCCCCGTCCTGGTCGGCGAACCCGTCGGTGAACTCCAGCGACTTCGGCGGGTTGACCGACGTGACCCGCCACCAGCCGCGCTGCCGCTGGCCTTCCGGACCGGTCAGGAAGTAGGTCACCTCGCCACCGGGGGTCAGGTCGTGCCGTTCCACGGTCGCCGGGTAGCTCGGTGGCCCCCACCAGCGCTCCAGTTGCCGCGGGTCGGCCCACAGCCGCCACACCCGCTCGGTCGGGGCGTCGAAGTCGGCGACCAGGGTGACGGTCAGGCTGTCGAAGTCCTTGGTCACGCTGATGACGCTCATCTGTCTCGTCCTCTCGTCGGCTCGGGCGCTTCCGGGTCCGGCACCTGGGCGAGCAGCCGGGACATCCGGTCCACCCGCCCGCGCCAGGCCGCCTCGAGCTGGTCGAGGGCCTGCCGCGCCCGGCGCACGGCGTCGGGGTCGGTGCGCACCAGCTGCTCCCGTCCGCGACGCTCCTTGGTGACCAGGCCGGCCCGCTCCAGCACCGCGACGTGCTTCTGCACCGCCGCGAAGGTCATCGGGTAGGCGTCCGCCAGTCGCGACACCGACGGCTCGCCCACGGCGCAGCGGCGGAGGATGTCGCGACGAGTGGCGTCGGCGAGCGCGTGGAACAGCTGGTCCACGGCCTTGTCGGTCAACTGATCTACAACCATTGGGTTGTAGGTTACCGGCGCGCCGCACTGACCGCAAAGCGCATCACCCCCCGGCTGCCCGTCGGGCGGCGCGTCGCCCCCACCCTACCCCGACGCCGGAGCGCCGAATTTCCCTTCGACCCTGGCGAGGTGGCTCCGCGAGGCTGGCGCCTCGATGCCGCGTGGGGAACGGGAGTCTCGTCTGGAGGGAGGCTTGCCATGGTCGACTGGTGCGGCACGGTCCTGCTGACGACACCGAGGCTGGTGGTGCGGGCGTTCCGCAGCGGCGACCTGGCCCGCTACGCGGCCCTCAACGACGACCCCGAGGTGATGCGCTACCTCGAGGGCGTGCCGCTGACCCGGGACGAATCGTACGAGCTGGCCGAGTGGGCGCAGGAGTGCTACGCGGTGCGGCGGCTCGGCATGCTGGCGCTGGAGCGTCGCGAGGACGGCGCGTTCCTCGGCACCTGCGGGCTGCACCCGCAGCCCTGGTACCCGGACGACCTCGAGCTCGGCTGGCGCCTGGCCCGCCGGTACTGGGGGCACGGCTATGCCACCGAGGCGGCGGGCGCCTGGCTCGAGTACGGCTTCACCAAGCTCGGGTTGTCGCGGGTCATCTCGGTCGCCGACCCGCCGAACCTGCGCAGCCTGGCCGTCATGCGCCGCCTCGGCTTCGTCTACGACCACAGCGCCGAGCTCGAGGAGAAGGGCGTCCGCTTCCCGGCCGTGATCCACAGCATCACCGCCGACCGGTGGCGCCGCGCCAGCGACCGCCGGGCCTGCCCCTGCGCCGCCTGACCGGCGCAGACCCAGGCCCGGCCGGCGGCCGACGCCGCCCGGGCCCCGCGGGACCCTCGGCCTTCCCTCCCACTACCCCGGCGGGCTCTCGCCCAGGATCGCGTCGAGGCGGCGGCGGAAGGAGCCGGTGGAGGTGACCGTGGCGCCGAGCTCGGTGACGCGCTCGCGCAGGCGTCGGTCGGAGGTGACCACCCGCAGGGTGGCGGCGTCCCGGTCGGCCGCGACCATCCGGACGATCTCGTGGTCGGCGGCGTTGCGGCCGTGCGAGGAGGCGAAGCCGACCTGGATGGCGCCGTGCGCCCCGGGCCGCAGGTCGCGCGGCCGGCGGTCGAACACCACCGCGACGTCCTCGCCGGTGGCGGCGGCGTAGCGGTCCAGCTCGTCGATCAGCCGCCGAACGGCCCGGTCCGGGTCGTTCCACCAGCGGTCGGGCCGCGAGCCGATCAGGTTCATGCCGTCGACCAGCCAGCGGGCACCGCGGTGCCCGCGTCCCTCCGGCTCCTCCTCCACCGCGCCTCCTCGAGCTCCCGGGACCGCGTCCCGTCGAGCGGTCAAGATCGTCCCGCCAGTCACACGGAAGGAGTCGCAACCATGCCACAGACGAGGGCAGGGGGCAGCCGGTCCCGCCGGACCGGCACGGCGACCGGCGCCAGCGCGACCGTCTGCGCGTGCGGCGCCTGGAGGTGCCCGAAGGCCGCTAATCGACCCTCCGCTCGACGGTGAAACGCAAACCGGCCGGCGTCTCGGCGTCGACGCGGATGGCGCCGGCGGCCAGCAGCCGCTCGACCCGGCCACGGGAGATCCCGAGCCCGGCGGCGATCAGCTGCGCCGGCCGGACCGCCAGCGGGTCGAGGAACTCGACCTCGACCGTGACCGGCTGCTCGCCGCCGGGCGGCAGCGGCTCGGCGCGCAGCTCCCAGGTGCCATGGAAGTCGAGCGTCAGGTGGTTGCGCCGGCGGAACGACGGGGCCGCGATGGCGGCCTCGACCAGCGCCGGATCATTGCGCTGGTAGCCATCGAGCAGCGCCGGCGCGATCGAGCGGACGTTCGCGCGTTCGAGCACGGTGGCCTTGAGGACCTGGCCGCAGGCGCGGCAGCGCAGCAGCAGCCAGACGTCCAGCAGCTTGCGGTTGGCGTTGACACGGAACCGGCCGGTCGGCTCGAGCTCGGCCAGGCCGCGGCGGCAGGAACAGCGGTGCAGGATGCGCGGCGGCCTGGTGCGGCGCAGCCGCCAGGTGACCGCGCATGGCGGGGTGACCATGGAGGCGGAGCTTTCTGACGCCCGAAGGCGCCACCGGGCGCCAGGCGCGCGCGTGCGGCGCCTGGACGCGACAGGTGGGTGGGGTCAGAAAGTCCGCGCTGGGGGCAAGCCGTGCTCCCTCTCCACAATTCAAGTCCGAGGGCGGATCGCCCCGGTCAGGCGGCATGGTCCCATCGCCCCGCCGGCGGGTCGAGCAAATTTCCCCGCCCGGGCCCCCGTCACCGCCCGAAAGCGCGTGCGGCACACGGCGGCCGCGTGCAGACTGGGCAAGCGGGACCGGACAGGGACGAAGGAGCGGGCGTGGCCGAGATCACCGACGAATTCATGCGGGAGCGGCTCAGCAGGTCGAGGACATACAGCCTCATGATCCTCAAGGCCGGCCCCAAGTACGGCAGCGACGGCTCCGACGCCATCATCTGGGAGCACGGCCGCCGGAACTTCTCGCTCCGCGCCGACGGCATGCTGTCGATCGTCTGCCCGGTCCCCGACGACAGCGAGGTCTGCGGCATCGGCATCTTCAACGCCGAGCCGGACGAGGTGCACCGCCTGATGGAGGGCGACCCCGGCGTCCAGGCGGGACTGTTCGTCTACGAGGTCCATCCCTGCCGCGGCTTCCCCGGCGATGCGCTAGCGTGAGGTGGCATGCAGGCACCTGATCAGCCCACCGGCACCAGCACGACCGAGGCGGATCGCCCCGCCGCGGCCAAGCCGATCCTGCTCACCGTCGACGACGACCCGGCGGTGTCGCGCGCGGTCGCCCGCGACCTCCGCCGCCGCTACGGCCAGGACCACCAGATCGTGCGGGCGAGCTCCGGCGCCGAGGCGCTGGACGCGCTGCGCGAGATCAAGCTGCGCGGCGGCCGGGTGGCCGTCCTGCTGGCCGACTACCGGATGCCCCAGATGAGCGGCATCGAGTTCCTCGAGGCCGCCATGGACCTGTTCCCACGGGCCCGCCGCGCGCTGCTCACCGCCTACGCCGACACCGACGCGGCGATCGCCGCGATCAACCTGGTCGACGTCGACTACTACCTGCTCAAGCCGTGGGAACCGCCGGAGGAGAAGCTCTACCCGGTGGTCGACGCGATGCTGGAGGCCTACACCGGCCAGCCGGACGTCGAGATGGCCGAGATCAAGGTCATCGGGCACCGCTGGTCGGCGCCGTCATTCGAGGTGCGGGACTTCCTGGCCCGCAACGCGGTGCCGTACCGCTGGTTCGCCTCGGACGAGCCCGAGGGCGGCCGCCTGCTCCAGGCCGCCGGGCTGGACGCCGACCGGCTGCCGGTGGTGATCACCCGCGACGGCGAGACGCTGGTGGCGCCTGAGATCGGCGCGCTGGCCGGCGCGGTGGGGCTGTCCACCACCCCGGCGACCGACTTCTACGACCTGGTGATCGTCGGCGGCGGGCCGGCGGGGCTCGGCGCGGCGGTCTACGGCGCCTCGGAGGGCCTGCGCACCCTGCTGGTGGAGCGCCAGGCGACCGGCGGACAGGCCGGACAGTCCTCGCGGATCGAGAACTACCTGGGCTTCCCCGACGGCGTCTCCGGCTCGCAGCTCACCGACCGCGCGCGCCGCCAGGCGGTCAAGTTCGGCGCCGAGATCCTCACCGCCCGCGACGTCACCCGCCTGGAGGCGAGGGGCTCGGCGCGGATCGTCTCGTTCGGCGATGGCACCGAGATCGCCGCCCACACGGTGATCGTCGCCACCGGCGTCTCCTACCGGAACCTCGACGTGCGGGGCGTGGAGGAGTTCTCCGGCCGCGGCGTCTACTACGGCTCGGCCGCCACTGAGGCGGCGGACTGCGTCGACCGCGACATCTACATCGTCGGCGGGGCGAACTCGGCCGGGCAGGCAGCGGTGTTCTTCGCGCGGATGGCGAAGTCGGTGACCCTGGTGGTGCGCGGCGACTCGCTGGAGCGCGGCATGTCCCACTACCTGATCGAGCAGCTCCAGTCGCTCGACAACGTGTCGGTGCGGCTGGGCACCTGCGTGGAGGAGGCGCACGGCGACGGGCACCTCGAGGGCCTGAGCCTGCGCCACCTGCCCAGCGGGGCGACCGAGCAGGTGCCGACCAGCCACATGTTCATCTTCATCGGCGCGCAGCCGCGCACCGACTGGCTCGACGGCGTGCTCGAGCGCGACCAGCGCGGCTTCCTGCTCACCGGGCCCGACCTGCTGGTGGAGGGCCAGCGCCCGCGCGGCTGGATGCCCGACCGGGACCCGTGGGTGCTGGAGGCCAGCGTGCCCGGCGTGTTCGTCGCCGGCGACGTGCGCGCGGACTCGGTCAAGCGCGTCGCCTCGGCGGTCGGCGAGGGCGCCATGGCCGTCACCCTGGCTCACCGCTATCTGGGGGCACCATGACCATCACCGAGACCGCCGAGCGCCTGAGCGCCGACGAGCTGCGCAAGCTCTTCCTCTTCGAGAAGCTCTCCGACGAGCAGCTCGCCTGGCTCTCCGAGCACGGCTGGGTGATCGAGGCGCCCGGCGGCACCACCCTGCTGGAGGAGGGCGCCCCGGCCGAGGTGCTGGTCCTCCTGCTGAGCGGCGCCATCACGCTGAGCCGCAAGGTCGGTGAGGACGAGGTCGAGGTCAGCCGCACCGACCAGGTCGGCGTCTACGCCGGCGCGATGCAGTCCTACGTGCAGGACCGCCCCGACCAGGGCTACACCGGCACCGTCCGGGTGCTCAGCGACGCGCGCTTCTTCGTGCTGCGCAGCCAGGACTTCGCCTGGATGATGCGCACCTGGTTCCCGATGGCGATCCACCTGCTCGAGGGGCTGTTCCTCGGCATGCGCAACACCCAGCGGATCGTCGGGCAGCGGCAGAAGCTGCTGGCGCTGGGCGCGCTGTCGGCCGGGCTGACCCACGAGCTGAACAACCCCGCCGCGGCGGCGGTGCGGGCCACCTCCACCCTGCGCGACCGGGTCGCCGGGATGCGCCACAAACTCGCCATGCTGGCGCACGACGAGCTCGACCCGCGGCTGCTGGGGTTGCTGGTGGACGTGCAGGAGGACGCCGTCAAGGCGGTCGCCGACGCGCCCAAGCTGACCGCCCTGGAGGAGTCCGAGCGCGAGGACGAGCTGACCGACTGGCTGGACGAGCACGAGGTGCCGAACGGCTGGGAGCTGGCGCCGATCTTCGTCGGCGCCGGCACGACCACCGAGTTCCTCGACAAGCTCGCCGCCGCCGCGCCGCCGGCGATGCTGGAGGGCGCCATCCGCTGGCTCGCCTACACCCTGGAGACCGAGCTGCTGATCAACGAGATCACCGACTCGGTGACGCGCATCTCCAGCCTGGTGGCGGCCGCCAAGCAGTACTCGAACATGGACCGTGCCCCGCACGAGCGGGCCGACCTGCACCTCGGCCTCAAGAGCACGCTGGTGATGCTCGGCAGCAAGCTGGAGGGCATCGAGGTGGTCAAGGACTTCGACCGCTCGCTGCCGCCGGTGCCGATCTACGCCGGCGAGCTCAACCAGGTCTGGACCAACCTGATCGACAACGCCGTCCAGGCGATGGACGGCCACGGCACGCTGACCGTGCGGACCAGCCTGGACGGCGACTGCGCGCGGGTCGAGATCGGCGACACCGGGCCGGGGATCCCCGCCAACATCCGCCAGCGGATCTTCGAGCCGTTCTTCACCACCAAGCCGGTCGGCCAGGGCACCGGGCTGGGCCTCGACATCTCCTACCGGATCGTGGCGGGCCGCCACGGTGGCGACATCACGGTCGAGTCGGAGCCGGGCGACACCCGCTTCATCGTCCGCCTGCCGCTCACCGAGCGCGCCAGTGCCAACGCCTGACCGGACCACCTGCGACCAGGAGGGACTCGACGCCGATGGAGATCGCCGACGGCCACGACGGGAGCTACGAGCCGGGCGACGCCGCCAGGTTCAGCGGCCAGGTGTCGCTGCGACCGTCCTTCTCGACGCCCTCCGGCACCGGGATGTCGGTGGTGCACTTCGCGGCCGGCGCCAGGACGCACTGGCACCGGCATCCCGAGGGCCAGCTGCTCTACGCGATCAGCGGCCGCGGCCGGGTGCGCTCCCGCGACGGCCAGAGCCACCTGCTGGCCCCGGGCGACATCGTCTACGCGGCGCCGGGCGAGTGGCACTTCCACGGCGGCTGCCCGGACAGTCCGATGGCGCACGTCGCGGTGAGCATGGGCGGCTCGCCGGAGTGGGGTGACCCGGTCACCGACGAGGAGTACGCCGAGGGCCTCTCCTAGCGGTGACGGCGTTGCCGCGGGGTGCGCGGAAAGCCAGAATGTCCTTTACGACACCACCGCACAAGGGGGTTCAGTGGCGACGACCAGACGAATGCCCCGCCCCTCGGAACTGCGCCAGCTGCTCAAGCCCAGGCGGCTGCCGCTCAACCCGGTCGAGCGCCGGCTGACCACCGCGCTGACCATCGAGGACCTGCGGATGGTCGCGCGGCGCCGGACGCCGCGCCCGGTGTTCGACTACACCGACGGCGCCGCGGAGACCGAGTCCAGCTTGCGGCGCGCCCGCGAGCTGTATGCGGCCGTCGAGTTCCGGCCCAACGTGCTGCGCGACGTGGAGCACGTCGACCTCGGCGTCGACGTGCTCGGCCGCCGCAGCGAGCTGCCCTTCATGTTCGCGCCGACCGGGTTCACCCGCATGATGCAGCACGAGGGCGAGCCGGCGGTGGCGCGGGTCGCCGAGCGGGTCGGCATCCCCCATTCGCTGTCCACCCTGGGGACCACCTCGATCGAGGATCTCGCCGCGGCCGCGCCCTCGGCGCGCAAGTGGTTCCAGCTCTACGTCTGGAAGGATCGCGGCGCCGGCAAAGAGCTGGTCCAGCGCGCCAAGGAGCAGGGCTACGAGGCGGTCATGCTGACGGTCGACTCGGTCGTGGCCGGGCTGCGCCTGCGCGACGCGCGCAACGGGCTGACCGTCCCGCCGTCGCTGACCCTGAAGACCTTCGCCGCCGGCGCGATCCACCCGAACTGGTGGATCAACATGCTGACCACCGAGCCGCTGACCTTCGCGTCCATGAGCCGCTGGCAGGGCACGGTGGCCGAGCTGATGGACGAGATCCTGGACCCGAGCCTGTCGATGGAGCACTTCGACTGGCTGCGCGAGCTGTGGGACGGCCCGCTGCTGGTCAAGGGCGTGCTGAGCGCCGACGACGCGCGCGCCGTGGTCGACCACGGCGCCGACGGGGTGATCGTCTCGCACCACGGCGGACGGCAGCTCGACCGCGCCACGCCGCCGCTGCTGGCGCTGCCGCGGGTGCTCGAGGCGGTCGGCGACCGGGCCGAGGTCTACGTCGACACCGGCATCATGAACGGCGGCGACGTGATCGCCGCGATGGCCCACGGCGCCAAGGCCGTCATGGTCGCCCGCGCCTATCTCTACGGGCTGATGGCCGGCGGCGAGCGCGGCGTGCAGCGCGCGGTCGACATCCTCACCGCCGAGCTGAAGCGGACCATGCGGCTGCTGGGGGTCCGCAGCATGGCGGAGCTGACGCCCGAGCACGCCAAGCTGCCGCACGAGCTGACCGAGCGGTAGCACCCGGGTCGTCGCGCCTCCCCGCGCGCTCGAGGGGTTTGAGCCGCACCGCCGGTGGCCATGCTGTTTGGGGTCTGGCTTCCCGCTGGAGGTGCCTCCAATGGCGAACCGCGCTCCGAGGGAGCGGCAGGCTGCGTCCCGCGCCTGGTACCTGCTGCTCCTCCTACCATTCATCGGCCTGTTGTGGCCGCCCTTCTACGCCAAGGACGCGCCACGGCTGGCCGGCTTCCCGTTCTTCTACTGGTACCAGTTCCTGTGGGTGGTGATCGCGGCGCTGCTCACCGGGATCGTCTACTGGGCCACCACGCCCAGGAACAGAGGCGACCGATGAACGGGGTCGCGCTCAGCGTCTTCATCTTCTTCTTCCTGCTGGTGACCGTGCTGGGCTTCATCGCGGCACGCTGGCGCCGGGCGGACCTCGGCCACCTCAACGAGTGGGGGCTCGGCGGCCGCAGCTTCGGCACGGTGATCACCTGGTTCCTGCTGGGCGGCGACCTCTACACCGCCTACACCTTCATCGCCGTGCCGGCGCTGGTCTTCGGGGTGGGCGCGCTGGGCTTCTTCGCCCTGCCCTACACCATCATCGTGTACCCCTTCGTCTTCCTGGTGATGCCGCGGCTGTGGTCGGTGGCCCACCGGCACCAGTACGTCACTCCGTCGGACTTCGTGCGCGGCCGCTTCGGCAGCCGCGGGCTGTCGTTGGCGGTGGCGGTCACGGGCATCCTCGCGACCATGCCCTACATCGCCCTGCAACTGGTCGGCATCCAGTTCGTGCTGGCCGCCATGGGGATCGGCGGCAGCGGGTCGAGCGCCTTCGAGCGCGACCTGCCGCTGTTCATCGCGTTCGCGATCCTGGCCGCCTACACCTACCAGAGCGGCCTGCGCGCGCCGGCGCTGATCGCCTTCGTCAAGGACACGATGATCTACATCACCGTGCTGGTCGCCGTCTTCTACATCCCCGCCAAGCTGGGCGGCTGGGGCCACATATTCGACGCCGCCGGCGCGGCGCTGCCCAAGAAGCCCACCCCGGGCGCGCTGATCCTGCCCACGAAGCAGTTCGCCGCCTACTCGACGCTGGCGCTCGGCTCGGCGCTGGCGCTGTTCCTCTACCCGCACTCGATCACCGCGGTGCTGTCGTCCGGCAACCGCAACGTGGTCAGGCGCAACGCCGCCATCCTGCCCGCCTACAGCTTCCTGCTCGGCCTGCTGGCGCTGCTCGGCTTCACGGCGATCGCCGCGGGGATCAAGCCCGCCAGCAACAACGCGGCGATCCCGCAACTGTTCAACGCGATGTTCCCCGACTGGTTCGTGGGGTTCGGCTTCGCCGCCATCGCGATCGGCGCGCTGGTGCCGGCCGCGATCATGTCGATCGCTGCGGCCAACCTGTTCACCCGCAACATCTACCGCGAGTGGTTCCGGCCCGAGGCCTCGCCCAGGGAGGAGGCGGACGTCGCCAGGATCGTCTCCCTGGTGGTCAAGCTCGGCGCGCTGGCGTTCGTGCTGTTCCTCAAGACCGAGTACGCCATCAACCTCCAGCTGCTCGGCGGCGTCTGGATCCTGCAGACCCTGCCGCCGGTGATCATGGGGCTGTACACCCGCTGGTTCCACCGCTACGCGCTGCTGCTCGGCTGGGCGGCCGGCATGGCCGTCGGCACCTGGATGGCCTGGTCGGCCGGCTTCAAGTCGACCGCCCCGTTCACCCTCTTCGGGCTGAACACCACGCTGTACCCGGCGCTGGTCGGGCTGGTGGTCAACCTGCTGGTCGCCGTGGTCGCCACGCCGCTGCTCGACATGGCCAGAGTCGGTCGCGGCCGCGACGAGACCGCCGAGCCGGACTACGTGGAGGCGGAGGCCCCGCCGCTGGAGCCGCTGGCCGAGGGGCCGGGCGCCCGCTGACCCCGCTCAACGGACCGGCTGGCTGCCATGGCCAGCGAAAGGAGGCGCAGATGGCAACTCGAAGCCCGGAGGAGGTCTTCGCCCACCACGCGCAGGCTCTGGGCGCGGAGGACCTCGATGGGATCGTGGCCGACTACAGCGACGACGCGCTCTTCATCACCCCGTCCGGCGTGCTGCGCGGCAAGGAGGGCGTCCGGCAGGGCTTCGTCAAGCTGCTCGGCGATGTCCCGCAGGCAACCTGGGAGCTCAAGACGACTGTCTACGCGGACGACATCCTGCTGCTGGAGTGGAGCGCCGAGGGCGGTGGCAACCGCATCGAGGACGCAGTCGACACGTTCGTGTTCCGCGATGGCCAGATCCGCGTGCAGACCGTTCGGTACGTCGTGCAGCCAGCCTCCTGACGCGCGGGCCTGCCGGGGTTGACTGGTAGGAAATCTCCTACCTATTATGACGGCATGACGATCAAGCAGATTCAGTTGCTGTCCGTGCCGGTCGCCGACCAGGACCGTGCGAAGGACTTCTACGTCGACACCCTCGGCTTCGACCTGCTGGCCGACAACTCCATGGGTCCGGACCAGCGCTGGGTCCAGGTCGGTCCCGGTGGAGGGCAGACCTCGATCACACTGGTGACCTGGTTCGGCACCATGCCGCCCGGGTCGCTGAAGGGACTGGTGCTGGAGACCGACGACCTCGACGCCGACTTCAGCGCGCTACGGTCACGCGGCGTCCCCATCCCCGACGGCATCCAGGAGCAGCCCTGGGGACGCTTCGTCACCTTCGACGACCCCGATGGCAACGGCATCGTGCTGCAGGCGACCACCACGCCCGGTGGCTGAGAGCGACGTCTTTGCCGCACTGGCCAACCCGACGCGGCGCGAGCTCCTGCGCCTGCTGCTGGACGGGCCGCGGCCCGTCCAGGCGCTGGCCGACAACTTCGACATGCGCCGGCCGAGCGTCTCGGAGCACCTCAGGGTGCTGCGCGACGCCGGCCTGGTGGCCGAGCGGCGCCACGGCCGCCAGCACCTGTACGAGCTGCGGGCCGAGCCACTGCGGGAGGTCTCCGAGTGGCTGTCGCCCTACGAGCGGTTCTGGCGCGAGAAGCTGGCCACCCTCCGTGACCTGCTCGACGAGGGCGCCGACGGTGGAGCCTGACGCCCGCACCATCCGGGTCGACCAGTTCCTCGCCCACCCGCCCGCGCGGGTGTGGCGTGCGCTGACCGACCCGGACCTGCTCGCGCGCTGGCTGATGCCCAACGACTTCCGGCCGGTGGTGGGCCACCGCTTCAGCTTCCAGACACAGCCGAGGCCCGAGGTCGGCTTCGACGGGATCGCCCACTGCCAGGTGCTCGAGATCGAGCCCGAGCGGCTGCTGCGCATCAGCTGGGGCGGCGCCCACCTGGACACCACCGTGACCTGGCGGCTCGAGTCCGAGGGCCGGGGCACGCGCCTGTTCCTGGAGCACGACGGCTTCGACCCGGACGATCCGGCGCAGCGGCTGACCCGCAGGATCATGGGCGGCGGCTGGTCCTCCCACCTGATGCGCCGGCTCGAGGCGACCCTGGCCGAGCTGGCCTCGCCCGGCGACGGCTGAGGCGCCTCAGCCGCGCGGCGGGTAGGCCGCCAGGCCGTCCTCGAGCGCGGCGAACGCTTTGCTGGCCTGCTCGCGGACCCGCCGCGCGATCGTCGGGCCGGGCACGCCGGCCAGCACCTGCTCGCGGGTGAAGACGATCAGCGCCTGATGCACCCCCATCAGGGCGTTGGCGACCACCCAGGGGCTGATGTCGTCGGCGGGCGCGCCCACCTCGCTGGCGATCAGCGCGGCCAGCTCGCGGGTGTCCCGGCTGTTGATCTCGCGCTCGCGCGCCAGCAGCGACGGGCTGTCATTGATGATCCGGGTGAGCGTCAGCAGGGCCTCCTGCTCCTCCGGCGTCTGCCCTGGCGGCCGCAGGCGGAACAGGAAATCGCGGAAGGCCTGGGAGATGGTCCGGCCGCGGTCGCGGTCGCGGACCGACTCGAGCAGGTCGGCGCGCAGGTCGCCGAGGCGGCTGTAGATCAGGTCCTCTTTGGTGGGAAAGTAGTTGAAGACGGTCGCTTCGGACACGTTGGCCCGCACGGCGATCTGCGCCACCTTCACGGCCTCGAAGCCGCGGCTGGCGAACAACTCGACCGCCGCGGTCGCGATCGCCGTCCTGGTCTGCTGCTTCTTGCGTTCCCGCAGTCCCGGTTGGGTGCTCACCGCGTCTCCATGGGCTGGGCTTCAGGAGAGAGAGTATCCACGCAAAGCGGATTGGGCGCCCCCTGCCCCCACCACCCCGCCACCTCCAGAGGAGGACTTGATTTTGAGTGACATTAGAGTTAGAGTAGCTCTAAGTTCACTCTGAATCCAGCAAGGAGTGGTCCTCATGGCCAGCACGATGCACGGCCCGGCAGCGCCGGACCAGGCGCTGGAGGGATCGGGGCGGCTGGACCGCGCGACCTGGGTGCTCGGCGGCGTGCTGATGCTCGGGTCGGTCATGGCGGTGCTCGACACCACCGTGGTCAACGTCGCCATCCCCACCCTGGCGGCCGAGTTCGCCAGCTCGGTCTCGGCGATCTCCTGGGTGATCACCGCCTACCTGCTCGCCTTCGCCACCGTGATCCCGCTCACCGGCTGGGCCAGCCAGCGCTTCGGCGCCAAGCGGGTCTGGCTGGCCTCGCTGACCGCGTTCGTGGCCGGCTCGTTCCTGGCCGGCGTCTCGACGTCGATCGCGGAGCTGATCGTCTTCCGCGTGGCGCAGGGCGTGGCCGCCGGGATGATCATGCCGCTCGCCCAGACGATCCTGGCGCAGGCGGTCGGCCCCCAGCGGGTCGGGCGGGTGATGAGCATCATCGCCGTGCCGATGCTGCTGGCGCCGGTCCTCGGCCCGGTGCTGGGCGGCGCGATCATCGAGCAGGCGAGCTGGCGCTGGATCTTCTTCGTCAACCTCCCGGTGGGCGCGGTCGCGATCCTGTCCGCCTGGCGGCTGCTGCCCGCCAGCCGGGCCAGGCCCGGCCAGCGGCTCGACGTGCTCGGCGTGCTGCTGCTGACGCCGGGGATCGCCCTGCTGATCTACGGCCTCTCGCTGGTCAGCGCCAGCGGCTCCGCGGACCTCGGCAGCGTCCTGCAGGCAGCCGCCGGCCTCGCGCTGATCGCCGCCTTCCTGTGGCACGCGCGCGGCAGGGCCGGCGCGCTGATCGACCTGTCGCTGTTCCGGCAGCCGGGCTTCGCGACCGCCTCGGCGGCGAGCCTGCTGATCGGCATCGCGCTGTTCGGCACGCTGCTGCTGATCCCGCTGTACTTCCAGGTGGTGCGGGGCGAGACCGCGCTCGGCACCGGGCTGCTGCTGGCTCCGCAGGGGCTCGGCGCGGCGCTGGCGATGCCGTTCGCCGGCCGGGCGACCGACCGGATCGGCGCCCACCGGGTCGTCCCCGTCGGCGTCCTGCTGGCGGTGCTGGGCATCGCCGCCTACACCCAGGTGACCCCCGACAGCTCCAGCCCGCTGCTGGCCGGCGCGCTGTTCGTCATCGGCCTGGGGCTCGGCTCCACCTTCCTGCCGGCGATGGCGGTGGCCTACCGCTCGGTCGCCCGCGAGCAGATGCCGGCCGCTTCGAGCGCGCTCAACACCATCCAGCGGATCGCCGGCTCGATCGGCACCGCCCTGCTGGCGGTCGTGCTCCAGCGCGCCATCGGCGCCGAGGTGCCGAGCCTGGCCGGCGGGCTGGACGGCATCGGCCGGCTGCCGGCGGCCGCGCTGGCGCGGGTGCTGCCGCTGCTGGCGCACGCCTTCGACACCGCCTTCTGGGTCGCGCTCGTGCTGACTGCGGCCGCGCTGGTGCCGGCGCTGCTGCTTGGCCCGTGGCGGCGCCCCCGCGCTGGGCGCGCCTGAGTCGGCACCACCCGCCGCGGGACGGCATCACCGCTGGGCGACCTGGCGGTACGGCGCTTGCGCCGCGCTCGCCTGGAGGGTCACCAGGGTGATGCGGCCCGTGGGTTGCTCCGGCATGTAACGGACATTAGACTTAGTTTTAGAAGCGTTCACTCGACAAGCGAGGGCAGCCATGGGGCACCACCGGTGGGAGCGTCCGGGGTGAGTGGCGACGACTTCGCCACCAGCGTGGCCGGCGTCGCCGCCCTGGCCGAGCC
>DASVXQ010000247.1:0-10245 GCA_036392615.1 Actinomycetes bacterium | reverse complement strand
CCGCGGCCGGCGCGCTGGCCCACGCGAGCCCGCGCCGGCTCGACCTGCTCGACTGCGGCGCCCGGCGCGCCGCCAACGGCGTCAACGCCGGCTTCGCGGCCGCCGCGACCGAGCGGCTGTCCCAGCGGGTGAAGCGCGCGCTGGGCCCGCTGGCGTACATCGCCGGCGCCGTGCTCGCCGGGGTGGCGCCGCCCTCCTGGCCGGCGCGGGTCGAGGTCGACGGCCAGGTGGTGGACGGGCCGGCGCTGGCGGTGGTGATCGGCAACGGCGGCTCGTTCGGCGGCGGCCGGCGGCTGCTGCCCGAGGCCGACCCGGGCGACGGCCTGCTGGACGTGCTGGTGGTGCCTGCCGGCCACTCCAAGGCGCGGCTGGCGCGGGGGCTGGCGCGCCACCGCCTCGAGGGCCTGCCGCGGCTGCGCGGCGTGGCGGCCAAGGTCGAGACCACCATGCCCTGCCGGCTGGACGGCGAGCCGGCCGCCACGCCGCCGACGATCAGCGTGCTGCCGGGCGCCTGGCGGGTGCTGGTGCCCGGCGACGCGGCTTTCTGACCACCGCTCAGTGCGCTGGGCCGGACTGCCAGTTGCGGCCGAAGCGGTCGGGCACCTCGGCCATCACCTCGGCGGCCAGCTCGTCCGGGTCGCCGTCGCCGAGCCGCTCCAGCACCAGCGCGACGCCGTCGGCCACCATCGCCCCGGGCGGCAGGGCGGCGGCGGACCAGCGAGCCAGCGCCCGGACCGTGCGGGTGCGCGCCCGCACGCGGGTGGAGAGCTCGCGCGCGATGGCGTCCTCGAAGCGGTTCATCGTGGTCGCTCCCCTTTGACCGGTACACTCGCGCCGTGCGTGCCGTCGACCTTCATGTCCATCTTCCCCTCCCGGAATGGGTGGAGGGGAGCCTCGGCCCCTACCGGGAGCCGGCCGAGCGCTATTTCCGCAGTCAGATCGTGCTCCAGACGGCGGAGGAGCTGGCCGCGTCCTACCAGGCGATCGACTGCGTCGGCGTGCTGCTCGGCTGGGACGCGGAGACCGCCACGCGCCGGCCGCGCCTGTCCAACGACCTGGTGGCCGAGATCGCCCACCGGTTCCCGGAGCAGTTCGTTGGCTTCGCCGGGATCGACCCGTGGAAGGGCGCCGGCGCGCTGCGCGAGATGCGCCGCGCCCACGAGGAGCTCGGCCTGATCGGCTACAAGTTCCATCCCTCGATGCAGGCCTTCCGGCCCGACGACCCGCGCTGGTCGGACCTGTTCGAGCGCGCCGCGATCTACAGCGCGCCGTGCCTGTTCCACACCGGCACCAGCGGCATCGGCGCGGGCATGCCCGGCGGGCAGGGCGTCGAGCTGGCCTACGCGCGGCCGATCCACCTCGACGGCGTGGCCGCCCGCTACCCCGAGGTGCCGGTGATCATGGCCCACTTCGGCTGGCCGTGGCACCTGGAGGCGATCGCCATCGCGCTCCACAAGACCAACGTGTACCTGGAGCTGTCCGGCTGGGCGCCGCGCTACGTGCCCGACGAGGTGGTGCGCGAGATCGACGGCCGCCTGGCCGACCGGACCCTGTTCGGCTCCGACGCGCCCTTCTTCACCGCCGAGAAGGTGCTGGCCGAGTGGGAGCAGCGGCTGCCGCCGCCGACCTTCCGCCGCTTCGCGCGCGACAACGCCGTGCGGCTGCTCGGCCTCGACCGGGGGGCCGGCGACGGCCCGCCCCGCTCGTGAGCCGGTGGCGATGGGGGAGGACCAGGGCTCCGGCTGGCGGTTCGGCGGCCTGCCGCCGGCGCTCGAATCGGTGGTGGACGGCTGGCACCTGCGGGTGGTGCAGCCCTACCGGGCGGTCAAGGTCTACCGTTGCCCCGGGTGCCACCAGGAGATCTTCCCGCGCACGCTGCACCTGGTCGTCTGGCCGGAGGGCAGCCCGGAGCAGCGCCGCCACTGGCACCGCGCCTGCTGGATGCGGCACCACGCCGAGCTGGTCCGCTCCAGGGAACGCCGGCGCCGGCGCGCGGGCGGCTCTGAGGCACTCGAGGAGGGATGAGGTGGGAGGCGAGGACGCCAAGTCGCTGGAGGCGATGTTCCGCCTGGACGGCAGGACCGTCCTGGTGATCGGGGCGAGCCGCGGGATCGGCCGGCACGCCGCGCTGACCTGCGCCCGGGCCGGCGCCAGCCTGGTGCTGGCCTCGCGCGCCAGCGGCGACCTCGAGGAGGTGGCCAAGGAGGCGCGCGCCGCCGGCGCGCCGGACGCGCTGGTCGCGCCGACCGACGCGACCGACGAGGCCGCGGTCGAGGCGGTGGTGGCGCTGGCCGCCGAGCGCTCCGGCAAGCTCGACGTGCTGATCCACGTCGCCGGCGGGCAGCAGTTCTTCGCCGCCCTGGCGGAGACCCGCACGGCCGGCTGGGACAAGGTGATGGCGCTCAACCTGCGCAGCCCGTTCCTGGCCTGCCGCGCCGCGTTGCCGCGCATGCCGCGCGGCGGCGCGATCGTCAACGTGGCCTCGGTGGCCGGCCTGTCGTCGAGCCCGACCATCGGGCCCTATGGCGCGGCCAAGGCGGGGCTGGTCAACCTGACCCGCACGCTGGCGGTCGAGGCGGCGCCCCAGGGCGTGCGGGTCAACTGCCTGGCCCCCGGCTGGGTGCGCACCGAGCTGACCCGGCGGATGTGGTCGGACCCGGTGGTGAGCCAGGCGACCGTCGCCGACGTGCCGATGGGGCGCTGGGGCGAGGTCGAGGAACTGGCCGGCCCGCTGCTGCTGCTCGCCTCCGACGCCGGCAGCTACATCACCGGTGCCACCCTGGTGGTCGACGGCGGAGGCCTCGCGTGAGCGGTCCTATCCTGTGCGGATGAGCACGGACAGGCTCCTGGTCGAGTTGGTGGAGAAGCTCGAGTTCTCCTCGCCGGCCGATCCCCGCGGCGTGCCCGCCGCCGTGCTGCTGGCGCTGTCGCCGGTGGATGGCAAGGACGACCTCGGCCTGGTGCTGGTGCAGCGGCCCGATTCCATGCGCACCCACGCCGGCCAGGTGGCCCTGCCCGGCGGCGCGGTCGACCCCGACGACCCCGACGGCATCGCCGCCGCCCTGCGCGAGGCCGACGAGGAGGTCGGGCTGGACCCGGCCAGCGTGCGCGTGCTCGGCAGCCTGGACCGCTCCTACATCCCGGTGTCGAACTTCGACGTCCTGCCGGTGGTCGGCCTGTGGGACGGCCGCGCGCCGCTGCGGCCCAACCCGGCGGAGGTCGCCGGCATCCTGCGCCCCACCCTGCGGCAGCTCGCCGACCCCGCCAACCACGGCACCATGCCGCTGGAGGAGCTGGTCGGCGACGCCGGCCTGCGGGGCCGCGCCCCGGACCTCGCCAGCCCGGTGTTCTGGGTCGACGGCGTGATCGTCTGGGGTTTCACCGCCGGCCTGCTCTCGCTGTTCCTGCGCTCGCTGGGCCTCGACGCGCCCCCCGCGCTCCCGCGCGCGTAGTCCCCCGAAGGTCCCCCAAGGAGACTCCGACCATGTCCCAGCCCAACGACGAGTCACCGGCGCCGGAGCCGGCGTCCGAGCCGACCGGGGCGCCGAGCGAGCCCGAGGCGGAGCCGCCCGAGCGGCCGGAGGAGCCGGCGGCGCCGAGCGAGCCGGAGGGGCCGGCGGAGCCGCCGGAGGCGGCTGAGGCGCCGGAGACGCCGGCGCCGGCGGCCCCGGAGGAGCAGCGGGCGGTGCCGCCGCCGGTGACGGTCTACGGGGTCGGCACGCCGGTGGTGCTGCTGCACGCCTTCCCGCTCGACAGCCGCATGTGGCTGCCGCAGGTCGAGGCGCTGGGCGGCTACGAGGTGATCGTTCCCGACCTGCGCGGCTTCGGCGCCGGCGCCGCGCTCGCCGGCGAGGTCAGCGACATGGACCTGATGGCCGACGACATCGCCCTGCTGCTGGACGAGCGCAAGCTCGAGCGGGTGGTGCTGTGCGGCCTGTCGATGGGCGGCTACGTCGCGCTGGCCTTCGCCAGGCGGCACATGGACCGGCTCGGCGGCCTGGTGCTGTGCGACACCCGCGCCGGCGCCGACTCGGACGACGCGCACGCGGCCCGGCTGGCCATGGTCGAGCGCGTGCTCGCCGAGGGCGTCGGGTTCCTGCCGGAGACCATGGTCCCCCGCCTGCTCGGCGAGACCGCCCGACGCGACCAGCCGGAGCTGGTCGCGTCGGTCACCCAGACGATTCTCGACCAGCACCCGCGGGGCATCGCCGCCGCCCAGCGGGGCATGGCCGCGCGGCCGGACTCGACCGAGGTGCTCCGCCGGATCACCGTGCCCACGCTGGTGATCACCGGCCTGGAGGACACGCTCATCGAGCCGGAGGAGAGCCGCGAGATGGCCGCCTCGATCCGCGACTCCCGCCTCGTCCAGGTGCCCGGCGCGGGCCACCTGGTCAATCTCGAGAAGGCGGAATTGGTCAATGAAGCCCTACTCGATTTCCTTGCCCCACTTTGGATTTGATTGCCCGGAAGTGGTGACATCGTCGCAATGCATCTAGTAACCTCGGGTTAGTCGCGGTTCCGAAGACCCCCAACGGAGCCGAACAGCGCGAGGGGGGCAGGGGAGGACCGGCCCTTGTCCCCTTCGCTCACTCCCGGGAACCTCAGCGAAGCACCGCGCGGCTGCGGCGGAGGAACTCGCGCTCGGCGGCGTTGCCGCCGCGGGCGATGGCCTCGTCGTAGGCGCGCGCCGCCTCGTCGGCGCGGCCCAGCCGCCGCAGCAGCTCCGCGCGGATGGCGTGGAACAGCTGGAAGTCGCCCAGGTCCAGGCCGTCGACCAGTGCCAGCGCGGCCTGTGGCCCCTCGACCTCCGCCACAGCGACCGCCCGGTTCAGCGCCACCACCGGGCTCGGGGCGATCGCCAGGAGCTGGTCGTAGAGCTGGACGATCTGCCGCCAGTCGGTGGCGGCCGCCGACGGCGCGTCGCTGTGGACAGCGTTGATGGCCGCCTGGATCTGGTAGGGGCCGGGCTGGTCGCGGCGCAGGCAGCGCCGCACGAGCGCCTGCCCCTCGGCGATCAGCTCCCGGTCCCAGCGGCCGCGGTCCTGGTCGGCCAGCAGCACCAGCGCGCCCTCCGGGGTGGCGCGGGCGGCGCGGCGCGACTCGGTCAGCAGCATCAGCGCCAGCAGGCCCATGACCTCCGGCTCGTCGGGCATCAGCTCGGCGAGCAGCCGTCCCAGCCGGATCGCCTCGGCGCAGAGGTCCTCGCGCACCAGCCGGTCGCCCGAGCTGGCGCTGTAGCCCTCGTTGAAGATCAGGTAGACGACCGCCAGGACCGCCTTGAGCCGGTCTGGCAGGTCGGCGTCGGACGGCACCCGGTAGGGGATCCTGGCGTCGCGGATCTTGCCCTTGGCGCGCACCAGCCGCTGCGCCATGGTCGTCTCCGAGACCAGGAAGGCGTGCGCGATCTCCTCGGTGGTCAGCCCGCCGAGCAGCCGCAGGGTCAGCGCCACCTGGGCGGCGGGCGCCAGCGCCGGGTGGCAGCAGGTGAAGATCAGGCGCAGCCGGTCGTCGCGCACGGGACCCTCCTCGATCGGTTCGCCGCCGGCGTGCAGCAGCGCCGCCTGGGCGTGCCGGTCCTCGCGCGACGCCTCGCGGCGCAGGCGGTCGATCGCCCGGTTGCGGGCGGTGGTGATGATCCAGCCCGCCGGGCTCGGCGGCAGCCCGGTCTCGGGCCAGCGCCGCACCGCCGCGGCGAACGCGTCCTGGACCGCCTCCTCGGCGACGTCGATGTCGCCGAAGACGCGGACCAGGACAGCGACCGCGCGGGCGTACTCGGCCCGGAAGACGCGCTCGATCTCCCCGGCGGGCAGGACCGGCATGGCGGCGCTCAGCTCCCCCGCTCGTCCTGGAACGGCCGCACCTCGACCGGCAGGGTGGTGGCCGCGGCCAGCCGGCGGCCCCATTCCAGCGCGGCGTCGAGGTCGGCCGCCTGGACGATGGTGAAGCCGCCGACGTGCTCCTTGCCCTCGGCGAACGGGCCGTCGGTGGTGAGCGTCTGGCCGCCCTGGACACGGACGACCGTGGCGGTGCCCGGCGGGTGCAGGCCGCCGGAGAAGACCCACGCCCCTGCGGCGCGCATCTCCTGGTTCAGGGCGTCGAGGTCCGCCACGATCCGGTCCATGGTCTCGGGCGGGGGCGTGGGGCCGTCCGGCTGGTACACGCTCAGCAGGTACTGGGGCATCGGAGCCCTCCTCGGATGGGATGGATCGTACGTCGCCTCAGCGACCCGGAGCGGGCCATCCGCTCGGCCATCACGCGGCCCATGAGCTCGTCGTTGTAGGGCCGCGCCCAGCCGCCGTGCCGGAAGCCGGCGCGGGTGTCCTCGTCCGGGCGGCCGGCGACTGCATGACCCCGTCGAGGGTCAGGTTGTCGATCACCACGAGGTTGCGCACCTCCCGCTCCTTCGTTGGGTGTCGGTCACCCTCTACACGAACGGCGGCCGTCCCGATCGACATCGGCGGGCGGAATTCGCTACGCGAGCGGTGGCGCTCCAGGATCGCCGGCCGAGCCGGCGCTGGCCTCCGGCTCCGGGCGGCGCCGCCGGCGGTACGGGAGCTGCCGGGGCGGCTGGTCGTTGGCCTTGGCCTCGTAGTGGTCGATCTGCTGGAGCAGCACGACCTTGAGCGCGGCGGCGACCGGGATGGCCACCAGCGCGCCGATCACGCCGATGATCGCCGCGCCGATCAGCGCGGCCAGCAGCACCGCGGCGGCGGAGATGTCGACCGAGTGGCGCAGCACCCTCGGACCGATGAAGTAGTTCTCAAGCTGCTGGTAGACCAGGAAGACGGCCAGCAGCAGCACGGTCGTGGGCCACAGGCCCTTGGTGATCAGCGCCACCAGCAGCGCGGCGATCGAGCCGATCGGGTGGCCGACCAGCGGGATCAGGTCGAGCAGGGCGATGAAGATCGCCAGCGGCAGCGGGTAGGGCACGCCCAGGCCCTCCAGCGCCGCGAAGGCGACCACTCCGGCGATGGAGCCGATCGCCAGCCGGCCGATCATGTAGTCGCCGACCTTGTTGACCATGATGTCGACCACGTGGGCGTAGCGCTCGCGCCGCTCGACCGGGAACAGGCGCACCACCCCGTGGCGCAGCCGCGGCAGGTCGAGCAGGAAGTAGACGGTGAACACCACCACCGTGAGGAACGACACCACCGCGCCGAAGACCTGGCTGGTGACTCCGAGCACGCCGCCGGTGACCCTCCCCGGGAGCTGGTCCAGCACGCCCTCCAGCCGGGTGGACAGCTGGAAGCGGTTGTTGAGCTCGCGGAAGCGCGCCGAGCGTTCCTGGAGGCTCTGGAGGAAGTCCGGGAAGTGGCGCACCAGCTGGCCGAACTGGTTGACCAGCGGGGGGATCACCGACATCAGGAAGGCGGCCAGGATGATCAGGAAGACGGTGAAGATGATGGTCACCGCCAGCCCGCGCCGCACGCCGCGCGCGGTCAGCCAGCGGACCGCCGGGTCGAGGCTGACCGCCAGGAAGATGGCCACCACCACCCGCAGCAGGATGTCGCGCACGGTGTAGACCACCAGCGCGGCCGCCACCGAGGACAGCAGCCCGAGCCCGGCGAAGAAGCCCCAGCGATAGAGCGCGCCGGGCCGCACCCGCGACTGCACCCGGTCGGGCCGGCTCGGCGCCGGCGGCAGGGTGGTCCGCCGCGGCGGCTCGCCGCCCAGCTCGCGCTGGCCGTTGGGCGGCGCGGCCGTGGCCCCGGCCGCCGCTGCTTCCGGCTGCTCCTGGTGGGTCATGATCCGCGGTGTCCGCTTCCCTCCTCGACCAGCTCGATCATCACGCCGTGCGCGGACTTGGGATGGACGAAGGCGATGGTGGTGCCGCCCGACCCGGTCCGGGGGACTTCGTCGATCGTCTCGACGCCTTCCGCCTTGAGCTGGCTCAAGGCGGTCGAGACGTTTGCGACCGAGTAGCCCACATGATGCAATCCCTCGCCCCGCTTTGCCAGGAAGCGCCCCACCGGCGTGTCCGGCCCCAGCGGCGCGACCAGCTGCACCCACGCGTCGCCCAGGCGGTACAGCACCTCGTGCACGCCCTGGTCCTCGATGACCTCCTCATGGGCCGGCCGCAGCCCGAGCACGCGCTCGTAGTGGTCGCGCGCGGCGGCCAGGTCGCTCACGGCGATGCCGACGTGGTCGAGGCGGTTGAGCTCCAATGCCCAGGTCCTTTCGTTCGGGGGTCGGCGGGCGGCCCGACGGCTAGCCGGTGAGGTCGAGCATCCAGTCGTCGGCCGTGTGGGACGGCTCCCAGCCGGCGGCGGCCGCCGCGGTCTTGTCGCCGCCGCCGCCGAGCTCGGTGAACAGCCACAGCGGGCGCCCCTCGGGCACCAGCCCGGGGGCCAGCTCGAGCATGCGGCGCCCGAGCCCGCGGCGCTGCGCGCCGGCGGCCACGGCGAGGTGGACGAGCTGGGTGGTGGGGCCGTCGGAGAACAGCAGCAGCACGCCGCCGGCGTCGGCGCTGCGGTAGGCGCGCGAACGCGGGTCGGCCAGGCGGCGGCGCACCGCCTCGTCGCGCGGCGAGGCGCCGTCGGTGCCCCAGGCGGAGTGGTAGATCGCCAGGAACTCGTCTTGCCGCTCCGGCCCCAGCTCGAGCATGCCTGGAGCGCCGGCGCCGCTGCCGCGGGCGCGGTGATACGCCTGTGACTCGGCCTTGCGGAAGCCCAGCCGCTCGAGCTCCTCCGGCAGCTCGGCCCGCGACGACGGCGAGGCGAGCACGTGCACGTAGTCGCGCCCGGCCGCTCGGAAGGCCGCGGTGGCGCCGTCCAGGTCCAGCGTGGTGCGTACGCCGAACACGAAGTTGAAGACGAACACCGGGTCCAGCGGGTTGGTGACCGCCCTGCCGGAGCGCAGCTGCACCACCGAGCCACCACCGACCATCGACAGGCGCTGGTGGTTCTGCTCGCAGGCGTGAACGAAGCCGAGTCGCACGATTGCCAAGGGTACCCGGCCGGCCGGGCGGTAGACTCGATCAGACTCCGATCGCCAGGGGGAAGCAGGCAATGTTCGATCGCACGCAACCAGTCATCTGCGCCGGCGCGCGCACGCCCGTCGGCCGGTTCGGCGGGGCGCTGTCGTCGCTGCCCGCGGTCGAGCTCGGCGGCGTGGCCATCGCCGCCGCCTGCGAGCGCGCCGGGGTCCCGCCCGACGCGGTCCAGCACGTGATCATGGGCCACGTGCTGCAGGCCGGGCAGGGCCAGATCACCGCCAGGCAGGCGGCCGTCCGCGCGGGCGTGCCGATGACCGTGCCGGCGCTGACGGTCAACAAGGTCTGCCTGTCCGGCAGCAACGCGATCGCCACCGCCGCCATGTACGTCGAGCTGGGGCTGGCCGGGCTGCTGGCGGCCGGCGGCATGGAGTCGATGAGCGGCGCGCCGTACCTGCTCCCCAAGGCGCGCTGGGGCGCGCGCATGGGCGACACCGAGCTGGTCGACTCGATGATCCGCGACGGCCTCTGGGACGCCTTCCAGCACGTCCACATGGGCGGCCTGTCCGACGAGGTGAACGCCCGCCTGGGTATCGACCGTGCCGCCCAGGACGAGTGGGCGGCCCGTTCCCACGAGCGCGCCGCCGCCGCGGCCAAGGGCGCGCTGCGCGAGGAGATCGTCCCCGTGCGGGTGCCGCGGCCCAAGGACGAGCCGATCCTGGTCGACCAGGACGAGGGCATCCGGCCGGGCACCACGCCCGAGGCGCTCGCCAGGCTGCGCCCCTCGTTCGCCGCGGACGGCACCATCACCGCCGGCAACGCCTCGCAGATCTCCGACGGAGCGGCCGCCGTGGTGGTCACCTCCGCAGAGCGCGCGGCCGCCGAGGGCCTGCCGGTGCTCGCCTCGATCGTCGCCTACGGCACCGTGGCCGGCCCGGACCCGAGCCTGCACTCGCAGCCGTCCCACGCCATCCAGGACGCCTGCGACCGCGCCGGCCTGGCCGTCGGCGACCTCGACCTTGTGGAGATCAACGAGGCGTTCGCCGGCGTGGCCGTGCAGTCGACCCGTGACCTGCACCTGGACCCGGCGATCGTCAACGTCAACGGCGGCGCCGTCGCGCTGGGGCACCCGATCGGCGCCAGCGGCGCGCGGCTGGCGCTCACCCTGGCGCTGGAACTGCGCCGCCGCGGCGGCGGGCTCGGCGCGGCCGCACTGTGCGGCGGCGGCGGGCAGGGTGACGCGCTGCTGCTCCGCGTGGCGGCGGGGTGAGCCCGCCCGGTGCGCCGCTCCAGGACCGATGACGTCGGCGAGC
>DASVXQ010000246.1:0-11720 GCA_036392615.1 Actinomycetes bacterium | reverse complement strand
GTCCTGCTGGCCGTGCGCCCGGCGGCGGCCGCCGACCTCGCGGAGCTGGCCGCGCGCGCCGGCGTCCCGGCGGAGCGGATCGGGGTGACCGGGGGCGACCGCCTAGTCGTCGAGGGCGTGCTCGACCTCGGGCTGGACCTGCTGCGGGACCGGTACGAGGGCGCCATCCACCGCGCCCTCGGCGAGGAGCGCTGAACGGCCGCGCGCCGGGGACGCCGGCGACCGCCCGGCGACGAAGAGACTACGGCTGGGGGACCGCGCCGACGCCGCGCGGCTTGCTGCCGGGCCGCAGCGCCGCGGAGGCGCGGGCCAGGGCGTGCTGCACCAGCTCGATCAGGGTCGCCTTGGCGGAGTCGCGCACCCGGGCGTCGCAGAACACCACCGGGGTGTCGGGGCCGACCACCAGCGCCTCGCGCACGTCCTCGGCCGAGTGGGCCATGACGCCGTCGAAGCAGTTGATCGCCACGATGAACGGCAGCTCGCGCTGCTCGAAGTAGTCCACCGCGGCGAAGCAGTCGCCGAGCCTGCGGGTGTCGACCAGCACGACCGCGCCGATCGCGCCGCGCACCAGGTCGTCCCACATGAACCAGAAGCGGTCCTGCCCGGGCGTGCCGAACAGGTACAGGATCAGGTCCCGGTCCAGCGTGATCCTGCCGAAGTCCATCGCCACCGTGGTGGTGGTCTTGCCGGCCACCTGGGCGGTGTCGTCGACCCCGAGCGACGCCGTGGTCAGCGCGGCCTCGGTGGTGAGCGGGATGATCTCGGAGACCGCACCGACGAACGTCGTCTTGCCCACACCAAACCCACCGGCGATGACGATCTTCACCGGAGTCGGCGCGCGGTCAGGGGTCTGGGGGTTAGATCGTGCGGAGTCCATACAGCACCCTCTCGAGAAGAGCGAGGTCGGGGCGGTCGCCAACCTGAGCGGGGCGGTGCACCTGCACCAGTCCGGCTTCGGCCATGTCGCCCACCAGAACCCGGGCGACACCGAGCGGCAGGTCGAGCCGCGCGGAGATCTCAGCGATCGACAGGATATCTCGGCAGAGGAGCGCAATCGAACGCCACTCCAGGCTCAGATTCGGGGAAGTCTCGCCCAGCGAGGTCGTCGACACCAGCGTCTCCAACTCCAAGTCTGCGTACGTGGGGCGCGTACGCCCCCCGGTTACGGTGTAGGGCCGAACGAGCTTCCCCGGAGGGTTGCTCCGGCCAGATCCCTGGCGATCCTCCATGCTCATCCCGCGGTCCTGTCAGCCACGGCATGGGTCAGCGTCCCGTGCCTGCCGGCGACACGTCCTGTGCCGCCAGCGCCGTCACCCCCCCGGGTTGTGCGGACGGCCTTGCGCTCATCGAGGCAGCGCCGCCTGCAATTCTGCACGCAATTGCGGTGTGAGCACATCTCCGGTGCGTGCGACCAGCAATGCCATCTCGTACCCCACCAGTCCGATGTCGCACGACGGCGAGGCGAGCACCGCCAGGCACGAGCCGTCGCTGACCGACATCACGAACAGGAAGCCGCGCTCCATCTCGACGATGGTCTGGTTGACCACGCCCGCGTCGAACACCCGCGCCGCGCCCTGCGTGAGGCTGGCCAACCCTGAGGCGACCGCGGAGAGCTGGTCGGCACGGGCGCGGTCGAGCCGGTCCGAGACCGCCATGAGCAGGCCGTCCGACGAGACGACGATCGCGTGCGCGACGCCGGGCACGTTGCGCACGAAGTTGTTGACCAACCAGTTGAGGTTCTGCGCTTCCTTACTGAGCTGCGTCATCGTCGCTCCTTGGGGCCATCGGGTTGGGCCCTCCATACCCTGACCGTGCTTCGTCGCCGGGGTCGTTGCCGGCGGCCATCCTCCGTCCTCGCTCCAGGCCGGTGCGGTAGCTGGAAAGCATGCTACGAACCTCGTCCGGAGAGCGAGAGAAGCTGCTCGCCGGGGGTGTGGGCTCCGCCCGCTCCGACTCCCGCTGGGTCTCGGCGACGATGCCCGGCGCGAGGTTGGCGCGCGGGACGCGACGTGGCAGGCCCGCCTTGGTGGTCTGCACCGTGGCCGGCTGGAGCGTCGGCTCCGGCATCGGCACGGCGACCTCCTCGGCCTGCCTGGCCGCCCGCGACGGCACCACCCGCTCGCTCGGCTCCCAGGCGTGCGGCTGCGGCTGCGCCGGCTTCTCCCAGGCGCGCGGTTGCGGGGTGGCGGGCTGCCACGAGCCGGGCTGGGGCTGCCACGAGCCAGGCTGGGGCTGCGCGGGCCAGCTCGGCTCCTCGTCCCAGGCGATCTCCGGCTCGTCACGCGCCTCGTGCGCGCCGGTCCGGTTGGCGACCGGCTCCTCGGCGGGCAGATCGGCCCGCGGCGCCGAGGGCTCCTCAGCGGGCAGGTCCGACCACGGCGCCGAGGGCTCCTCGGCAGGCAGGTCCGACCGCGGCGCCGACGGCTCGGGCGCCACCGCCTCGGCCCCGGCCGGCTGGGTGAACCCCGACGGCTCGGCGGGCTCCACCGGCTCGACGTGCTCGATGGCCTCCTCGGGCTCCAGCAGCAGCTCGTCCGGCTCCAGCGGCTCCTCCAGCGCGTCCAGGTCGACCGGCTCCGGGATCACCACCGGAGTGCCGTCGAGGTCCTCGGCCTCGCCGTCGTGCCGCGCGGCGACCGTGCTCTGGCCGTTGCCGTTCTCCGGGCCGCCCGACGCCTCGGCCGCCGGCGCGGCGGGCCGGCGGAGCTGCTGCGGCGAGCTGTCGGGCTCCTCGAACCAGTCCGACCTGGCCTGCTCGAAGATCGGCAGGTGGTCGGCGGCCGTCCGGCCCTTGCCGTTGCCGTTGGCGCGCGGCGGCGGGGCGAGCTCGGGCCGGCGGATGCCCGCGCCAGGGCCGGTCTCCTGCGCCTGCCCGCGGATGGTGATGCTCGGCGGCAGCAGCACCAGCGCGGTCACGCCGCCGTACCAGGAGTGCCGCAGCTGCACCCGGATGCCGTAGCGCTGCGCCAGCCGGCCGACCACGTAGAGGCCCATCGTGCGCGACAGCGCGAAGTCGATCATCGGCGGGTTGGCCAGCCGCTCGTTGGCCTCGACCAGCTCCTCGTCGCTCATGCCCAGCCCGCGGTCCTCGATCTCCAGCACGTAGCCGTTGGAGACCGGCTGGCCGGCGACCTGCACCTTGGTGCCCGGCGGCGAGAACGAGATGGCGTTCTCGATCACCTCGGCCAGGGCGTGGACCACGTCGGAGACGGCGTGGCCGGCGACGCCGATGTCGTCGATCGGCAGCAGCTCGACCCGCTGGTAGTCCTCCACCTCGGCCAGCGCGCCGCGCACCACGTCCACCAGCGCCACCGGCTGGGACCAGCGCCGCGGCGGCTCCGCGCCGGACAGCACGATCAGGTCCTCGGCGTTGCGCCGCATCCGGGTGGCCAGGTGGTCGAGCTGGAAGAGGTCGTCGCGCGCCTCGGGGTCGGCCTGGTTGCGCTCCAGCCGGTCGATCAGCTCGAGCTGGCGGTCCAGCAGCGCCTGCGAGCGGCGCGCCAGGTTGAGGAACATGTCGCCGATCGACTTGCGCAGCGCGGCCTGCTCGGTGGCGACCTGGACGGCCATCTGGTGGACCGCGTTGAAGGCCGACGCCACCTGGCCGATCTCGTCCCTGGAGGTGACCGGCACCGGGCCCGCCTGGTCGACCGCCACCCGGTCCAGGTCCTGCGTCTCCTGGAGGCGCTCGACCATCCGCGGCAGCCGCTCGTCGGCGACCTCGTTGGCGGCCGCGCGGAGCTGGCGCAGCGGCCGGATCATCGAGCGGGCGATCGCCAGCGACAGGCCGATGGTCACCAGCAGCACGGCCAGCAGCCCGAGCCCGACGATCAGCGCCTGCCGCTGGGCCGACTGCTTGCTGGCGGCTGCCGCGTCGACCACGTCGCCGGCGATCTTCAGCTCGACCTGGCGCAGCAGGTTCAGCTTGTCGCCCATGGCGTTGGACCACTGGTTGCGGTCCACGTTGAGCTGCGGAGCGGTCTCGCCGCGCAGGGCGATGTCGCGCATGGCCTTGGCGCGCTGGACGCCGGGGCCGGCCACGGTCGAGGCCAGCAGGTTTCGCTGCGCGGTGGTGGCGGAGGACTCGAATTGCGAGCCCCACAGGTCCTCAGCCTCGACGTAGCGCGAGAGCTGCTGGTACTGCTGCTGGCCGGGGTCGAAGTGCCCGGCCGAGAAGACCGCGTTCATGTAGGAGCGCTGGAGGTCGACCGCGTCCTTCATGCGCGACAGCGCCACGAAGGCCGACATCGACCGCAGCAGGCGCTGGTTGTCGCTGCCCGCCGCGATCTGGCCGTTCACGTCGAGGATGTCCTGGACGATGGTGTCATAGAGGTTCAGCGTGCCGGCCACGGTGCTGTCCGGGTTCTGGTCGATCCCCTGGCGCTGGGCGTCCAGCTTGGCGAGCTCGCCGACCACGTTGCGCAGGTCCTGCCGCAGGCGGGGGTCGTAGCCGGAGAGTTGGAGCTGGCGCGCCTGGCGGGCGAACTCGACCACCTGGCGGTCGACGTTGGCCCACTGCGCGGCCAGCTCGGTGTAGCCGGCCGACTTGCCGCCGCCGACGTAGCCGGCGGCGAGGTTCCGTTCCTTCTGGAGCTCGTGGACCAGCCCGGTGAGGGTCACCGCGAATTCCGATACATTCTGCGCACGGGAGGCTTTAACGGCTCGATTGACGCTCGAGCCGATCCCGATTGCGGACAGGACGATCACGGCCACCAGCGGGACGAGCAGGATCGTCGCGAGCTTCGATCGGATCTGGAGGTTCTGGAGCATCGCTGCCCTTCTCTCGTCAGCCGGAGGTGTCAGCCAGTAGGTGGGGTGGTTCGTGCTGGCCGCACGACAGGGCGCGTGCCGCTGGTTCGGGAATCAGCAAAGGGTGCGCGCGACAGGCCCCCGACACCTTCAGAGCGAATCGCTCAGCTCGGGACCGGTGATGGTGTCCCCTGGGACGTTCCCGCCGTCCCAGGAGGGCGCACGTCTGCCTGCTCATCCTCAATCTGTCAAAGGAAACCTGGGGGAGAGGAACATCGCACTTTAACCAGCCGCTGCCCGGGTTGGCAAATGACGCAGATTTTGTCTCGCTATTCCTCCTTGACAGATTGGCATCTGGGGCAAACCCGGCTTCGGCTCTCGCCGCAACGCCCGAACCCGTCGCACCCTGATGCTAGGATCGGGGAGCTTCCCCGGCCCGTCGGTCCAACCTGGAGGGACATGCTCGACACCGATCAGCCACGTGAGGCATGTGGCGTGTTCGGGGTGTGGGCACCCGGGGAGCGGGTGGCCAACCTCGTCTTCTATGGGCTCTATGCGTTGCAGCACCGTGGCCAGGAGTCGGCCGGGATGGCCGTGGCCGACGGGCGCGGCATGCTCGTCTACAAGGACATGGGCCTGGTGAGCCAGGTCTTCGACGAGACCACCCTGCAGACCCTGCAGGGGCACCTGGCGATCGGGCACACGCGCTACTCGACCACGGGCAGCTCCCGCTGGGAGAACGCCCAGCCGGCCTTCAAGGCCAACGCGGCCGGCGGCGGCCTGGCCCTGGCGCACAACGGCAACCTCACCAACACCGCCAGACTGGTCGACCGCCTCGGCCTCCGGGCCCCCTCGCACGCGCCGGCTTCGAGCGACACCGAGGTGGTCGCCGAGCTGCTCGCCCGCGAGTCCGACCGCTCGCTCGAAGCGGCCATCGTCCGCACCATGCCGCTGCTGGAGGGCGCCTACTCGCTGGTGCTGATGGACGACCGCACGGTCTACGGGGTGCGCGACCCCAACGGCTTCCGCCCGCTGGTGATCGGCAAGCTGCCGGGCGGCTGGGTGATCGCCTCCGAGACGGCGGCGCTCGACATCGTCGGCGCCTCCTTCGTGCGCGAGGTGGACCCCGGCGAGGTGGTGGCCATCGACGAGCGGGGCCTGCGCTCGCGCCGCTTCGCCGAGCCCGACCCGCACCTGTGCGTCTTCGAGTACGTCTACCTGGCCCGGGCCGACTCGAACCTGGCCGGCCGCAGCGTCCATCAGATCCGCCGTGAGCTGGGCGCCGCGCTGGCCCGCGAGGCGCCCGTCGCCGCCGACCTGGTCATCCCGGTGCCCGACACCGCCACCAGCGCCGCCGGCGGCTTCGCCGAGGCGAGCGGCATTCCCTTCGGCGAGGGCCTGATGAAGAACCGCTACGTCGGCCGCACCTTCATCCAGCCGAGCCAGACCATGCGGCAGCTCGGCATCCGGGTGAAGCTCAACCCGCTGCGCGAGACCATCCGGGGCAAGCGGCTGGTGGTGGTGGACGACTCGATCGTGCGCGGCAACACCACCAAGGCGATCGTCGGCATGCTGCGCGAGGCCGGCGCGCTCGAGGTGCACGTGCGGATCACCTCGCCACCGGTGCGCTGGCCGTGCTTCTATGGCATCGACATGCCCACCCGCGCCGAGCTGATCGCCAGCGACCTGCTCACCGACGAGGTGGGCGCCTACATCGGCGCGGACTCCCTGGCCTACCTGTCGCTGGAGGCGATGACCTCCACCGCGCAGACCGGCGGCAAGGGGCTGTGCACCGCCTGCTTCACCGGCGGCTACCCGATCCCGGTCGACACCCGCGCCCAGGGCAAGGCGCTCCTGGAGGACGCCCCGCCCGACGACGATGCCCTGCCTGGCGCCGACAGGGTCCTGCCGAAGCTGGGATCGTGAGCGGACACGGATCGGGGCGGGCCGCGTTGACCTACGCGGCCGCCGGCGTGGACGTCGAGGCCGGCGAGAAGGCGGTCGCGCTGATGCGCAACGCCGTCGAGTCGACCCACAACTCCAGCGTGCTCGGCGGCATCGGCGGCTTCGCCGGGCTGCTCGCGCTGGACTCGAGCCGCTTCCGCGACCCCGTGCTGGCCAGCGCGTCCGACGGCGTCGGCACCAAGCTGCTGGTGGCCCGCGCGCTCGACCGCCACGACACGGTCGGCATCGACCTGGTCGCGATGGTGGTCGACGACGTGGTGGTGGCCGGCGCCGAGCCGCTGTTCGTGCTCGACTACCTGGCGATGGGCCAACTGGTGCCCGAGCGCGCCGCCGCGATCGTCGAGGGCGTGGCCGAGGGCTGCCGCCGGGCGCGCTGCGCGCTGCTCGGCGGCGAGACCGCCGAGCACCCCGACGCGATGGAGTCCGACGCCTACGACCTCGCCGGCTTCGGCGTCGGCGTGGTCGAGCGCGACCGCATCCTCGGGTCCGAGCGGGTCGAGCCCGGCGACCTGCTGCTGGCGATGGCCTCCTCCGGCCTGCACTCCAACGGCTTCTCGCTGGTCCGCCGGGTGCTGGAGCGCGCGGGCGTCGCCTACGACCAGGCGCCCGAGGAGCTGCTCGGCCGCACGGTCGGCGAGGAGCTCCTCGAGCCGACCAGGATCTACGCGGCCGACCTGGTCGACCTGCTGGCCGCCGGGGTCGAGCTGCACGCGCTGTGCCACGTGACCGGCGGGGGGCTGCCCGGCAACCTGCCCCGCGCCCTGCCGGCCGGCCTGGTCGGCAGGGTCGACCGGTCGTCGTGGACGCCGCCGCCGATCTTCGGGCTGCTGGCCGAATGGGGCCCGGTCGACGAGTCCGAGCTCGTCCGGACCACCAACCTCGGCGTCGGCATGGTCGCGGTGCTGCCGCCCGGCGAGGTGCAGCGGGCCAGCTCATTCCTGGCCGCGCGCGGCATCCCCAACTGGGTGATGGGCGAGGTCACCGCGCAGGGCTGAAGAACGCGGGCTAGCAGCGCGAGGCTGGCCGGTCGATGCCCGGCAGCACCCGCAGCAGCTTGATCCGCGAGACCTCGCGCATGCGCTCCTCGGCCAGCCGGTCGGCCGCCTCGCTGGTGGGGATCCCCTGCTCCTTGGCGCGGTGGAAGATCATCCGCAGGCTGCCGAAGATGGTTTCGACGCCTGCCCTGGCGCGCTCCGCCGAGTAGCCCTGGAGCTCGTCGGCGACGTTGATCAGCCCGCCGGCGTTGATCACGTAGTCGGGCGCGTAGAGGATGTCGAGCTCCCGCAGGGCCCTGCCGTGCTCGGGCCGGGCCAGCACGTTGTTGGCCGAGCCGGCCACCGCGGCGCAGTCCAGCTCGGTGACGGTGTCGTCGTTGATCACCGCGCCGAGCGCGCAGGGCGCGAAGATGTCGCAGGAGACGGCGTGGACCTTGTCGGCGTCGGCCGTCTCGGCGCCGAAGTCGGCCACCGCTCGGGCGACGTTGTCGAGGTCGACATCGGCCACGGTCAGCCGCACGCCGGCCTCGTGCAGCAGGCGGCACAGCTCGTAGCCGACCTTGCCGACGCCCTGCACCACCACGTGCCGGCCCCGCAGGTCGTGCTCCTGCCAGAGCTCCTCCGCCACCGCCCGCATGCCCTTGAAGACGCCGTAGGCGGTGTTGATGGAGGGGTCGCCTCCACCGCCGTTGGCGATCGAGCGGCCGGTGACGAAGCTGGTCTCGCGGGCCACCAGGTCCATGTCCGCGCTGTAGGTGCCGACGTCCTCGGCGGTGATGTAGCGGCCGCCGAGGCTCTCGACGAAGCGGCCGTGGGCGCGCAGCAGCCGCTCGCTCCGGATGCGCTTGGGATCGCCGATGATCACGGCCTTGCCGCCGCCGAGGTCGAGCCCGGCCGCGGCCGCCTTGTAGCTCATGCCTCGGGCCAGCCGGAGGACGTCGCGCAGCGCGTCGGCCTCCGTGGCGTAGGGGTAGAACCGGGTGCCGCCGAGCGCCGGGCCGAGCGCGGTTGAGTGAATGGCGATGATGGCCTTGAGGCCGGAGTCGGGGTCGTGGTTGTAGACGACCTGCTCGTACTCGCCACCCATGAGCTCGAACGCTCCCAATGGATGACCCTCCTGAGAAGGCTCCGGCGAGGTTCACCGCCGGAGCGGCATCGTTGCCCCGGCTAAGGGGTTGCCCAGCCGGATCGCCAACGTATCACAGGGTTTGGAGGGGAAGTTCCAGACCGGCTCGCGCGGGGCGCGGGAACGACATCGCGCATGCATATACTCATCCAGCATGGAGGGTCATACGGCAGCAGCCTACCTGCGGGTTTACCAGCCGCTCGCGGCCTTCCCGGCACGCGAGCGGACCCAATGGGCCGCCTACGTCGAAGCCGGCCGGCTGCCGCCCGCCGCCGTGCTGGGCGGCCGCGAGGAGCGCAGGGGCTTCGCCCGCGCCCTCGGCCTGGCGATCAAGGACGAGCCGGAGCACGCGCTGGTGCAACGGATCGGCGGCACGGTCTACGTCTGCCCGCTGCGGACCGAGCTGCGCACGCTCGAGTCGCTGGTGTCGTTCCACGACTCCCTGCCCGACGGCGTGGCCGACGCGTTCATCTCGCGGGTCGACGTGGAGCGCGCCTCGCGCGCCCTGGAGCGGCTCCGCAGCGAGCAGCCCGGCTCGCAGAGCCACATCCAGCAGGCGGTCTGGCACGTGCCCCTGCCCTGGTTCACCCTCTTCGAGGCCTCCGAGCGGCGGATCGAGCCGCCCAGGGGCGCTCACCAGGCCATCCTCACCTACCAGGCGACCATGCAGAATGCCTTGGCGCGGGTCTCTCGTGCGCTTGGTGTCCTTCGGGAGCTAATGGAAGACACCGAGATGGTCGATGCAGTTGAAGGGGTCCTGGAATGGCTGCATGGGTTCGACCCCGATAGCCTGGTCCAACTCGACTACGGTGGCCTAACGAGGATCATCCCGTTCGGTGATCTGGTAGAGGACCATTCTGTCGCCGAGGTATGGGAGGCGCTGGAAGCGTTGGAGGAGGGGGATCTCGACCGTTCCGCGGAGCTCTACGGTGTGCTCAGTGACCGCTGGTCGGTCGTTCGAGGACGGGAAGCCAGTAATTGATCACTCCGCCCCTTTTGCTAAAGACCACACGGTCAGATGCCGATAGTCCTAGTAGGCGGGGGGAGAAATAGCCCTAAGTTGCTATGGTCTGTCCCATTCGACGCCTCTAGGATGATCAGGATCTCCGCGAGAATCCGGACCCGCGGGGAGCGTTCTTAAGGTGAGGTGGCAACCATGTCCGCCAGTCGTAATACACAGAACTCGCCTGCACCAGAGGCGTTGCTGACCCCGGCTGAGGTCGCTGCGCTCTTCCGCGTCGACCCCAAGACCGTCACCCGTTGGGCGAAGGCTGGCAAGCTGTCCAGCATCCGTACCCTGGGCGGGCACCGTCGGTACAGGGAGACCGAAGTGCGGCAGCTGCTCCGTGGCGTTGAAGCGGGGAACTGACCTCTTCGTCGACAACCGCGTCACCCGGCCGGAGGGGGCCGGCCGATCGACATCCCGGGTCCCGGGATCGTTCGTCGAGCCCCCTTCGGCTGGGCCGTCTTCTTGTCCCGACCGCGGAGCGGGCCCTCCGCGGGGGGACTAGAACCAGGGGCGTCCCGCGGGCTATATGACCATATTCGGGATGACGGCCCCGACCACCCCATCGCGTCTGTTTTCGGGCCGCCCCGCGCGGCCGCCCGAGGGCGGCCGTCAGCCCGTCGCGCGCTTGCGGATGCGCCCCCACGGCTTGAACACGGCGAGCACGAACGCCACCGCCAGCGCCGCCGGGGACACGATCGGCGGGAAGATCAGGTCGCCCACGTCGAGTGGTACCGGGGCGCCCGCCACGGCCTGCCGGCCCCGCTCGGCCGCGTCGCCGACCGTCGGCGCCAGCGCGACCAGGACCAGCCCGGTGAGCAGCAGGTTCAGGGCCAGCTTCAGCGCCACCCACCAGTAGCGCAGCACGCCCCAACGGCTGCCGAGGCCGAGCACGATGCCGGTCGCCAGGCAGGTCAGGCCGGTCGCCAGCAGCGACCACACCACGAACAGCTCCAGTGACTGGAAGGCCAGCGCCTTGGTCGCCCGGTCGTCGCTGCCCAGGGCGGTGAAGATCAGCACCGCCATCACCACGTCGACCCCCAGCCACGCGCCGGCGGAGGCGATGTGGAGCAGCAGGACGCTCCTGCGCGCCCTGGCGCCCAACCGCCACCGCACGCCGACCGCCACGCTGCCCGCCATGATGACCTCCAATCATAGGGTTACACTAAACATAGAGCGAAACTGATATCTGTGCTACCCTACACCTGGTCGATGGAACCGACCGAGGAGCGAGCCATGAAGATCCGCGCGGCGCAAGGCACGACGATCGTGCTCTTCGCCCTGGTGATGGGCGTGTTCTGGGGAACCTGGTTCTCGCTCAGCCGCACCATGGACCGGCTCTCCGGCGAGACGTTCGTCGCCGTGGGTCACCAGATGATCCAGAACCTCGGCGCCCTGATGGCCGTCCTCCTGCCGCTCGCCCTGCTCAGCGCGCTGGTCACCCTCGTGCTGCTGCGGCGGGCGGGCCAGGCGACGGCCTTCTGGTGGCTGCTGGCCGGCTTCCTGCTGATGGCCGCCGCGCTGGTGGTCACCCTGGCGGTCGAGGTCCCGATCGACAACCAGATCCGGGACTGGACGGCGGCGACCCTGCCGGCCGACTGGCGCTCGACCCAGTCGCGCTGGGAGCTGTTCCACACCGTCCGCACCTTCCTGTCGATCGCCGCCGTGATCGCCGCCACGGTCAGCGCCGCGGTGCTTGCCCGGCCGGCGCGGCGGGAGGAGTTGACCCACGCGAGCCGAGCCGCGGCCGGTTGACCGGCCGCGGCTCGCTCGAGCTCAGGCTCAGGCTCGGCTGGCCACCGGCTCGTCGATCCGCTGGACCCACTGGGCGCGCCAGGCGGGGGCCTCGAACGGCTCGCCGTAGTAGCGGGTCTCGCTG
>DASVXQ010000245.1:0-10436 GCA_036392615.1 Actinomycetes bacterium | reverse complement strand
GGGCCAGCCGCCGAAGCCCGGTCCGCCGAAGCCGGGTCCGACGAAGCCGGGTCCGACGAAGCCGGGTCCGCCGAAGCCGGGTCCGCCGAAGCCGGGTCCGCCGAAGCCGGGTCCGACGAGGCGCAGGCGAGCGAGACGCGGCCCAGCGAAGCTCGGGTGACCGAGGCGCCGGCCGGCGAGGCTGGCGAGGCCTCGACCGCGGGTGGCGAGTCCGCCGGGGCGGATGCCACCGAATCGGAGACCAGCGAGGACGAGGCGGACCGGTCCTGACGCCGCCGGGTCCATGACGCATGACCACGTGCCGCCCTCCGGCCGCCGGCACCTGAACGGCGGCCGCGAGCTGGCGGCCTGAAGACAAGGAGCACCAATCCAGATGGAGATCACGTCCGCCCAGGTCAAGGCCCTGCGCGACGCGACGGGCGCTGGGATGATGGACAGCAAGCGGGCATTGCAGGAGGCGGACGGCGACTTCGAGAAGGCCAAGCAGATCCTGCGCGAGTCCGGCAAGGCCGGGATCAGCAAGCGCGCGGGACGCGCCGCCGGCGAGGGCGTCGTCGAGGCCTACCTGCACACCCCCGACCCCAACCTGCCGCCCAAGCTCGGGGTCATGGTCGAGCTCGACTGCGAGACCGACTTCGTGGCCAAGACCGACGAGTTCCGCCGGCTGGCCCGCGACATCGCCATGCACGTCGCGGCCGCCGACCCCACCTACATCAGCCGCAGCGACATCCCCGAGGACGTCCTCGAGCGGGAGCGCAAGATCTACGCGGCCCAGGCCGAGGGCAAGCCGGACCACATCGTCGAGCGCATCGTCGAGGGCAAGCTCAAGGACTTCTACAAGCAGGTCGTCCTGCTGGACCAGCCCTTCATCCGGGACCCGGACAAGACGATCCAGGAGTTGCTCGAGGAGTACTCCACACGGGTCCGCGAGAACCTCGTGCTGCGCCGCTTCTCCCGCTTCAGGGTTGGGGAGGACGTCTAGCGAGCAGTCCAGGCACAGGCGGTGGAGATTCCAGCGGGCCGATTCCGGAAGGAGAGCGGGTGACCTTTGTGATCGCGGGTGACCGGCCGATGCCCGAGGCCCGCACCGGGAAGCGGCGCTACAACCGGGTGCTCGTCAAGTTGTCCGGCGAGGCCTTCGCCGGCGACGAGGCCGGTTGGGGGCTGGATTTCGACAAGATCGACGGCATCGCCGGACAGCTCGCCGAGGTGGTCAAGCTCGGGGTCCAGGTGGCCGTGGTGGTTGGCGGCGGCAACATCGTTCGCGGTGAGGCCGCCGCCGAGGTCGGCATGGACCGCAACCGCGGCGACTACATGGGCATCCTCGGCACGGTGATCAACTCGCTCGCGCTGCAGGACACCCTGGAGCGCCGCGGGGTCGACACGCGACTGCAGACCGCCATCCAGATGATCCAGATCGGCGAGCCCTACATCCCCCGCCGAGCCATCCGCCACCTCGAGAAGGGCCGCATCGTGATCTTCGGCGCCGGCCTCGGGGTGCCCTATTTCTCGACCGACACGACCGCCGCCCAGCGGGCGCTGGAGATTGGCGCCGAGGCGATCCTGATGGCCAAGAATGGCGTCGACGGCGTCTACGAGGCCGACCCGAAGAAGCACCCGGAGGCCCGCAAGTTCCTGCACCTCGACTATCTCGAGGCGATCCGCCGCGAGCTCAAGGTGATGGACACGACCGCACTGTCGTTGTGCAAGGACAACGACCTCCCCATCATTGTGTTCGACCTGCTTACCGAGGGGAACATCCGGCGCGCGGTGTGCGGCGAGCCGATCGGGACGGTCGTCGGCGCCAGCGCGGGCTTCCCGGACCAGCTCGAGGGCAGCACGACCGGCGAAAGCCAGTGACGAGGGGAGCGCAGATGATCGACGACACGCTGCGAGAGGCCGAGGGCAAGATGAGCCGGGCCATCGAGGTGGCCAAGGAGGAGTTCAGCGGCATCCGCACGGGCCGCGCCAACCCGGCGCTGATCGCCCGCCTGACCGTCGACTACTACGGCGCACCCACACCGCTGCAGCAGCTCGCGTCGATTGGCGCGCCCGAGGCCCGGCTGCTGGTCGTCTCGCCGTACGACCGCAACGCCTCCGCCTCGATCGAGAAGGCCATCCGCAACTCGGACCTCGGCATCAACCCCGCCAACGACGGCCAGGTCATCCGGCTCGCCTTCCCGCCGCTGACCGAGGAGCGCCGCAAGGACTACGTGAAGCTCGCCCGGCAGCGCGCCGAGGAGGCCAGGACCAGCGTCCGCAACGTGCGGCGGCACGCCAACGAGGAGCTGAACCGGCTCGAGAAGGACGGCGAGATCTCGCAGGACGAGCAGCGTCGCGCGACGCAGCGCGTCCAGCAGCTCACCGACAGGTTCGTCGGCGAGGTGGACACCCTGCTCCAGCACAAGGAGCAGGAGCTCCTCGAGGGCTAGGGGGCCGTGATCGAGGGCGGGCCCGGGGACGCCATGACGGACCCGGCACCGGTCGAGCCTGCGCCCTCGCCGGAACCGCGGCGGAAGCGGCAGGCCGGTCGCAACCTGCCCGTGGCGATCGGCACCGGGGTGCTGCTCGGCGCCGCCCTGCTCGGCACGCTGCTCACCTGGAGGCCGGCGTTCGTCGGGTTCCTGCTGCTGATCGTGGTGCTGGCGCTGCTGGAGCTGGTCGCGGTCCTGCGGGCCCGCGCCACCCGCCCGGCCGAGCCGGTGGTGCTGGCGATGGCGGCGGTGCTGGTGCTCGGCGCCTACCTGGAGGGCCCGTCGGCGCTGTCGTTCGGGCTGCTGCTGACCATCCTCGCCGCCTTCGCCTGGTACCTGGTGGACCGGCGGCGCACCGAGGTCACCCGCAGCGTCGCCGCGACCATCCTCGCCGTGGTGTACGTGCCGTTCATGGCCGCGCACCTCGCCCTGGTGCTGCGCCAGGCGGACCACTACGTCGGCGCGATCGTGGGCTACGCGGTGCTGGTGGTCGTCTACGACACCTTCGCCTACGCCTCCGGCGTGCTGGCGGGCCGGCACCCGATGGCGCCGTCGGTCTCGCCGCACAAGTCGTGGGAAGGCGCCGCCGGCGCCACCGTGGCCTGCCTGCTGGCCGGCGTGTTTCTGCTGACCCGCTGGGAGCCGTGGACGCTGGCGTCCGGCCTGACGCTGGCGGCGATCACCTGCGTGGTGGCCCCGCTCGGCGACCTCTCGGAGTCGATGCTGAAGCGTGACCTGGCCGTCAAGGACATGGGCTCGCTCCTGCCGGGGCATGGTGGCATGCTCGACCGGGTCGACGCGCTGCTGTTCATGGCCCCGGCGCTCTACTACGTGATGGCATGGTTCAACCTGCTGCACGCCCCGTGAGGGAAGCCCCGCCAGCCGGCAACCCGCGGTCGCTCTACGACCTGGAGCCGGCCGATCTCGCGCGCCTGGCCGCCGAGGCGGGCGAGCCCTCCTATCGCGCCAGCCAGCTCGCGCGCCAGCTCGACCGGCGCAAGCTCGCCGACCCCGGCGCGATGACCGACCTGCCGGCGAGCTTCCGCGGCTTCCTGGCGGAGCGGCTCGCCGGCGCCGGGCTGACGCTGGAGCGCCACCAGGTCGGCGACGACGGCTGGACCCACAAGTTCCTGTTCGGCCTCGGCGGCGGCGACAGCGTCGAGTCGGTGCTGATGTTCTACCCGCCGAGCGGCGCGCCCGGGGACTGGGAGGGCGGCCGCCAGGGCCGCGCCACGCTGTGCATCTCGACCCAGGCTGGCTGCGCGATGGGCTGCACCTTCTGCGCCACCGGGCAGTTCGGCTTCACCCGCAACCTCTCCGCCGGCGAGGTGGTCGAGCAGGTCGCGCGCGTCTGGTCGCTGCTCGAGGAGCTGCGCCCCTCGCCGAACGCGCCCGACCACCTGACCAACGTCGTCTTCATGGGCATGGGCGAGCCGTTCGCCAACCCGGCCGGCACCTGGGGCGCCGCCTGGCGCCTCCACCAGGGCTTCGGCCTGTCCGCCAGGGCGATCACCATCTCCACCGTCGGCCTGGTCCCCGGCATCGACCGGGCCGCGCGCGAGGGGCTGGCCGTCAACCTGGCCGTGTCGATCCACGCCGGCACCGACGAGGTGCGCGACCGCCTGGTGCCGCTCAACCACAGCTGGCCGATCGCCGACCTGCTGGCCGCGGTGGGGCGCTACGTCGCGGCCACCCGGCGCCGGGTCTCGTTCGAGTACGCCCTGATCCGCGGGGTGAACGACGGCGCCGACCAGGCCGAGGCGCTCGGGCGGCTGCTCGCCCCGCTGCGGGTGCCCGGCAGCGGCGGCCACGCGGCCCACGTCAACCTGATCCCCTACAACCCGACGCCCGGCCTGCCGCTCGAGGAGCCCTCGAAGCGCGGCATCCACCGCTTCCGGGAGCTGGTGGCCGCCCATGGCCTGCCAGTCAGCGTGCGGGCCAACCGCGGCGTCGGCATCGACGCGGCCTGTGGCCAGCTGCGCACCACCGCCGGCAGGCCGGGCCGCAGCGTGCGGCCCTCCCTGGCCGCCGGCCGGAGGGCGGCCGGATGAGCCCTGTCGACGAGGAGGCCGCGTGAGCCCGACCGGCGTGGCCCTGCTCGGTTCGACCGGCTCGATCGGCGAGCAGGCCATCGACGTGATCCAGCACGCCGGCGACCGCTTCCGGGTGGTCGCGCTGGCCGCCCGGCGGTCGGCCGAGCGGCTCGCCGCGCAGGCCCGCAGCCTCCACCCCGAGGTGGTCGCGCTGGTCGACGACGCCGAGGCGGCCGTGCTCGCCCGCGACCTGCCGCCGGGCTGCCGGCTGGAGGTCGGCCCCGAGGCGGTCGCCGAGCTGGCAGCCGCCGACGGCGCCGAGGTCGTGCTGAACGGCGTCACCGGGTCGGTCGGGCTGCTGCCGACCCTGCGTGCGCTCGACGCCGGGCGTCGGCTGGCGCTGGCCAACAAGGAGAGCCTGATCGTCGGCGGCCCGCTGGTCGCCTCGCGCGCCAAGCCGGGCCAGATCGTGCCGGTCGACTCCGAGCACTCGGCGCTGGCTCAGTGCCTGCGCGCCGGCGAGCCCGACGAGGTGGCCAGGCTGGTGATCACCGCGTCGGGCGGCCCGTTCCGGGGCCGCCCGGCCGAGGAGCTGGCCAAGGTCTCGCCCGAGGAGGCGCTGGCCCATCCGACCTGGCGGATGGGCCCGGTGGTGACCACCAACTCGGCCACGCTGATGAACAAGGGCCTCGAGGTGATCGAGGCCCACCTGCTGTTCGACATCCCGTTCGACCGGATCGAGGTCGTTGTCCATCCGCAGAGCATCGTCCACTCCATGGTCGAGTTCCGCGACGGCGCGACCATCGCGCAGCTCTCGCTGCCGGACATGCGCCTGCCGATCGGCCTGGCGCTCGGCTGGCCGGAGCGGCCGCGGCGGCCGATCGGCCAGCTCGACTGGACCCGGGCCTCCACCTTGGAGTTCCTGCCGGTGGAGCGGGACGTCTTCCCGTTGCTCGACGTGGCCATCGCCGCCGGGCGGCGGGGCGGCACCGCGCCGGCGGTGCTCAACGCCGCCAACGAGGAGGCGGTCGCCGCGTTCCTCGCCGGCCGTCTGCGCTTCCCGTCGATCGCCGGGGTCGTGCGCCAGGTGCTGGCGGAGCATCAGGTGCCCGACGTCATCGACCTCGACGCCGTGCTCCAGGCCGAGCAATGGTCCCGGCGCCTCGCCCGTACACTGGTTGAAGACCTGACCCCCACCGGGGAGACCGCATGAGCCTGATCGGCGTTCTGCTCTTCCTCCTGGCCCTCATGCTGGCCATCTTCCTGCATGAAGGCGGCCACTTCGCGACCGCGAAGCTGTTCGGCATGAAGGTGGAGCGCTTCTTCCTCGGCTTCGGGAAGACGCTGTGGTCGTTCCGCCGCGGCGAGACCGAGTACGGCATCAAGCTGCTGCCGCTCGGCGGCTTCTGCAAGATCGCGGGCATGAGCCCCCATGAGTTCGACGGCAACTTCCTCGAGCAGGAACGCGGCCAGAAGCCGGAGCCGGTCGAGCCGGAGCGCCAGTTCCGCAACAAGCCCGCCTGGCAGCGCGCGATCGTGCTGGCCGCCGGGTCGGTCACCCACTTCCTCATGGCGCTGGTGCTGATCTACGCGCTGATCGTGGTGATCGGCCTGCAGATCGGCCCGCCGACCACCAAGATCCAGACCACCGTGGCCACCACCAGCGACGGCAAGCCGGCGCCCGCCGCGGCCGCCGGGTTGCGCGCCGGCGACCGCATCGTCGCCATCGACGGCCAGCCGATCTCCACCTTCGACCAGCTCCGCTCGGTGCTCAGCGACAAGGCCGGCCAGCGGGTCAGCATCATCTACAACCGGGACGGCAGGGACATCACCACCACGCTGGTGCCCGCGGTCGAGAAGGACTCGAGCGGCCAGACGCGCGGCTTCCTGGGCATCAGCCCCGCCGGCGCGGTGGTGCACCGCAACCCGATCGAGGGCATCGGCGCCACCGGCGGGATGTTCCGCGACCTGGTGGTCGGCTCGTTCAAGGGCCTGGGCGGCCTCATCCCCGGGCTGGCCGACCGGCTCCAGGCCCCGGCGCAGACCTCGAGCGGCGGGGGAGGCGGCGGTGGTGGCGAGTCCGCCCCGGTCGGCCTGATCGGCATCGGGCGGCTCGCGGGCCAGGCGGTCTCCGCCGGCCAGTGGAGTATGTTCATCGCGCTGCTGATCGAGTTCAACGTGTTCGTGGGCATCTTCAACCTGCTGCCGATACCGATCCTCGACGGCGGCTACCTCGCGCTGATCGGCTGGCAGGCGATCACCCGGCGGGAGGTGGACCTCCGCAAGCTCGCGCCGATCGCCGCGGTGGCGGTCAGCCTGCTGTTCGTCTTCGTGCTGGTGGTGGTGTGGCTCGACATCACCAACCCGATCGCGAATCCGTTCAAATGAAACCGGTTCGCTGGTCTCCGTCGAAGTTCCCGGGCGGCGCGGACCCGCTTGAAGAAAGGAGCCATGGACCGTGGCCTTCCCCCTCGAGATGACCGACCTCGCGGCAGGCAAGGGTCGCCGGCAGTCTCGCCGAGTCAACGTCGGCAAGGTGCCGGTCGGGGGTGGCGCGCCGGTGAGCGTGCAGTCGATGTGCATCACCAAGACTGCCGACATCAACGCCACCCTCCAGCAGATCGCCGAGCTGGCCGCGTCGGGTTGCGACATCGTGCGGGTCGCGGTACCGGACACCGACGATGCGGCCGCCCTCCCGGCGATCGCCGGGAAGTCCACCATCCCGGTCGTGGCGGACATCCACTTCCAGTGGAAGTACGCGATGGCCGCGATCGAGGCGGGATGCGCCGGCGTGCGCATCAACCCCGGGAACATCAAGAAGCACGACAAGGTGAAGCTGATCGCCCAGGAGGCGGCGGCGCGCGGCATCCCGATCCGGGTCGGCGTCAACGCCGGGTCCCTCCAGAAGGAGATCCTCGCCAAGCACGGCGGCCCGACCCCGGAGGCCCTGGTCGAGTCCGCCCTGTTCGAGGTCGGGATCCTCGAGTCGGTCGGCTTCGGCGACATCAAGATCTCGGTCAAGCACCAGAACCCGGTGATGATGATCCAGGCCTACCGGCTGCTCGCCACGCGCTGCGACTACCCGCTGCACCTGGGCGTCACCGAGGCCGGCACGCCCAAGGACGGCATCATCAAGTCCACCGTCGGCATCGGCACGCTGCTCGCCGAGGGCATCGGCGACACCATCCGGGTGTCGCTCACCGCGCACCCCGTGGAAGAGGTCAAGGTCGGCAACGCGATCCTCGGCGCGCTGGGGCTGCGGCCCAAGAAGCTCGACCTGGTCGCCTGCCCCTCCTGCGGCCGCGCCGAGGTGGACGTGTTCAGCCTGGCCAACGCGGTCGAGGAGCGCATGGGCGAGATCGAGGCGCCGCTCCGGGTCGCGGTGATGGGCTGCATCGTCAACGGTCCCGGTGAGGCGCGCGAGGCCGACATCGGCGTGGCGTCGGGCAAGGGCAAGGGGCAGATCTTCCGCGGCGGCCAGGTGATCCGGACCGTGCCGGAGTCGGAGATCGTCGACGCGCTGATGCACGAAGCCAAGCTCCTCGCCGACGAGTACAAGGCCTCCGGCGCCGCCAGTGGCAAGCCGGAGGTGATCCGGCGCTGAGGATGCGTCTGGCGCGGCCGGGAGGCGGGGCGCGGGGGTCATCCGGCCTCGACATCCGCCTGCTCGGGCGTTCCGACGAGCAGGCGGCCATGGCGTTCCTGGACCGGCAGCCGGCCAGGGACGTGTTCATCGCCAGCCGGGTGCTGAACGACGGGGTGCTCAGGGCACCCGGCTGGAGCCCGTTGTGGGGCGCCTTCTCGAGCACGGGCGAGCTGCTCGGCATGCTGCACGTCGGGCCGAACGTGGTGCCCGCCGTGGACGACCTGGCCATCTGCGAGGCGCTGGCGCCGACCGCCGCCGGCTCGGCGGCCACCCGCATGCTGGTCGGCGAGCGCCTGGCGGTGATCCGGCTGTGGCAGCTCATCGGGCCGACCTACGGTCCGGCCAGGGAGATCCGCGACCGCCAGTTCGTCTATTCGGTGGACACCGGCGGGATCGCCGTGCCGGTGCGGGGTCCCGGCGTCGCGCGCCTGGCGACCCCGGGGGACGAGGAGCGGGTGCTGCACCTGTCGGCCGCCATGTACACCGAGGAGATGGGGGAGAACCCCATGGCCCGCGACCCCTCCGGCTACCGCCGCCGGGTCCAGATCCTCACCGCCCGCGGCTGGACCTACGTCTACGAGGTCGGCGGCGAGCTCCAGTTCAAGATGGACATCGGCTGCGCCAGCGAGCGCGGCGCGCAGATCCAGGGGGTCTACGTCCCGCCCGAGGTCCGCGGTCGCGGCATGGGCACCGCCGCGATGGCCGCCTGCTGCAACCTGGCGTTCGAGCGGCACCCGTCGCTCTCGCTGTACGTCAACGACTTCAACGCCCCCGCGGTCGCGCTGTACGAGCGCCTCGGCTTCCACCGCGAGCCCTACGACTTCCAGACGGTCATCCTGCCGTAGGCCGCTCGCCGGTTATCCACAGATTTGCTCGCCGGACCGCCGGCGCCTTCCCGACGGCGGTAGCGTCGGCTCGCCGAGCGTTCCGTTCCGTCCCCGACCAGCTCGGCGCCTGCCGCATGACGCAACAGCTCCCACCGCAGGCTCCGGCGACCCTCGTGGGCCCGGCCCGGTTCCGCCTGCACCGCCGGCCGCGCCATCTTCCGGCGCCGGTGCCGTCTGGCGAGATCGTGGTCGCGGCGCCGCCGCGGGTGGCGCAGGCCGCCGCGCAGGGCTGGCCGTTGCTGCTGCCGTTGCTGAGCGGTGCCGGGTCGCTGCCGCTGCTGCTCGGCTCGCCGGCCTCGGGCCGGCGCTGGCTGCTGCTGGGCACCGGTGCTTCGCTGCTGCTCTCCACCGCCGCGGGGCTCGGCCTGCGGCTGCTGGCGCGGCGAGGCGTCGAGCGGGCCCGCAGGCGGGAGCGGGCCCGCTATCTGGACCATCTCGATCGGGTCGGCGCCGAGGTCGCTCGTGCCGCGGAGGCGCAACGGGCGGCCTCCAGGTGGCTGCATCCCGATCTGGACTCGTTGCTGCGCCTGGTCGAGGCCGGCGAGCGGGTCTGGGAGCGGTCGACGACCGACGGGGACTTCCTGGAGGTCCGCGTCGGAGTCGGCGAGGTCCCGCTGGCGGCGCCGGTCCGTCTGGACCTGGGCCGCGATCCGTTGGCCGACCACGAGCCGGAGCTGCTCTCCAGGGCCGAGGACCTGGTCGAGCGATCCAGCCGGCTCCGGGAGCTGCCGCTGACGGTGGCGCTTCGCCGCGCCGGCGTGGTCGCGGTTCACGGGCCGCCGGGCGCGGCGCGCTCGCTGGTGCGCTCCATGCTGCTGCGCGCCGCCGTCGTTCAGGGCCCGTCTGACCTGGCGATCGTGGGTCTGTTCCCACCAGACGCCGCGCCGGTCTGGGAGTGGCTCAAGTGGCTGCCGCATGCGCGCGAGGCGCCGGCGGCCGGGGCAACGCCGGTGCCCGGGTGCCGGATCGCCGTCGGCAGCCGCCGCGCCGCGGCCGTGCTGGAGCGGGCGGTCGGTACGCGCCTGGACGGTGGCGCGTCCGGCGGCGGGGAGCCGCACCGGCTCGCCGTCGTGGACGGCTACACACCGGACGGCGCCCTGGGGCGGCTTCCGGCGGTCGCCGTCCTGCTGCGGACGGCGCCGGCGGCCGGCGTGACGGTGATCTGCCTGGTCGGTCGCGCCGCCGACGAGCCGTCGACCACCGCGCTCAGGGTCGAGCTGGACGGGCGGGGTGGCGTCGCGGTGACCGACCTCGCGGCGGGGGAGCGGAGGGTCCGGCATGGCCGGACGGATCGGGCCGAGCTGGCCGTGTCCGAGGCGATCGCCCGCCGGCTCGCCCCGTTGCGACTCGCTGCGCCCGCGGACTCGGACACCCCGGAGGCCGAGCCCGAAGACAG
>DASVXQ010000244.1:0-14625 GCA_036392615.1 Actinomycetes bacterium | reverse complement strand
GGCGCGGCTACGGCCGATGCGCGCGCTCAAGCAGGATCGCAGCGCCAAGGTGGTCATCGCGGGGCATGCGTTCATCCAGAACGTTCACCGCGGACATTACGAGTTGGCGGTCCAGGTGCCGGCGAACCGGCGGGTGGCCGTAGCCTTCGGCGAGCTAGCCATGGCGATTTAGAGCTTGCGCGGATTGGTGCTTTATTAGCTTCTGCGTGGTGTGGAGGCTTCTCGGATGGGCGTAGATTCCCGGGCATGCCTGATGTCGTCTGAATGCGTGTGATGACGAGAACCGAGCGCAGCTGGGCGGCGGCGCTGCGGCGCTCGCCAGGTGCTGCCGGGCTTGTGGGGCGCGGCGGGTGCCCTGCTGGAGCTGTTGTCGTGCGACGTGCCTGGAGGCAGCGCTCGGTTGGCTGGCGAGCCGGGCAGGTCCAGCGGTGATGCCTCACCTGGAGGCATTCGGTGATACACCCCAGGGGGTGGCGGCGTGGTTGACGCGCGTGCGTGCGGGCACCGAGTTGGCACCCAGCCCCGCCGAGGACGTCAACAGCTGGCTGGGCCTGCTGGTCCAGCTGCGCAGCAAGGCCGACCAGCGGCATGACCTCGCTTGGGCTCGCGTGGCGCTCGCGGTGTACGCGTATGTGATCGGTAAGCGCGCTCACAAGGAGGGTTCGCTTGGCGAGCTGTCGGCCGACGCGATGATGTACCGGGTGCATCTGATGGACTGCCACGGTGTCGTGCCGGGCGACGACCTGCTCGATCCAGGCCCTGTGCTGATGTGGGTCGGCCAGGCGGTGCGGACGCTGACGGTGGCGGAGGCGCGCGCTCTGGTGGCGTTGTGCTGGCATCGGGTGCAGGCCGGCAACGCACCGGACCAGGCGTTGCTGGCCGATTTCCGCCGGCTGCGCTGGATCAAGAACCGCCTCAACGTTGCCCGTCAGCTGGCGTTGCTCACCGGGGTGCAGCTTGACCACAAGCTGCAATCTTGGCTCCCAGTATGGGACGAGTTGCCCTGATCGCCACCGGTCCACGGGCGTCGCTGGGGTCGGCGGTCCCACCGATAGAGGCTCCATGCGCGGCGGATCAGCCGGCGCAGGACGACGATCGCGTGCGCCAGGGCAAGGAACGCGTCGATGACCGGGCCACAGCGTTCGGTGTTGTAGACCAGCTTCTTGAACTGATTGCCCCACGCGTGCGTGCGTTCCACCGGCCACCGCCGGCTGGCCTGGACCGCAGCGGGGGTGCCCTTGGCGGCGATCTGGCCGCGCATGCCACGCCCGGCGAGCTCCTCGCGGGCCTTGGCGCTGTCATAGCCCCGATCCAGATGCACCCTCGGCGTCTCGGGCGGCGGACCCAGCCGGTCCAGGGTGTCCAAGGTCGGACCCAGCAGCGGCGCGTCGTGGCGGTTGGCCCCGGCGGCAACCGTGCCCAGCGGGATCCCGCCCGCGTCGGTCACCACCGAGCGTTTGCGGCCTTGCTTGCCCCGGTCGACCGGGCTGCGCCCCGCATGGTCGCCGCCGCAGGGTGCCTTGGTGATGCAGCCGTCGACGGCCAAGTCGTGGAGTTCCAGGCCGATCATCCGGTCATAGGCGCCCAGGACCAGCACCTCCAGGGTGGCGAAGATCCCGGCGGTGATCCACTGGTCGCGACGGTCGCGGATGGTGGTGGCCGAACAGGTGGCATCGGCGATCTTGCGGTAGCCGCAGCCAAAGACCAGGACCTAGATGAGCTTGTCGAACACGATCCGGTCGGCGACTCGCCGCCGGTGGCAGCCTAGCGGGTGGTCGGGGTGGTAGGCGCCACGGTCGGGCAGCAGGACGGCGAACTGGTCCCACAGGGGGTTGATGAGCCAGGATGGCAGGGCAGGCACGAGTGCTCCATGGATCAGGAAGTGGTAGCACCCTCATGATTCCGAGGCTTGTGCCTGCTTTGCTATGAGCTGCTTCTTCCACCCAATCCGGCAACCATAAGGATGACCGGCATGCTCTTGGCATGCTCCGCCGACGACCCTGCGGAAGGGGAAGTTGGTGGCACCCGGCACGACCTCCGCGATCTCGCGGCGTTGCTGCGGACAGGTCACGGTTCAATCGCCTGCCGCACCGGGTTGGACCCTTCGCCGTACGACCATGTCGTGGGACGCATCGGTGTGCATGCCACAGCGGCGCAGGAGCCCGCCGGATTTGTGCTGCTGGGCGACCGGAGCGAGCTTCGGGTTGTCGGCGGCAAGGAAAGCCTGCAAGCCCTCGCGGACAGGATCGACGGTCTCGCACTGGAAGGCAGGGACGGTGAACACTGGCATGGCGAGCACTATCCAGGGCATCCGTACCTTGCGGCGGACTCTTATCCGGTCGTGATCAGTCTGGATTGAACCGCAGACCTTCGTTCAACGCCCCCGACCCCACCAATCCGCGCACGCACTAAGCATGTCCCGCGCAGGAATTCATACGGCGCGGCTATTCGCGAATCCGGCAAGCACGCCACGAAGGCCGCGTGTGAATTCGCGTTCCCCGGGGCGCTTCGCGAGGCGGCGCGCCACCGCGCGGGTGCTGGGGAAGGCCTCCTCGGGCAGTGTCGAATGCATCCGATAACCCTGCGCACGCTGCTGCGTATCGCGCTCCCCTGGGACCCTCGCAGTCTCGAGGGCGACGAACCCAGTCGTATACGCGAACACCGCAAAGAACGCGCTCACGGCATCAGCGTCGTCAAGGCCGCCGCCCCTCAGCAGTGTGAGCATGTCCTCCCGTAGGCGCAGCGCGTTCGGCCCGTGCATGGGACGTGAGACCGTCAGCGCGACCAGCCCGGGTTGCGTGAGGAGGAGCTTGCGGTAGGAGCTCATCAGCGAGACGAGGCCTTGGCTCCAGGTCATTTGCTGGCGGGGACGCTTGACGTCGCCAAGCAGATCGTCAAGCACGGCGTCGAGGATCGCCGCCTTGTCCGCAAGGTAGGTGTAGAGCGCGTTCGGCATCACGCCGACCGCGTCGCCCAGCCGTCTCATGGACAGGTTCTCGACGCCCTCCTGGGCGGCGATGGCGCGAGCCGCCGTCACCACCTGCTTGCGGCTCAGGCGGGGCGGCCGTCCGGCCCTGGAGGCGGTCTGTTCTTGCGTCATGACATGGAGGAAGAGGTTTTTGTACACTGTACAGAATACTGCGCGGCGGATCACGTTAGGAGGGCGAATGAAGCCAAGAGCGCACCTCAGCCTCTACGACGGCGCCGCCGAGATGGAAGTGGGTCACCTGCTCGCCGAGCTGCACACTGGGCGGTTCACAGGCACCAGCTTCGAGCTGGTCACGGTCGCCGAGTCGTCCGATCCGATCACGTCGATGGGCGGCATCCGCATGGTCCCTGACGCCCTGCTTGCCGACCTCGAGCCCGCCGGCAGCAACCTCCTCATCCTCCCCGGTGCGGAGATGTGGGACGCCGGCGGCGGGGAGGCCTTCGCCGCCGCTGCGGGACGCTTTCTCGACGCAGGGGTCCCGGTAGCCGCGATCTGCGGCGCCACGGCGGGTCTCGCTCGCGCCGGGCTGCTCGACACGCGCAAGCACACCAGCAACGCCCCCGAGTACCTCGCCATGACCGGCTACGCGGGCGGCGATCACTACGTCGACGAGCGCGCGGTCGTCGACGGCGACCTGATTACGGCAGGCCCGCAGTCTCCGGTGCAGTTCGCGCGAGCGACGCTCGAACGCCTCGGATTGGCATCCCGGCGCACCCTGGACGCCTACGAGGCCCTCTTCGACCGTGGCGACCTGGCGGCGTTCCCGATCTTGATGGAGGGGCAGGCCGCCGACTCAGGAGGCGTTTCATGAGCACCACGTAGTAGGCCCTACCCCCAGCTCTTGTTGGCACGTAACAGCTCATAAGGGGTCCCGCACGACGAGGTTGATTGCCGGTGCGGTTATGCGGCGTCGGGGAGCACGGTGGAGTTCCACTCCCCGTGCAGTCGTGGCGCTGCGACGGCACCGCAGCCAGTTCCCGGTCGGAGACCCTGACGCCCAGCGGGTAGCGGCCTTGGTCCAGCTCGGCTTGGACCCGCAGGCCCGAGCGGGCCCGGGTCGCCGCGATCAGCTCGAGGGTCACCTCATGGGAGACCAGCGGCCGACCTCGTCAGTTCATGGAGATGTGGCTGAACAGCCGGTGCTCGATCGTGTTCCACTTCAACGTCCCTGGTGGGAAGTGGCAGACCGTCACCGCAAGGCCGGTGTCGGCCGCCAGCCGGGCCAGCTGCGTCTTCCACGCGCGGATCCGGTAGCCGTTGCTGCCCCCGGCGTCCGCGGTGACCAGCAGCCGGGTCGCAGTGGGATACAACACCCGGCCGGTCTGCTCCCACCAGCGGCGGATCGTCGCCACCGCGAACGCGGCGGTGTCGTGATCGGTCCCGACCGAGACCCAGCCGGCGTTGGCGCCCAGGTCGTATACCCGGTAGGGGATCGCCTTGCCAGCCGCGTCCTCGGGGAAGTCGTGCACGTTGACCCGCTCGGGCTCGCCGGCCGGTTGCCATTCCCGCCCGGTGTTGGCGAACCGGCCGACCAGCTCCTTCTTCTTGGTGTCCACGCTGATCACCGGCTGCCTAGCAGCCAAGTGCTGGGTGGCCTGCTCGTTGAGGTAGCGGAACTGGGCGTCCCGGTTGGGATGCTGGGCGCCCTCCTCGGTCTTGAGCGTGCGCTGCAGCGTGCAGCCCTGCTGGCGGAGCAGCCGGCCGACCGTGTCATCGCTGAGCGGATGCCCCTGCGCGGTGAGTGCCTCAGCCAACTCGCGGGTGGACTTGCAGGTCCACCGCAACGGGCTCTCCGGGTCTCCGCGGGTGCCGGGGTCGACCAGTTCCTCCAGCGCCTGGAGCAGCCCCGGGTCACGATTGACCAGCCGTTTGGGTCCGCCGCCCGGCCGGCGCACCCGCCCGCGCGGGTCAGGCGGGTCATCCAGCTCCCGCACGCCGGTGTACACCGTCGGTCGGGACAGCCCGGTGAGGCGGGCCATCCGCGCGCCACCCGCGCGGCCCAGGGCACGCGCCGCTGCGCCGGCCGGCAGGCGGCGCTGCCTCTCGGTCGGGTGCGGGGCGACCAGCTCGTACAACCAGCCAGCACGGCGTCCACGTCCACACCGCGACGCTACCGCCCTGGCGTGCCCCTACCGCAACTATCGGACAAACTAGTCATGCGGGGATCCCTTAGGGATACCGAACATTACCCGAGGCACGACAACTGGCGATCGTCGGGAGACCCTGCACGCAGTCGGTCTCGTGGACGCGCTCCTTGCCCTTGGGACCGTGGTACCGCGGACGCCGTGGACAACGACGTCCGCATCGGCCCCCCGGTTGCGCGGCGGTTGGAGGCTGGACGGTGGGATCGGAGCTGATGTCGCCGTATCCCTGGCTTGGTCGGCGGCGGTAGCATCAGCCATGGCCACGGATGGGGCGGGCACCTCCCCCAGCCGCAGCCTCACCCCTCAGCGGGGCCCTGGCGGCGGGGGCAGACGCCGCCGCCCCTCTGGCGAGCCGCCGCCCCTGCCTCGCAACCTCGGCGTGAGCGGCAGGGTCTGGATCACCCTGACCGCCTCCCTGGTCGCGATCATTGGCCTGGTCCTGGCCTCGCAGGCGCTGGCCTCCGGCTTCGATCGGTGGAACGCCGCCGTGCTCCGCGGCATCGTTGCGATCCGCACCGGCTGGCTGACCACGCTGATGGTGGGCGTCAACACGGTCCTTACCTCCCAGTGGACGATCAGGGTCCTGCGGGTGGGCACGCTGGTCGCCCTGGTGGGGTTGCGGCGTTGGCGGCACCTGGGCGTCTTCCTCGGCAGCGTCGTTGTGGTCGAGCTGTCCGCCTACCAGCTCGCCCTGCTGGTCGCCTCACCGCGGCCGATGGATGTCAGGGTCATCGGGACCTGGGAGGGCTTCTCGTTTCCCTCACCGCCGGTGGCCGCGCTGGCGGTCACGCTGGTGGGCATGGTCTATGCGCTGCTGCCGCCCGGCCAGCCGCGGTCATGGGGCAAGTGGGCGGCGGGCGCTACGCTCCTGCTGTTGGGGCTTGCTCGGATGTACCTGGCCGTTGACCATCCGACCGACCTGTGGTCGGCGGTCATCCTGGGCGTGTCGGTCCCGGTGGTCGCCTTCCGCTTCTTTGCGCCTAACGAGGTCTACCCGGTGACCTACCGGCGAGCCAAGGCCGCGCACCTGGACGTCGGTGGGCGCCGTGGGCAGGCGATCCGCACGGCCGTCCAGGAGCAGTTGGGCATGACGGTCCTGGACATCCAGCCGGTCGGGTTGGAGGGCTCGGCCGGCTCCACCCCGCTGCGTCTGCGAGTCGCCGCCGGCGACAGGGAACCCGAGCGTGACCTGTTCGCCAAGCTGTACGCCAAGAGTCACGTGCGCGCCGACCGCTCCTACAAGCTGGGCCGCACGATTCTGTACGGCGCGCTGGAGGATGAGGCGCCGTTCCAGTCGGTGCGCCGCTTCGTGGAGTACGAGGACTACACCCTGCTGCGGCTGCACCGCGTGGGCATCCCGGTACCGGCTCCGTTCGGGTTTGTGGAGATCACCCCGGAACGCGAATACCTGATCGTGATGGAGTTCTTCACCGGCGCCCAGGAGATCGGCACGGCCCCGGTCGACGACCGGGTGATCGACAGTGGCCTGCTGCTGATCCGCCGGCTGTGGGACGGGGGCCTGGCCCACCGTGACGTCAAGCCGGCCAACCTGATGGTCCGCGACGGCAGGGTCTTGCTGGTGGACGCCTTCTTCGTGCAGGTGCGCCCCTCCCCGTGGCGGCAGGCGGTCGACCTGGCCAACATGATGCTGTGCCTAGCGGTGCGGACCGACGCCGAACGGGTGTACCGGCACGCCCTCCGCTATTTCACCGAAGACGACATCGCCGAGGCGTTCGCCGCCACCCGCGGGGTGGCCAGTCCCACCCAGCTGCGGTCGGTCCTCAAGCAGGACGGGCGGGATCTGGTGGCCCAGTTCCGCGCGCTCGCGCCGGCGCGGCAGCCGGTCGCCATCCAGCACTGGAGCCTCCGGCGAGTCGGGTTGAGCCTGCTGGTGCTGGCCCTGGCCGTGCTCGCGGTGCTCGTTGTGGTCCAAAACTGGGCGGTGGTCGCATGAACGCGAGCAGCCTTCGCGCTGGCGCGACCAGGGCCCGCAGGCGGCTCGCCGTGGCTGCGGCGGTGGTCGCTGGCGCCGTGGTCGTGTCCGGCTGTTCCGCCAGCCACTACCAGCGGGTCTCCTGCAGCAGCCACAGCCGCCAGTCGATCTTTGTGCTGGTGGCCCAGGCCGTGCCCTCGGCGACGCTCATGCCGTGCGCCAATCCCCTGCCGGGGGGCTGGAGCGTCGGCGGCTTCGAGGTCCGATCCGGGCTGACCCGGTTCTGGCTCGACTCCGATCGGGCCGGCGCCCGCGCCGCCGAGGTCAGGCTGACGGGCAGCTGCGATGTGGCAGGGGCGACCCAACTCCCCTCTACGAGTCGCGGCTGGCCTCCTGTGCAGCGCTACGAGGCGCCGGCAGCGCGGCAGCCGCCTGCCACGGTCCGCTACTACCGGTTCACCGGCGGCTGCGTGACCTATCGGCTGACCTTCAGCCGACAGAGCGCGCCGGCGCTGTTCGACCAGGCCGACCAGTTCCTGGGCTTCACTACCCGCTCACGCTACGTGAACGGCGTTCGCAAGAAGCAAGGATTGACGCTGTGCGGCGCCGGGGCTCCGCCCTGCCGTGGATAGCTCCCAGGCGATCGCGAGCTCGACCATGACGGCCCCCAGGCAAGCCTCCCTTCCTCCCACCACATGGATAGATCCGCAGTCAGGGAATGCCCAGCAGAGCGAGCAGAATCAGATCAGGCCACCATATACCCTCTGACCTGCGGTTTTGGTGGGCAGGGACGGGATCGAACCGCCGACCTTGCGGCCTTCAGTCGTTGGACCCAGTGTGCAGCGGTGCGGAGATTCGGTGATTGCGCTGCTCAGTTGGCATCTGCCAGAGCAAGCATGAGCAGGTTCGGCAGATTCTCGGTTGACCGCGAGGTTGACCGTGGATGCCCGAGGCTGGTGCGGTGGTCACGAACGCTTGCCGGGTTGGCAGCCACGTTTGCCGGCGCATGGCGCCACCGTGCAGAGCACCCGGAGGATCGTCGGTGGCCTCGGGTGGACCCGCGAGCACGGGCCGTTCAACGAAACCCGCGCGGCGACGCGACCTACCAGCTGGCTCGCGTATCGCTACGGGGACGCCTTCAGTAACCTCCATGCCATGTCCGAGCCCGACGATCCCCGCACTGCCTTTGTCTATCAGGAGGCACTGCGCGGGCTCACGCAACAGCAGACCACCGTCGACGGCCTCCACATAAGCGCCGGGACGCTGATCTTTGCCGCGTCGTTCGCCAGCTCGCTGCTTGGCAGCCGCGCGCTGTCTGACGGGCTGCAGGCGTGGGACTGGGCCGCCGTCGTGTTGCTGTTCGCGATCGGCGCGCTCGCGGTGGTCATGCTCTGGCCGTACTACAACTTCTGGTCCCGCTTCGACGTCGAGGAGCTGCTGAGCCAATACGTCGACGCCGAGGCGCCCGCGACCATGACGGAGATGCACCGAGCGCTCGCCGTGCGCCTCAAGCGCTACCAGCAGCGCAACCAGCGGATCATCCGCAGGATCAGGGAGGCCTTCCAGCTCTCCCTGATCCTCCTGCTCTTCGAGATCGTCGCCTGGCTGCTCTCAATCGCGGGTATGCACGCTTCCTAACCAGTCCTGCCTTCTGAGGTTATGCACCGCCGCACACCTGCACCCGCCGCGATGTGTCTCCTGGCAGGCGGCAGGCGCGGCCAGTACGGTTGGGACCGTGACCAAGAACCGGCTGGAGGCCTTCAGCGACGGCGTGTTCGCGATCGCGATCACCCTACTGGTCATCGAGATCCGCCCCCCGAGGTCCACGAGGGCGAGCGGCTCGCGCACGCCCTGTGGGCGCAGTGGCCCAACTACCTCGCCTACCTGATGAGCTTTCTGACCATCGGCGTGATCTGGCTCAACCACCATCGAATCTTCGAGCAGGTCGCGCGGGTCGATGGGCCGCTGCTGCTGCTCAACCTCAACCTGCTGCTGTGGACGGCGCTGATCCCGTTCCCCACGGCGGTTGTCGCCGAGCACTTGGGAGGCGCCGGTGAGGCGGCCCGGACGGCCGCGGCGCTCTACAGCGGGGCGCTGCTGCTCGGCGTGGCGTTTTGGGGGCCTGTTCGGCTGGATCACCCGCACAGCTCGCCTGCTGCACCGGCCGCCACCCCCGGGATTGTCCGAACGGTCCGCCTGCGGTTCATGGTCGGTCAGGCCGTCTACGCCGGCGCCTTCGCCTTGTCATGGCGTGTCGGCGCCGCTTGCCCTGGCCTTGTGGGGTCATGGCGCTGTACTACGCCTTCAACCAGGCGTCGGTGCCCGCTGAACGGGAACCCGGTGACCAGCAGCCCACCGGACGGTCAGCCTAGCTGAAGATGCGGCGACCAGCAGCCCCGCGTCTATACGCGGCGGTTGTCCCTTGGGGATGTCCCAGACGCGCGTCACCCCAGAATGTTAGGACTCGTTATTGCGGCGGCCAATCACATCGACCGGATCTGTGGGTATGAACGGCTCACCGGCTCGAGACTCATCGCCCGGGCGGCGAGGTCGGCTCAGCGTCTCGATTCACGAGCCCTGGACTCGAGCTATCGCGTCACGTTGCGTTGCGCCCGCGGCTGGGCCCTCTCCCGGAAGCTCGTCTGGAAGGCCGAGCCGCTGGAAGACTGCCGGCATCTTGAACGCGGTCATCTCCTTCACCCGGGTGCCCTCCAGCGTGAGCACCTCGAGCGCCTCCGCCACGTAGCTGCCCTTCTGCGCATCCCAGCGGTAGGCCGCGTTCGCCACCTGGCCGTTCGCCTGAGTCGGCACGTAGCGATGGAGAGGCTCGACGGCGAAGGCGGCGATGACGTCGCGACCGCGCACCAGGTCGGATACGGCGGCATCGAGAACATGGCGTCCTCGGCGAGCATGGCCGCGGGCGCGTCGACGTCGCCCCGCTCCCAGGCATCGAGGTAGCCCTCCACGATCACGCGGACCCGCTCGTCCCCAGCGAGCGAAGGGTGGCCTGCTGACTGCGCGCCGGCATTCGCTCGTCGACCGTCCGCCGCGCCCGCTGCCCGCTCAGATGGGCAGGCGATTCGGTCCAGCAGGAACCTGATGGCCCTACCCGCCGGGGAATGCCCACGGGAATGCCCAGACCAGCGGCCGCCGTGTCGGCATCAGGCACGTGCCCACATCTGCCACTGCCGACGGCGGGCCGCCAGCAATCATGAAGACTACGATCTGCGGCTGATTCAAGGAACGTACACTTGCCGCATATACGGCCGCTGGATCACCACGGCCACGACGCGCTGGTTCCCGTCGAACACGTCCTCCAGCTCGCCCTTGACGTCCAGGCTGATCTCGGAGACCCCGTTGACGTTCAGCGGGTCGCTGCGGACCACGTTCATCACCTGGTCTTCCTGGTACCAGCGCACGACGTTTGGATCCTTGGCGGCATACAGCGCCAGATTCGGCTTGTCGGCGGTCACCCAGATCACCATGCCACCCTGCCGATAGGCAAGCGACAGCTGGACCGCCCCGCTGTCGGCCACGGCGGAGAAGCGCTCGTGGACCTGGGTCTCGCCGCGCCGCTCTTTGGTGAAGGTCTGCGACCGCGTGATGTCAGCCAGCGTGCCGTCGCCATACTTGCCGGGGACAGCCGCGGGATCCTCGGTATAGGTGAACCAGTGGACATGCCCGAGTGCGCCCGTCGCCTGGTTGCGGGCCTGCGAGACGAAGGCGATGTAGCTGAGCTGCGGCAGACCGGCCGGCTGACCCTCATGGGTTCTGACGGCGTAGACCTCATGAAACGGGACCAGCATGTTGGCGCCCCGCAGCGAGGTCCCGCGCAGGTCGTCCCCGCCATAGGGAGCCAGCTCCCAACCACTCGGCAGCCGCCGCTGGAGGGCGGCCGGGTTGCCTTCGAGGGCGATCATCGTCCGCGCGGCGGCGATCCCGTCGGAATAGCGCAGGTCCACTGTGTTCTCCTTGGTGAGGACTTGTCGCGTTGGGAACTCGCGCCGTCTCGGCTGTGTACGCTGTCCACAATGACACATCAAGTGGACGCTGTCCACATGGAGGGATCGATGGCCGCCGCGAGCACCGGCTCACCCAGACGCAGCACCTACCGCCACGGCGACCTCTACCGCGCGCTGCTGGCCGCCGGCACGGAACTGGCGCGCGCCGGCGGACCCGACGCGGTCGTGCTGCGAGAGGTCACCCGACGGGTCGGCGTCGTCCCCAACGCGGCCTACCGGCACTTCGCCGACCGGCAAGCACTGCTCGCGGCGGTCCGCTCGGCTGCCCAGTCGGCGCTGGCGGCGGCGATCGAGGCCGAGCAGGCCAAGCTGCCGGACCAGGACGACCCCGTCGGCGCTGCCCGGGCGCGCCTGCGCGCGGTCGGCACCGGTTACCTGCGTTTCGCCCAGGCCGAGCCGGGGCTGTTCCGCACCGCGTTCTCGGTCCCGGCTGACCTGCCGGACACCGCTAGTCCGGCCCGCGCCAGCGACAGCGGCATGCGGCCCTTCCAGCTTCTGGCCGCCGCGCTGGATGAGCTCGTCGACGCCGGTGTGCTGCCCCGCAAGCGCCGCCGGGGCGCGGAGCTGCTGGCCTGGTCGGCGGTGCATGGCCTGGCCACGCTGATCATCGACGGGCCCTTGCGGGGCCTGGACTATACCCGGACGCACACCATCGCGCAGCGTCTGCTCGACATGGTCGAGCGAGGGCTGTAACCAGCCGGCCGTCCCACCGGGCGCAGCCTCAGCCGGTCGTCCCGATCGCGATCTCCAGCATCTTCTCGCCGATCAGCATGCTTCGATGAGCTGCAATGGATCGCCAGGGGTTCTCGTTCTACTGGCTTGGCCTCGGCATGCGTTCAGCCTTGCTGCCCGATAGCGCAGTAAGCGTCGAGCTGGGCGAGTCCTGGCGGCGCCCCCAACTGCGGGGACTACGGAAGGGACGTGGACGGACGCGTGGCCACAGCCGATTGAACAACAGTTCCCCCGCCCTGAACGACCTATGGTCAACGACTCGCAGCGAGAGCCCGGATGGGCACCCAGCACATAGAGAGGGAGCCATTCGTCAAGGGCCTGCGGACGCCACACCGGCAAGCGGAGCAGGCAGCGACTTGGCCCAACCAATCCTTCGCCTGCCCAGAGACGCGTTCGGTGTGCCTGCCGCTGGCCACGGTCCCAGGTGGGGTCGTCGAGCATCGCCAGGGACAGCTTGATGACCAACGACCGAGGAGGGATGGGACGATGCGGATCGGCCTGACCAGCATCTTCGTCGACGACCAGGACCGCGCCGAGCGTTTCTACACCAAGATCCTCGGCTTGCAGGTCAAGACCAGCGCCCCCTACGGCCCCGACGAGCGCTGGCTCAGTGTCGTGTCCCCCCAGGAGCCCGACGGGGTGGAGTTGGTGCTGCACCTGGCCGACGAGCCGGCGCGGGCGTTCCAGCAGGCCAGCCGCCAGGCCGGCCGGCCGGTGTTGTCGTTTCGCACCGACGACTGTGCTGTCGAGGCCGAGCGGCTCAAGGCTAAGGGGGTGGTGTTCGTCAAAGAGCCCTGGAGGAGGGAGTACGGCGGCATCGACGCGGTCTTTGACGACACCTGCGGCAACCTGATCAACCTCCACCAGGACTGAGAAGGTGCAGGAAAGGGGTTCACGACCACCCGGAGGATCCAAGATGAGACGACGATCGCTGCTGGCTTGGCTGACGGGCCTGACGCTGTCGGCGGCGCTGCTTGCGCCGGCGGCCGCCTTCGCGACCGAGACCGAGACCATTCACTTCAGCGGCACCGACTCGCGCGCCTCAGCAAACCTCTGTTCTGGCGTGCCCGGGACGCTGACGATCGTGTTCTCGGGCGTCATCCACACCACTGATCTGGAGGACGGCACCCTCCATACGACCGGCACGACGACCGGCACGGTCACGTTCGTCCCAGACGACCCGAGCCAACCGAGCTTCACCGGCCACTTGACCGAGTGGTCCGGCCAGAACGTGAACGCCAGCAACTCCACCGTCACCATCGCGCACAACATCGTCCTGCACGGCTCCGACGGGTCGCTTGGCAAGCAGCACATCCTGTTCCATCTCACGGTGAACGCGAACGGGACGGTGACCTCGGCCATCGATACCAACCAGCTCACCTGCTGACCGAGGTTGGGCGGCCCGGAAGGGCCCATCGTAGCGAGCAGGCGCCCGCTGCCTGGAGGTGTAGGCGTGTCGGCCAGGGCTCAGTTGAACGACTGACGCGATCCGCTTCCAGGGCGACCTGGCGCGGTCATGTCACCGGCGGCTCCGGAGATCCGGACGATGTCGAACTCGATCCGGTAGGCGTCGGCCTGCTCGCCCGTCAGCCCAAAGGCGCCGTCAGGGTCGGCGGGCAGGCGCTGGGTGTGCCTGCCGGTCTCCAGCTCGACGGCGCCGACCCGGCACAGCCACGGGTGGGGGACCACCAGTCGGCCCCCGGTGCCGACCAACTCCAACTGGTCGCGCCTGGCAGGCGCGGAAACCCGCGGCGGACCCGCACGGGTGACGGCCGCAGTGGTGGTCGCGGCCGCTTCCATGGCAGCCGCTGGTCCCAGGCGACCTGGCGGGCCAGGCGCAGCTGGGTATCAGCGGCCAGCACCAGCCAGGTCCACCGGTCGGCCTGCTCGGGATGGCGCGGCCGTGGCGTGGCCCACCCCAGGGACTGCTTGCAGAAGCGGACGGTGTGCTCCAGGTCGAACCGGCGGACGTAGGCCTGCCAGACCAGGTTCAGGTCGAGGGAGCCGGGGCCGGCCCACCACACCCACAGCACCTTGGGTGGGCGCGTGCGCGCTGGGACCCGCTCGACCTGGACGCGGATGACGGTGCCGCGCACGATCGGCCGCGGCCCTCGGCTGCCGTGGCCGGGATGGCGCTGCTGCTTGGGATGCAGCCCATGCCACGCCTGCACAGTGACGGTGCCGTACTGGTCGTCGGTGGCCACGTGCGTTGCGGTCGGAGTGGGCCAGGTGACGGGTTGGCGCAGTTGAACTTGGCGCCGTGGCGGCGCGGGCGGCCCGTCGCGCCGTGTTGGCGTGGCGGCGGGTCGGCATAGAAGCAGCGGTCGGAGCGCAGCCGCACCAGCACCGCCGCTCGCTCGGTGGCCAGGTCGAGGGTGAGCTGGGCGGACTCGTCGCCGCCATCGAAGACAAACAGCCGCATGGACTGGCTGGCGGGCAGCCGTGCCAGCAGTGCGCGGACCTGCCAAGCGGCCTGCTGGTCGGTGTCACTGCCAGGGTGCAGCCGGGCGGCGTCAACCGGGGCGGTCCATGAGTCCCGCTTGAAGCTGACCTGAGCGATCCACTGCCAGGCCCAGCCGGCCACGATCGGCTGGCCAGCGGAGTTGCGTGAGCGGGCTGTCCGCCTGGTGTTGGAGTCCGGCCGGCCGATCGCCCACATCGCCCAGGACCTGGGTGTGCACCGCGAAGCCTTGCGGCAGCGGGTCCGCCAAGCCGAGGCCGACCAGGGCCGCCGCAGCGACCGGCCGACCACTGCCGAGCGGGAAGAGCTCAAGCGGCTGCGCAAGGAGAACGCCGAACTGCGAC
>DASVXQ010000243.1:0-12764 GCA_036392615.1 Actinomycetes bacterium | reverse complement strand
GAACAGGCCGCCGGTGCAGGTCGGGGTCGAGCAGAGGCCCTGGGCGGCACGTGCGCGGTCGACCGAGCAGGCGAGCTCGTAGGTGAAGAACGGCCCTGGCTGACCGCTCGCCGCGCGAGACCGGCCGCCCGACCGGCATGGGGCGGTCGCATGGCCTGAGACCGCTGCCGTGTCGCCGGAGCCTGCCAGGTCGACCTCGACGCCGCCGGCGGGGCACCGGGCCGCTGCCGCCGCCGCGGGTGGGACGGCGATCGTGGGCGCGAGCGCGACCACGGCGGCGAGCAGCCAGCGGGCGAGCCGAAGCGCGATCGGGATCATGGGGGCAGCTCCTCGACGAGGGAGGCGTGGCCGAGCAGCCACGTTCCGGCGGGGCTCCGCGCCAGCGCGAAACGGTACCGCTGCCGGACGGCGGGCTCGGCGCTGATCAGCGTGCCGTCCTCACCCTCGATCCGGAACGCGGAGCGGCGCAGCACGGCGAGCGCGATCCACAGCGCGTCGTCGACGCGCGAGAGCTCCTCGAGCTGCAGGGAGACCGAGCGCCCGCGCCACACCGCGTGATCCGCCCGCAGCCGGGCGATCGCCTGGCGGCCGCTGCGAAGGCAGGCGCAGTCGGCCGTGTAGATCGTGGCGAGCAGGCCGGCGTCGCGACGAGCGAAGGCCACCTCGCGGATGCGCAGGATCTCGCTCAGGCGCCCGGGCAGCTCGGCTCGTGCGCGGGCAGCCGGCGCCCCGGCCAGGTCGCCGCTCGCGCCGCCGCCCGCCGGTGGGCCGGGGCCGGCAACCCCGCGCCCACCGGGACGGGGGCCGCCAGCGGCGCCGGTGGGACGTCCGGAACGAGGATCCGGCGTGCGGGCCGAGCCCTCCCCGCCGACGGCTGTCCCGCCCGGGCCGGGCCCGGCCTGGGCATGGGGTGTTCGGTCACCCTGCCGCCCCGCCGGGCCCGCCCGCGTCATCGGGCCGCCACGCACCACCGACAGCACGGTCGCACTGGCGAGGACGATCCCGAACGACACCACGGCGGCCAGGAGCAGCCCGCCAACGCCGAATCCGCGCCGCGCGCCGCCCGGGGCGGGCTGGAACGGCTTGAACGGCGGCATCGTCCACCTCTGTCTTGACGGGAGATGGATCCTAATGTGGCCATGATGCGTGCTACAACTGGTTCTACCGGATTGTGGATAACTCTGGGTCGACGTGGCGGAGCAGGGCGATTTCGCGCGGTCGCCAACTGGGAGGTAGGATCCCGGGCTGCGCCCTCGGATGCGGGGCTTTGTTCCGTGTTGTTCTGGCGTGAGCCCGAGAGGTACGGCAGTGCGATTGGCCTCGACCCCGCTTCCCCCGAACGTGCACGCGGTCTACGAGCTCCTCTGCGCGGAGGGCCCGCAGACGGGCGGCGCGCTCGAGGCCCTGCTCGCCAGGCAGGGTGTGGTGGTCCCGGCCGACCGGCTGCTGGAGCTGCCGCGCCGCTTCCCCGGGTCCTTCACGCTCGACCAGGCTGGCCGGCTGCTGGTGCCGCCGGCATGTGACCGCTGCGGGGCGCAGGACTGCGAGGCCTGCCAGCGGGACGTCGGCGCGCGCCCGTGCCCCGTCTGCGAGCGGACGGTCTGCCGCCAGTGCCGTGGCGACGGCCCCGGCCTGCGGGCGCTCTGCGCCGACTGCGCGGTCCCGCGGCGGGTCCCAGAGGCCGACCTGCGCTACTGCCGCGCCTGGGCGCTCGGCGGCGGCCGGCAGCTGCTGGTCGGTGAGCGCTCGGCGATGCTGTTCGGCGGCAGCGGCGGCGGCCGGGTGCTGGTGCCGGACGCCGACCTCGACGACCCGGGTCGCCAGCGCCTGCGGGCCCTGGCGGCCGCGCTCCAGGTGCCGCCGGAGATCGGCCTGCGCTGGGCGGGACCTGCCGCGCCGGCACCGCGACCAGGCAGGTTCACCGCCGGTCTCCGGGTCCGCCAGGTGCCCGCCTGGGACTGGCTGCCAGCCGGCGGCAGCCAGGTCGATCAGGAGGCGACCGACGCGCTCCCGTGGGCCGAGGGGCCGCCGGTGGAAGGCGAGAGCGCCGCCGGGCTGACCGTCCTGCTGGCGCGGCTGCGCGCCGAGGCGCCACCGCCCCCAGCGGGCGCCCTGGTGGTCACCCCGCTGCTGGAGGTGCGCCACACCACGGTGACCGCCGACGGGCTCGAGCGGCGGGTCGAGCGCCACCACCCCGGCGGCGAGGTCGAGGCGCTCGGCGCCGAGCACGCGCCCTTCGAGCCGAGCCGCCACGAGACCGCCGCGCCCGCCCGGCCGGTGGCGTGCGCCCAGCTCGGCGAGGTGCTGGCCACGCTCGACGCGGTCCACGCGTCGTTCCGGGTGGCGACCAGGGCACCGGACGGCGAGCGCTCCTGGTTCGTGCCGGCAGCACCCGGCCTCACCCTGGGCAGCGAGCACACCTGGGCCGCGGTGGTACAGGCGTCGGGGCTCGCCGAGGGGACGCAGGCCCGGCGGGCCAAAGCGCTCGAGAGCTGGCACGACGCCGAGTTCGCGACGCCGTCGCAGGCCGTGCTGGTGGATCGCCGGACCGAGGAGGCCTGGCGGATGGTCCGCGGAGTGCCGGACGCCGGTGTGGCCGGCGCGGAGGAGCTGGCCATGGTCGGCTACGAGCTGGCCGGGGTCGCGCAGCCGCCGGACGGGCCGGCCGGGCTGCTGGAGACCGCCAGGCGGCTCGACCCGCTGGCCGGCGCCGGCCAGGTCACCCTCAGCGTCTGCCTCCAGGTCACCGAGCACTGGAAGGCGCCGGGCGCCGGCCCCGAGCACCCCGGCGTGCGCCGTACCTACCTGGTCACGCCCGGCCGCAAGCCCTGGCCGAAGCTCGACGACAGCGGCGAGCGGGCGGCTGACTTCGGCGTCGACGACCTCGGCCACCTGCACGGGCCAGGGGCGAGCTGGCGCTGCCCCGCCTGTCGGCGCGCCTGCTGCCGCGCCTGCGGGCCCGATGGCGAGCTGGCCGACTGCCCGGGCTGCGGCCAGCCGGCCTGCCGCGAGTGCCGGCTGAAGCCGGCCGCGCCCGTCGCCGACGAGCGGTGCCAGCGCTGCGGCCTCCGCTCCTGCGGAACCTGTGGCCGGACCCTGGCCGCCCAGGCCTGCCGATTGTGCCGGCGGGTCGCCTGCGACGCCTGCCTCCAGCCGGACGGCGACGGCCGCTGCGCGACCTGCCTCGCGCTGCACCGGGCGACGCCCGCCGAGATCGCCCGGCTCGACCGGCGCCTGGCGGCCACCGGGCTCGAGGTCCTTCTGGCGGTCGACGGCACCTGGACGGTGGCCGTGCTGCTCGGCCGGCGGCGGCGTGAGCTGGCGGTGCTGCGCGCCGGCGAGCTGGTCCGCTGGGAGACGGCGCAGCCGGACGCCCCGGTGATGCTGCGTGCCCGCATCGGCGCGGCCAGGTTGGCGGGCGCCGACGTCGACGTGCGCCAGGGCCGGGTGGTCGAGGTGACGCCCCCACCGGAGCCGCACCTGCTGCTCAACTCGACCAGCCGTGACTCGCTGCGCTGGGCGGTGCTCGACCGCCACGGCCGGACGGTTGCCGGCAGCGAGGAGCCGGCCGCGCCCCAGGGCACGGACGCGTCGACCTCGGTGCTCGCCAGACTGGTCGAGGAGGCCGGCTGGGGGACGGTGGCGATCCCCCAGCCGGCCGACGACGACCTCGCCGAGCTGCTGCGCGAGCTGCCAGCCGGTGCCGCGGGCCGGGACGCCGGCGGGACCCTCCTGCTCGACCCCCGCGCCGCGGCGGAGACGACCTGGCTCGACCGCGAGGGACTGCACCACGCGGCCTTCGACGGGGTCCAGGCGCGCCAGGTCGACGCGGCCTGGACGCCGGGCTCCGAGCCGCCGTGGGTGGCCGACGACTGGTTCCCGGCGCCCGAGGTGGTGCTGGCCGCCAGCCTCGAAGGGGTCGGCGCCGCGCTGGTCCGGGTCGGCGCGCACGTGGCGCTGGGGTTGCGCGACGGCGAGGGGACGCGCTGGGCGACCCTGCGCGACCGGCCGGCTGAGCTGGCCAAGCTCGCGCTGGCCACCGTGCTCGACGAGGAGGGCGCGCTCTTCGAGGTGGTGGCGCTCAGCGACCCGGACACCGTCCGCGGGCCGATCCTGGTCGACGGGTCGATGCGCCAGCGGCTGACCACGCCGGTGGTCGAGGAGCAGCAGGGCGTGCCGGACGACCGCCTCCTCCAGGTCGCCCTGCGGCGCTTCGCGCCCAGCTTCGAGGATGTCCGCCCGCCCGACGACCAGCAGGAGCGGCTGGACGCCGAGCTGGCCGACGCGCTGCTCGCCAAGGTCGACGAGCTGGCGGAGGGCCGCGACCGCCGGATGCTGGTCGGCATTGGGCTCCAGGTCGAGGAGCGCTGGCTGGAGGGCGGCTCGCTGGTGCGGCTGCGCTACGAGCTGGCCCCGGGCGAGCAGGAGGGCCTGGTGATGTGCGAGGCGACCGGCGCGATGGTCACCGCCGTCTCGCGCGACCGCGAGGGCCACCTGGTCGCGACGACCACCAACTGCCGCTACTGCCGGACGGGCACCTGCGGGCTGTGCGTCGCCCCGACCAGGCCGTGCGCGGTCTGCCAGATCCTCGTGTGCGGCCGCTGCTCGTCCAGCCCGGAGCCGGATTACGTGGCGCGCTGCCCCGCCTGCGTGGGGCTCCGCCGGCTGAGCTGGGTGGAGCGGCGCCGCTTCCACGGGCTGCTGGCGCCCGGCGGCCGGGTGCTGGTCGGGCAGGACGCGCTGCACGGCGTGACCCTGATCGAGGCGAGCGGCGGCTGGCAGCTGATGCTGTCCGAGCCGGGACAGGAGCTGCCCTCGGCGCTGATCTCCTCGGCGACCCCTCGCGCGCGCCTGGTGGGCCGCATCGCCGACATGGCCTGAGCCACGGTTTCGCGGCCAAGCGGACGGGATAGCCGCGGGTACATGGGAAAGGCCAGTCGCCCTGTGCGCCTGAGGGGTTCGGGGGGCCGACGCAGGAGGCCCCCCGATCAATCAATGGTCGCCGTCGAACTTGAATTGCTGGGGCGGCACGGCACCTATGCGCGCGAGCTTCGGGCCGGCGTCGCCAGGGGCACGCCCTCGGCGCTGTTCAAGCTGCTGGTCGGGGCGATCCTGCTGAGCGCGCGGATCGGCGCCAGGCAGGGGCACCAGGGCGGCCAACGCGCTGTTCGACCAGGGCTGGACGACCGCCCGCAAGCTGGCGGACACCACTTCGCCGACCGGCGGGTGCTGGACGAGGCCCGGCGGCTCGGCCTGCCGGGCGACGCCAGGGCGCTGGCCCGCGGGCACGACCGGCAGGGAGTTCGCCCGGCAGGCGGCCGCGCTAGTCCGCTCCCCGCTCGCCAAGGACCACGACGAGATCCTGGCGACGGCCGCAAGGTGACGCGAGCGACGCCCCGCCCTCAGGCGACCGTCAGGGTGACGTCGATGTTGCCGCGGGTCGCCTTGGAGTAGGGGCACATCTCGTGGGCCTTGGTGACCAGCGCCTCGGCCTGGGAGCGGTCGATGCCCGGGATCGACACCACCAGCTCGACCTGGAGGCCGAAGCCGCTGTCGTCCCGGCCGATGCCGACCCTGCCGGTGACCGTGCTCTGGTCGACGCTGATGCCCTCGCCGCGCGCGACCGCGCCCAGCGCGCTCTGGAAGCAGGCGGCGTACCCGGCGGCGAAGAGCTGCTCCGGGTTGCTGTGCCCCGCAGCTCCGGAGCCTCCCATGCTCCTGGGGAGCGCCAGGTCGAGATCGATCACGCCGTCCGACGAGCGCACGTGCCCCTTCCTGCCGCCGACCGCGGTCGCCTCGGCCGTGTAGAGCGCCTCCATGCGATGCCTCCTGCGAATTCATGACGATGGAACCCGGTTGTCCCGGATTGCCCGTATCCATCTTGCCCCGGGCCGCCGATTCCCGCGAGGCGGCCGAAGCGCACCAGGGGCGGGGCCAGGTCCGGACTGGTAGCGTCTTGGCGAAGTGGGCGGGAGATCCCCTCCACTCAGGAACCAGGACGAATCGCTGGAGGTGGGCGGTGAACCAGTCGACGACCGGCGAGCCGGAGCCCCTGTGGGCGCCGTCCGAGGAGCGGATCGCCCGCTCGAAGCTGACCGCCTACCAGCGCTGGCTGGCCGACACCAAGGGCCCCGGCTTCGCCGGCTACCAGGAGCTGTGGGACTGGTCGGTCAGCGACCTCGACGCCTTCTGGCGGTCGATCTGGGAGTTCTTCGAGGTCGGTGAGGGCGAGGCACCGTCCCCCGGCCTGGCCGAGCGGCGCATGCCAGGGGCGCGCTGGTTCCCGGACGCGCGGCTCAACCACGCCGAGCTGGCGCTGCGGCGCCGCGACGGCCACCCGGCGATCGTGGCCGGCTCCGAGGACGGCAGCCTGCGGACGCTGACCCGCGCCGAGCTGGCCGGGATGGTGGCCGCGGCGGCCGAGGGCCTGCGCGGGCTCGGCGTCGGCAGCGGCGACCGGGTGGCCGCCTACCTGCCCAACGTGCCGGAGACGGTGATCGCCTTCCTGGCCACCGCCAGCATCGGCGCCATCTGGTCGAGCTGCGCGCCGGAGTTCGGCGTGTCCAGCGTGGTCGACCGGTTCCAGCAGATCGAGCCCAAGGTGCTGCTGGCGGTGGAGGGCTACCGCTACGGCGGCCGCTGGCACGACCGCCGCGAGGAGGTCGCCGCCATCCGCGCGCAGCTCCCGACCCTGGGCGCCACCGTGCTGGTCCCGGCGCCGGGGCAGGAGGCCGGTGGGGCCGGTGCGGTCGGCCCGGGCCGCACGCTGGCCTGGGCCGAGCTGGTGGAATCCGCCGCCGGAGGACCGAACCGGCCGGAGCCGCGCTTCGAGCGGGTGCCGTTCGACCACCCGCTGTGGATCCTGTACTCCTCGGGCACCACCGGGTTGCCCAAGCCGATCGTCCAGGGCCACGGCGGGATCGTGCTGGAGCACCTCAAGTCGCTGGCGCTGCACCTGGACCTGGGCCCCGACGACCGCTTCTTCTGGTTCACCACCACCGGCTGGATGATGTGGAACTTCCTGGTGGGCGGGCTGCTGGCCGGCTCGACCGTGCTGCTGTACGACGGCAGCCCCGGCCAGCCCGACATGGGCGCGCTGTGGCGCTTCGCCGAGGCCACCGGCATGACCTACTTCGGCACCAGCGCCGCCTACGTGCTCGCCTGCATCAAGGCCGGGGTCGAGCCGGCGGCGGTCGCGCGGCTCGACAGGCTGCACAGCGTCGGCTCGACCGGCTCGCCGCTGCCGCCGGAGGGCTTCCACTGGCTCTACGGGCAGGTGTCCAAGGACATCCTGGTCGGCTCGGTGAGCGGCGGCACCGACGTGTGCACCGCGTTCGCGCAGTCGTGCCCGCTGCTGCCGGTCCATGCCGGCGAGATCCAGTGCCGCGCGCTCGGCGCCAAGGTCGAGGCCTTCGACGAGCACGGCAGGCCGGTGATCGAGCAGGTCGGCGAGCTGGTGATCACCGAGCCGCTGCCCTCGATGCCGCTGCGCTTCTGGAACGACCCCGACGGCAGCCGCTACCACGACAGCTACTTCACGCCCTGGGAGGGCGTCTGGCGCCACGGCGACTGGGTCGAGATCACCCGGCGCGGGAGCCTGGTGATCAGCGGCCGCTCCGACTCGACCCTCAACCGTGGCGGCGTCCGCATGGGCACCAGCGAGTTCTATCGGGTGGTCGAGGGCCTCGACCAGGTCACCGACAGCCTGGTGGTGGACGCCAGCGAGCCGGGTGGCGAGGGCCGGCTGCTGCTGTTCGTGGTGCTGCGGCCGGAGATCGAGCTGGACGACGAGCTGCGCCGGGTGGTGCGCGAGGCGGTGCGCCACGAGCTCTCGCCCCGGCACGTGCCCGACGAGATCCACGCGATCGGCGAGGTGCCCCGCACGCTGAGCGGCAAGAAGCTGGAGGTCCCGGTCAAGCGGGTGCTGGCCGGCGTGCCGCTGGAGAAGGCGGTCAGCGAGGGCGCGCTGGCCAATCCGGCCGCGATCCACGAAGTCGTCGCGCTCGCCGGTGGCCGGCTTCGCGAAGTCTGAGACGTCCGGTCCCATCGGCGGCGGTTTATCAGGCTGATACCGGCCCGTGCCGATGCGGATGCCGGATCAACGGGGCGTGTGCGCCCGGATCGGGTAGCTTTGCCACCCGCCGGATCGCGGCTCGAAGTGTCCCCCAGGTTCTCCCAGCCCCGATCACGACTCCGAACTGCACGTCACCCCATTGCAAAGGAGAGTCATCGGCATGACGTTTCGCCGCCGCCTCGGCGTCCTCGCGGCCCTCGCGTCCGGACTGCTGGTTGCCGGCCTGCTGCTCAGCGCGCCGGCGTTCGCGTGGCACGCCACGCTGAGCGATGTCCACACCCGCTGCCCCTCGAACCCGCACCCCGGCCAGACCCGCGTCACCTTCACGATCACGCCGTTCGAGACGGGCCACCAAGGGCGCATCGTGGCCGGCTACAAGATCGACGACAACGCGGTTCAGAAGGTCCCCGACGGCGGCCTGTTCAACAGGGCCGGCATGCCGCAGGACACCTTTGGTCCCGCCGACGAGAGCCTTGAGCTGCACTTCTTCGTGCCCAGCCCGTCTGAGAGCGGCTCCAAGATCACCGTGATCGTCGCGACGATCTTCGAGGACCTGCCCAAGGGGGAGCACCAGCCGAAGCCCGAGAGCGCAACCGTCAACCTCGTGGTCTGCAATGGCGAGGGTGGTGGCACGACCACCACGACCGTCGCGCCCTCGACCACCGAGGCTCCGACCACCACTGAGGCTCCGACCACGACCGCCGCGCCCACCAGCACCAACGAGGCGCCCGCCACGACCGCCGCGCCGACCACTACCGCCGGCGCGATCGGCGGCGTGACCACCACCAGCAGCAGCGGTGGCGGCTCCCTGCCGTTCACCGGCTCCAACCCCGTGCCGATGCTGATCGGCGCCATCGTCCTGCTCCTCGGCGGCGGCGGCCTCCTGCTCGCCGGCCGCCTGCGCGCCCGCCAGGTCAAGTAGCACCAGCCACACCAACCGTTCGAGGCCCCGGCGCCGCCGCCGGGGCCTCGGCGTTTGCGGTCCCCCTGCGACAAGCGGTTCCGCGGCCCGCATCATCTGGCTGCGGTCAATCCCGACCGACGGTGTTCCACCGTCGACGGAACGCATCGGCCACGTCGCCATTGCAGTAGCCGGCCCAGGCGACCGGGGCCCACGGCTCCAACGGGACATCGAGCGGACCCGGCGGCAGAGCCTCGACGATCACCCCGGCGGCTCGCGCGACCGCAATGGCGGCCAGGTCGTATGGGTGCGCGGCGTTGGGCGCACCGACCAGTGGACGGACATCCAGCACCGCGGTGTCGGCCCCGTCCGCCAGCCCCATGAGCAGCCCACCGGTGCAGTGCGCCGGGTCCCGGAAGGCCTTGACGCCGGCCATCAGCCGATCCTCCAGCCGGCTCACGGCTCCATCGACGCCGAGGGTGTACTGCGGAAAGCTGACGTAGCTGCGGGCAATTTCGGTCCCGGCTCGCGGAACCAACGGATGGGGCGCCGCCTGACCCTGTGCGATCAGGTCGTCGTCCACCGCGGCGGGTGCGGCACCCCGCCGGGCCCACGCCACCAGCCCCAGGCGCGCACGCCGGCCGGGGATCTCCACCGCGGCGCCGACCTCCAGCCCTTCGAGCGTCGTCGCCGAACGGCCCGCGCCGAGCAGCACCCAGGCGCTGCGCTTGCCGCTCAGCCACAGCCGCGTTCCATCGACCGGGTCCGCCAGGTAGGTCCATGGGCCGGACTGGTCGCCGATTGGCAGCGGCGCGTCGGCACCCTCGACGATCAGGCGCCCAGGCCATCGCGCGCAACGGCGCTCCAGCTCGCTCACAAGGACCTGGTCGGCTCGGTCATCGAGGCCGTAGATCTCGTCCCCGCCGGCGCGTCGGACGACGCGACGGTCGGTCTTGGCGTGCGCCGTCGCCAGCAGCGCGTCGCGGACCGTCCGGCCGACCTGGGCGAGCGTGACCGCCAGCTCGTCGAGATCGCCGCTCACCATGGCAAGGAGTCTAGTCGGCCAAGGTTGCGTGCAAGCCACCGCGAGCAACTCCGCGATGTCAGAGACCAGCCTCTGCGAAGATCCGGCGGAAGAGGTGGCGCAGGCCTCCTCTTCGACCTCGCGGCGCAGGGTCTCCTCTGGGCGCTCGCCGGGCTCCGGGCGGCCGCCGGGCAGGCCCCAGCGCCGACCGTCGTCGCCGATCAGGACCACCTGGTCGCCCGCAAGGCACACGGCGTTGGCGCCGTGCGGCGTCCCCGGCGGCGGCTGAGGCGGCGGATGCCATGCCACGCTCCAGTCCTGCCCACCGTCGGAGAACCGGAGCTCGAGGCCGTCGGCGGCAACCTCCTCCATCGGAGACCTGCGCCTAGCCGGCTTCCAGCAGGCGCGACCCCGGGCGGCTGGCGGCGGGGGCGATCTCGCTGGCGTCGACGAGCTGGTAGGCGTAGCCCTGCTCGGCGAGGAAGCGCTGGCGGCGCTGGGCGAACTCGGTGTCGTTGGTGTCGCGGGCGACGACGGTGTAGAAGCGGGCGCGGCCGCCGTCGGCCTTGGGGCGCAGGATGCGGCCGAGGCGCTGGGCCTCCTCCTGGCGGCTGCCGAAGGTGCCGGACACCTGGATGGCGACGTTGGCCTCGGGCAGGTCCAGCGAGAAGTTGGCGACCTTGGAGACCACCACCAGCCGGATCGTGCCCTGGCGGAAGGCCGCGAACAGCCGCTCGCGGTCGCGCATGGGCGTCTGCCCGGTGATCAGCGGCGCGCCGAGCCGCCTGGCGATCGTCTCGAGCTGGTCGAGGTACTGGCCGATCACCAGCACGCGGTCGTCGCGGTGCCGCAGGGCGAGCCGCTCGACCACGGGCAGCTTGGAGGCGGCGGTGGCCGCGCGGCGGTAGCGCTCCTCCGGCTTGGCGACGGCATACTCCATGCGCTCGTCGTCGTCGAGATCCACGCGGACCTCCACGCAGTCGGCGGCCGCCACCCAGCCCTGCGCCTCCAGCTGGCGCCAGGGCGCGTCGTAGCGCTTGGGACCGATGAGGCTGAAGACGTCGGCCTCGCGGCCGTCCTCACGCACCAGCGTGGCGGTCAGGCCGAGCCGGCGGCGCGCCTGGATCTCGGCGGTCATGCGGAACACCGGCGCCGGCAGCAGGTGGACCTCGTCGTAGACCACCAGCCCCCAGTCGCCGCTGCCGAGCAGGTCCAGGTGCGGGTAGACGCCCTTGCGCCGGGTGGCCAGCACCTGGTAGGTCGCGACGGTCACCGGGGCGACCTCCTTGCGGGTGCCGGAGTACTCGCCGATCTGCGCGGGCTCCAGGGTGGTGCGCGCCAGCAGCTCGTCGCGCCACTGCCTCGCCGCCAGCGTGGAGGTCACCAGGATCAGCGTGCGCGCGCCGACCGCCGCCATGGCGGCCAGCCCGACCAGCGTCTTGCCCGCGCCGCAGGGCAGCACGATCACGCCCGAGCCGGCCGGCACGAAGGCCGCGGCCGCCTCGCTCTGGTAGCGGCGCAGCGAGAAGGGCTGGCCGGTGCCGGCGTGCTCGGAGCGCAGCCCGATCGCCAGCGGCGTGCCCTCGACGTAGCCGGCACGGTCGTCGGCCGGCCAGCCGAGCGCCAGCAGCGCCTGCTTGAGCCGGCCGCGCTCGCCGAGCGGCACCAGCGCGCGGCCGCCGTCGGGCGGGCCGGCCAGCAGCGGCGCGATCTGGCTGGAGCGTGCCACCTCCGCGAGCACGGCTGGCTCGGCCGAGGAGAGCACCAGGTGGTCCGGCTGGTCCGGGTCGGCGTGCAGCACCAGGCGGCCGTAGCGCCGCATGGTCTCGACCAGGTCGGCCAGCAGCCCCGGCGGCACGGGATAGCGGGAGTGCTCGACCAGGGCGGCGCTCACCTGCTCCGGCTCGATCCCGGCGGCACGCGCGTTCCACAGCGCCAGCGGGGTGAGCCGGTAGGTGTGGACGTGCTCCGGGCTCTTCTCCAGCTCGGCGAACGGCGCGATGGCCGCCCTGGCGGCGTCCGCGTCGGGATGCGCGACCTCCAGCAGGATGCTCCGGTCGCTCTGCACGATCAGGGCGCCATCAGGCATGCGTGCTCCCGTTGGCGCGCAGGCGGGCGACCAGCTCGCCGGCTGTGAGGGAGCCGGCCGGACGGCTGGCGGCGCCGGGCACGGAGGGCTGGCCGCGGCCGGAGTGGCGCACGGGCTTGCGGGACTCCGGGCGCGGCGTGCCGTCGGGCTCCTCGGCCAGCGGCAGCTCACCGGACTTGCGCAGCGCCGCCAGCAGCTCGTGCTGCGACTGGCTGGTGACCGCCACGCCGGGCGCGAGCTCGCGGAGCCCGAGACGGCGGCCGCCGGCCGAGCGCACAGCGGCGGCGACCAGCGCCGGGTCGCCGCGCAGGTAGGTCGCCGCGCCGCCGACGCGCAGCCGCCCGTGGCGCCGGGCGGTGTCCTTGACCAGGTATTCGAGCGTCTGCGGCAGCGGTGTGCTGGTGTGGCCGCGCAGGAAGTCGAGCAGCCCGTCGGGCGTGGCGCCCTCGTCGAAGGCGCGCCGCAGGCTCGCCTCGTGCACCCGCCAGGTGCCGCCCTGCTCGCGGTCGGCGAGCTGGCCCAGGCGCACGGCCACCGCCGGCGCCAGCCCGTCGGGCGCCACCACCGTGAGGTCGCCGGCGATCAGCAGGCGGTCGGAGCCGTCCGGGAGCTGCCCGCGCATCGGCGCGGCCAGCTCGGCGGGGCCGGCGCCGTCCACCCAGGCGGCGGCCGCCGG
>DASVXQ010000242.1:0-12749 GCA_036392615.1 Actinomycetes bacterium | reverse complement strand
CGGAGTGGCCGGGGAGGCCGAACCTGCCGCGCAGAGTGCCGCGCTCGACCATGGCGCCAGGGCTCAACAACCCGGCGCCGCCGTCGCCCGGGGGCAGGGGCCGCACCCCCGAGCAGATCCGCGCGACGCTGTCCAGCTACTCGAGCGGCCTGGAGCGCGGCCGGCGCACGGCCGGCGGACCCCCACGCCACGACGGCAACGGCTCGCGGGGCGGCCTCGGCCACACGCGGCCCGGCGACCACCCCGACGGCACCGAGGAGCAGCCATGAAGGCCACGATCAGCAACGACGCCCAGAGCCTCAACTGGCTGGTGGAGAGCTTCGTGCGCACCACCGCCGGGGTGGCGCACGCCGCGGTGATCTCCAGCGACGGCCTGCTGGTGGCCGTGTCCGAGCGGCTCGACCGCGCCCGGGCCGACCAGCTCGCGGCGATCGCCTCCGGGGTGGAGAGCCTGACCCAGGGCGCGGCCAGGCTGTTCCAGGCCGGCTCGGTCGACCAGACGGTGGTCGAGATGGAGAAGGGCTTCCTGTTCGTGATGTCGGTGCGCGACGGGTCCTGCCTGGCCGTGCTGGCCACGCCGTCGTGCGACGTCGGCCTGATCGGCTACGAGATGACCATGATGGTCGCCAAGGTCGGCGAGGTGCTCACCCCGCGGCTGCGGGCCGAGCTCCAGGCCGCCCTGCCAAGGTGAGCCCGGGGAGGTGGCCGGGTGAGCGGCCCGCGCGGGCCTGACCCGCGGGCGCCGGCGCCGGCGCCGGAGCAGGGCCGGGAGCGGCCGCGCCTGGTCCGCCCCTACGCGCTCACCGGCGGCCGGGCGCGGAGCCTGTGGACCGAGCTGCCGATCGAGGCGCTGCTGAGCGCCACGCCGAACGCCGCCGCCGAGCCGGGGCACAGCCCCGAGCAGCGCACCATCCTGCGGCTCTGCACCCACAGCTTCCAGTCGGTGGCGGAGATCTCCGCGCTGCTGCGGCTGCCGCTCGGGGTGGTGCGGGTGCTGGTCGGCGAGCTGGTCGACCGCGGCGTGCTGGAGCTGTACCAGCCGCGCCACCATACCGAGCACCCCGACCGCGCGCTGCTGGAGCGGGTGCTGGACGGGCTCCGCCGGATCTAGTGCCTCCGCAACAAACGTTCGCCGGGCCGACGCCTCGCGAGATGGTGCGTCGGCCCAGGGTGGTGCCCACTGGGGCCCGGCGCCGACCGGGCAAACGTTGCCGGCTACGGCACTAGCCTGGCGTGGGGCCCGATGTCTGGCGCCAGCTTGTAGCGTCGTAGGGTCTCGCACCGACGAGCGCCGACCTCCCGGGGGTTTCGATGACGATGCGGCCAGGAGTGACGCTGCGCCAGGCAACAGCGGATGACGCGCCGACGATCGCGGAGATCTGGCATCTCGGTTGGCGCGACGGTCACCTCGGGTTCGTGCCCCAAGAGCTCGTCGCCGCTCGTCACGAGGGCTCCTTTCGGACCAGGGCGGCGCAGCGAGTCGGCGACACGACCGTCGCCGTGGTCGGCGGGGAGGTCGCCGGGTTCGTGATGGTCGTCGGCGATGAGGTCGAACAGGTCTATGTCTCGGCTCGCCATCGCGGCACGGGCGTGGCCGACACGCTCCTGGCGGAGGCGGAACGACAAGTCGCACAGGCCGGCCACCCGACGGCGTGGCTCGCCGTAGTGGCCGGAAACACCAGAGCTCGACGGTTCTACGAACGCCGTGGCTGGTCTGACGCCGGGCCGTTCCACTACGCGGCTGCGGGTGGCGACGGCCCGATCTCAGTGCCTGCCCGGCGCTATGTGAAGCGCCTCACCCAGGTCGCCGGCTAGCGCGACACGGTGCTCCTGCGTGGCAGCACCCAGTCCGGGCGCGGGAAGTGGCAGGTGTAGCCGTTCGGGTAGCGCTCCAGGTAGTCCTGGTGCTCCGGCTCGGCCTCCCAGAACGGACCGGCCGGTGCGACCTCGGTGACGACCTTGCCGGGCCAGAGCCCGGAAGCGTCGACGTCGGCGATGGTCTCCTCGGCCACGCGGCGCTGCTCCTCGTCGAGGTAGAAGATCGCCGAGCGGTAGCTCGTGCCGAGGTCGTTCCCCTGGCGGTCCAGCGTCGTCGGGTCGTGGATCTGGAAGAAGAACTCGAGCAGCTCACGGTACGAGGTCTCCTCGGGGTCGAAGACGATCTCGATCGCCTCGGCATGGGTCCCGTGGTTCCGGTAGGTGGCGTTTGCGACGTCACCCCCCGTGTAGCCCACGCGCGTGGAGATGACCCCCGGGCGTCTCCGGATGAGGTCCTGCATCCCCCAGAAGCACCCTCCGGCCAGGACCGCCTTCTCCCTCTTGTCGCTCATCTGTCAACTCCTTCACCCCACTTGGGGGGTCTCGGCTTGTAGGGGCTGGAACGCTCCGACGCCCTCGTGCATTCCCCGGGGAGTCATCGCAGCTCAGCCGGCCGTGTAGCCGCCGTCGACGTACAACACGTGGCCGGTGCAGAAGTCCGACGCGGACGACAGCAGGAACAGCAGCGCGCCGGCGAAGTCCTCCGGCTCGCCCAGGCGGCCCAGCGGGATGCGCGCCAGCATCGCCTGGCGGGTCGCCGCGCCGGGGCCCTCCTCGGTGTACATCCACTCGGTCAGCTCGGAGCGGAACACCGTCGGGGCGATCGCGTTGACGGTGATCCGCTGCGGCCCCCACTCGCACGCGAGCGTCTTGCAGAGCAGGTCGACGGCGGCCTTGGAGGGGCTGTAGGCGCTGTAGCCGCCGGGCAGGCCGAGCCGCCCGCGGGTGGAGGAGACCAGCACGACCTTGCCGCCGTCGCCCTGGTCGATCAGCCGTCGGCCGGCGGCCTTGCAGACCAGCCAGGTGCCGCGCACGTTGGCGCGCTGCACCTCGTCCCATTCGGCGGGGTCCTGGTCGACGATCAGCCCCACCCGGTTCAGCCCGGCGGCGGTCACCACGCCGTCGAGCCGCCCGTGGGCGCGCACCGCCGCGGCGACCATCGCCTCGGCATCGGCCAGCTCCTCCGGCCGCCGGTGGACCAGCACCGCCTCGCCGCCGAGCTGCTTGACGTCCTGCCCGACCGCCTCCAGCTTGGCGGCGTCGCGGGCCGCCAGCGTCAGGCTGGCGCCGGCCGCGGCCAGCGACAGCGCGGCGACCCGCCCGAAGGTGCCGGTCGCCCCGGTGATCAGGACGGACCAGCCGGTCACGTCGAACAGCGACCGCGGGTCCCGCACGACCCGCTGCGCCTGGTTCACGACCGCCCGTCCTGACCCACCGGGGCGTCCCACTGGGGCTCCCCCGACCCCTCCGGCAGTGGGCAGGGCATGATCACCAGCATCGAGGCTGGCAGGTTGGTGGCGTTGGCGATCGACCGCGGCTCGCCCGGCGCCAGGCGGCAGGAGTCCATCGGGCGCAGGGTCACCGCGCCGGCAGGGGTGGTCACGGTCAGCTCGCCGCTGACCACCACGTAGACCTTCTCGACCGGGGTGGCGTCCAGCTCGGCGCCGCCGCCCGGCAGGAAGTGCGACAGCCCCACCGAGAAGCTCGTCGCGCCGCTCGCCTCGAGGCCCTGGAGCCGCAGGCAGCGCACGTCGGCGTGCTTCGGCGGGAAGTACGGCCCGGCGTCGGCGAGGCGCACCACCTCCATCGGCTCAGCCCCCTTCGATCCGGTACTCGCCGGTGGGGTCGAGCATCGCGACCAGGCGCACGATCGAGCCGTCGCCGTACTGCCAGCGGATCGGGAAGGCGGCGAAGGTGCAGCGCCGGCCGGTGACCTTGTCGAGCTCGCCGCCGACGTTCTCGAAGCTGACGATGCCGTTGCCGAGCAGCTGCCGGTGGCACGGCTCCCACTCGGGGAAGTCGTCGCGAGGGTCGCGGCCGGTGCGCTCGCGGTACTCGTCCAGCGCCCAGGGCGCCAGCGGCGCGCCGGGCGCCTCCGGGTGCCAGCCGATGGCGGTGGCCAGCGGGTGGTCGAGCGCCTGCTGGTCGACGCCGACCGCCTTGACGCCCCGCTCGCGCAGCCAGATGCCCGCCTCCTTGTAGAGGCCGGGGGAGTAGATGAAGTACCTGCGGGTGTCGGCGTAGTGGTGGTGCCAGCCGGTGTTGATCAGCACGAAGTCGCCCGGGCGGATCTCGGGGCGGGCGGCCTCGAGGTCCTCGGGGGTGATGACCTCCCACTGCTTCTTGGGGATCGAGACCGCCACCCCGGTGCCGAAGAACTGCTCCAGCGGGATCTCGTCGGTGTAGGGCGTGCCCTCGACCACGTGCGCCGGGGCGTCCAGGTGCGTGGTGCAGTGCATCACCGTGGAGACCCGCTGCGACAGTACCCCGGACTTGGCGTGGTAGTGGATGCGCTTGATCTCGACGTCGTCGAAGTAGGGCCACAGCGGCGCGTTGGGCCCGAAGGGGTGGCTCAGGTCGTAGAACTCGAGCCCCGTCCGCCCGGCCGGGTGCATCGCCCACTCGTCGTGCTCCATCACCGGCGCCGGCTCGCCGCCGGCGCCGCTCGGCGACGCCATCCTCGTCTCCTCCGGCTGTCCTGCTTCGCGGTACAGATCAACCACGATGCGGTCCTGAAGGCAGACCATGGCAGGAGCGGGCGAGCTTGTCAATCCGGGCAGCCCGGCGGTTGCTCCGCGAGCCGGCCGAAGCCGGGCGCGCCGGCAAGCCGGGATCGGTTAGCATCCCGGCAACCGCGCCGAAAGCGGGCGAACGCGGTGCGGCGACGGGGTGTCCGAGCGGAGGTTGGAGCGACATGGCCGGCGACAAGGTGCCGAACCCGGAGTACCAGGACCTGGAGCGCCTCAGAGGCCGGATCGGGAAGGCGGCGCCGGCCATGCGCTCGGCGCTCGACGGCACCGTCCAGGCCATGGGCAGCGGCAAGGTCTGGATCGGCACCACCGCCAGCGCCTGGGGCGGCGAGGTCAGCGGCCGCAGGCAGCGGCTCGCCAGCCGGGTCCAGGCCATCCTCGACGAGGTCGACGCCGAGCTGCGCTCCACGCCGAGGGAGTGCACGCAGGACGAGGCCGACGCCTACCTGCGGAGCCGCCGCTTCCGCCACAACTACTAGCCTGCCAGCGAGGACGCGATGGGCACCGTTTCCGCGATCGACCCCGCTCTGCTCCAGCGCATGATCAACGAGCTCAAGACGGGCGCAGACAACCTCCAGCGCGAGGCCACCAGCCTCAAGTCCGACTGCGAGTGGTGGGGCATCGGCACCGCCGAGCTGGCCGAGATCCTGGCGATCGGCTCGTGGGCCACCGACCAGCTGCCGGACCTGCGGCGGCGCCAGCAGCTCGCCGCGGCGATGGACGCCAAGGACGGCAAGATCGACGGCGGGCTGGTCAAGGACGTGCCCGACCAGTTCCTCGACGCCGCCGCGGCCGCGGCCAAGGGCAAGCAGCTCGCCGCCCAGGTCCAGAAGGAGATGGAGGAGCACGGCAGGCTCTCGCCCGAGACCCTCAAGGCGCTCCAGGAGAACGGCTGGGACCCGGCGTTCGCCGGCGGCTTCTACGACACGCTCGGGCCCACCGGCCTGGAGCGGCTGGCGAACGACATCGCCAGCAACCCCTACAGCGACCCGGCGTTCTTCTACCGCGACCACCCGGACGAGGCCAAGAAGGTCCTGGCGGCGCTCGGCAGCGGGCTGGCGACCTACAGCCGCGACCACCACCTCGACGACGCCTGGCTCGACCGCTTCGCCGCCGACCCGGACAGCGACGACCCCAGGGCGCGGATGTACCGGCCGGACCTGCTCGCGCCGCTGCTGGCCGGGGCGAACGGCGGCGCCTTCAGCGCGGACTTCCTCCAGGCGGTCGGCAACCGCATGCTGCACCCCAAGAGCCCGGGGGAGCTCGAACGGATGGGCGGGTACGACAAGAGCCCGAAGCCCTTCGAGCAGGACCACTACACCCAGATCTACCGGGCGATCTCGCAGAACCCGCTGGCGGCGGGCGGCTTCTACCGCGACAACTTCGACCAGGTCCAGAAGCTGTCGCGCACGCCCAACGGCGCGCCGTTCGACGAGGCCGACGGCAACCAGCGCGGCCAGGCGATCGCCGACCTGGTGCTGGCCGCCACGGTCGGCGTCCGGGAGCTCAACGAACCGCTCGCCGAGCTGAACACCGCGCACCTGCTCTACGACGTCTACCAGCACAAGGGCGAGCACGTGTTCCCGCAGATGGAGACGGTCTACGGCAAGGTGGTGCACGACTACTTCACCGACCTGGCCTACAGCGTCACCTCGCCGGTGCCCACCGGCATGGCGCTGGTCGATCCCAAGACCGGCGAGATCGTCGACAAGTGGGACGGCGCGGATTTCTGGGCGCGCAGCGACGTCAACCGCAAGGGCATCGAGGTGCCGCAGGAGCTCTGGGACGCGATGCTCCAGGAGGGCATGCGCGACCCCGCCCAGGCGTCGGCGCTGGGGCTCGACTTCGCCGCCTACGTGCGCAACAACGTGCGCGAGGTGTCGCGCATGAACCCCAGCGACGAGCTCGGCACCCGCTTCCTCAACGTGGAGAACGGTCGCATGCAGGGCTTCTACCTGCACGCGTTCCAGCAGACCACCGAGGGGCTCCAGGGCGACATCAAGCAGTGGGTGGAGGACTACAACGAGGCCACCGACCAGCTGATCGACAAGGGCTTCGAGCTGGCCCCCGGGCTGGTGACCGCTCCGGAGGTCACCCTGGTGGACCTTGGCAAGTCGCTCGGCACCGACATCCTCAAGGGCGTGCTGGAGGACTGGGCGCACGTCGACGAGGGCGACGCGCCCAAGGAGATGCGCGACCGGCTGGAGAAGGTGAAGGCGTCCGAGTACGACACCAGCTGGTCCGGCAACTGGCAGCAGTACGGCGAGGAGGCCTACGAGGCCTGGAAGGACGACGCAAAGCCGATCGAGCCCGTCACCATCGTGGAGAACGGCAGGTCGCACACCTACACGGGCAACCCCAACGACTACATCGACTCGCCGGACCATAGCTTCCTGGACGACCAGGGCCACATCAAGGACGTCCAGGACATGACCCCGGAGCAGTCGGCCGCCTACGCGCGCTGGCTCCAGGACCCGGCCGTGGTCGCCCGCATCCTCCACAACGGCGCGTCGGACCAGGAGATCTACAAGCTCACCCAGTGAGCGGCCGCTCCGTCAGGCGCCGGGCAGGCGCTGCGGCGCGGCGCCGCCGCGCGAGCCCTCGAGCAGCTCGGCGAGCCGCGCGCAGGTCCGCGCGAGCGCGTTGGCGAGCAGCGGCGCGCGGTCCTCGAAGCGCAGGGCGGGCAGCGGGATGGTGACGGCCGCGCGGCCGCCCGCGCCGTCGGGGATGGTCCGGCCGATCGCGCAGATGCCGGCGGTGTGCTCCTGGTTGTCGAAGGCCACCCCGTCGTGGCGGACGCGCGCCAGCTCCTCCAGCAGCCTGGCGCGGCTGGTGATGGTGTTCGGCGTCAGCCGCGGGAGCCTGGCGGGCAGCAGTGCCTTGACCTGCTCGGGGTCCAGCTCGGCGAGCAGCGCCTTGCCGTTGGCGGTGCAGTGCGCCGGGAAGCGGGCGCCCACTGCTGAGACCGCCTGGAGCCGGTGGGGCGCGGCCACCTGGTCGATGAAGATCACCTGGTCGCGGTCGAGCACCGCCAGGTCGACCGTCTCGTTGACCTCCTCGGAGAGGCGCTCGAGGTGCGGCCGGATCTGCTGGCGCAGCTCGCCGAGCGCAGCCGAGGCCAACCCGGCCAGCCGCGGGCCGAGCCGCACGCCGCCGGCGGCCGACACCGGCACCAGGAAGCGCTCGGTGGTGAGCGCCTTGACGATGCGGTGCACGGTCGAGCGCGGCAGGCCCACGCGCTGCGCGATCTGCGCCAGGCTCAGCCCGCCCGGCGCCGCCTCCAGCGCCGCCAGGATCCGCGAAGCGCGGGTGATCGCCTGGACCTCGGAGACGGACCCTTCGCTCACTGCTCGCTCCTGTGCCGGTTCGCTTGACATGTCCGGGTTGGGCCCATAGCGTACGCGCCTACGGGACAAGTGTGCTGTATCACGAGACAGCACCGCAGGCGAGGATGGGGTTGCAGGTTCCCAGCGCACACACGCTCGTCACCGCACTGGTCTCCGGTCTCCTGCTCGGCGGGCTGCTCGCCGTCACGGCGCTCGGGCTCTCGCTGGTCCTCGGGGTGATGCGGCTGATCAACCTGGTCCACGGCGAGCTGGTGGTGGCCGGCGCGTACCTCGGCTTCGTGCTGCTCTCCAAGCTCGGCCTGGACCCGCTGGCCGGCCTGCTGCTGGTCGCCCCGGCCCTGGCGCTGCTCGCCTGGCCGCTCCAGCGGCTGCTGCTCCAGCCGGTGCTGGGTGCCGGCCCCCAGGGGCCGCTGCTGGTCACCTTCGGCCTCTCGGTGATTGCCCAGAACCTGTTCGTGCTGGTGTTCAGCGCGGACACCCGCTCGCTGGGGCGCCCGTACGCGACCGCGCCGCTGCACCTGGCCGGCCTCGAGGTGCCGGCGATCTACGCCATCTCGTTCGCGGTCGCGCTGCTGGTGGTCGGCGGGGTGCACCTGCTGGTGCGGCGCACCGGCGCCGGGCGGGAGATGCGCGCGGCCGCGGAGGACCCGGCCGCCGCGGCGGTGCTGGGCGTCGACGTCGGCCGGGTCCATGGGCGCGCCTACGCGCTGGCCGCCGCCTGCGCCGGGATCGGCGGGGTGCTGGTCGGGCTGGCCTTCTCGTTCACTCCGACCACCGGCACGGCCTACCTGCTGAGCGGATTCGCCGTGGTGGTGCTCGGCGGGCTCGGCAGCGTGCTCGGCACGCTGATCGGCGGGATCGGCCTGGGCGTGATCGAGAGCCTGGGCGGCGCGGTGTTCGGCGACGGCTACCGGGACCTCGTCGGTCTGGCGGTGTTCCTCGCCTTCCTCGCGCTGCGGCCGCAGGGCCTGCTCGGGCGGGCCGACCGGTGAGCCGCGCCGGGCACGGCGCGGCCCTGGAGGCGCCGCCCCGCCGGAGCGCGGCCCGCACCGGCTCGGCGGTCGCGCTGCTGGCCGGCGCGCTGCTGCTGGCCCTGGCGACGCCGGTCACCGGCGAGTACACCCAGCAGGTCGGCTTCAGGATGCTGGAGTACGCCGCGCTCGGGCAGGCCTGGAACCTGCTGGGCGGCTACGGCGGGCTGGTCTCGCTCGGCTCGGCCGCGTTCATCGGCATCGGCGCGTACACCACCGCCGAGCTGACCAACCACGGCCTGCCGCTGCTGCCCGGCATGATCGTGTCGGGAGCGTTCGCCGCGCTGTTCGCCGCGCTGGTGAGCCCGGCGCTGTTCCGCCTGCGGGGCCTGTACTTCACCATCGGCACGCTGGCGCTCGCCGAGGCGCTGCGGCTGTTCATGGTCAACTACAACGGCCTCGGCGGGAACATCGGCATCTTCCTGACCAGCGCGGCGCCGACCACCGCCGGCCTGTACCGGCTCGCGCTCGGCGTGGCGGCCGCGGCCACCGGCCTGGTCGCGCTGCTGCTGCGCACCCGGCTGTCGCTCGCCCTGCGGGCGGTGCGCGACGACGAGGACGTCGCTCGGCAGCTCGGTCTGGTCTCGTTCCGCACCAAGCTGCTGGCCTTCACCCTGGCCGCCTTCCTGATGGGCGTGGTCGGCGGGCTCCAGGCCGGCAAGCTGTCGCAGATCGAGCCGTACGGCTCCTTCGGGCTCCAGTGGACGGTCGACGTCGTCACCGTGGTGCTGATCGGCGGCCTCGGCACGATCGGCGGGCCGCTGCTCGGCGCGGTGTTCACCGTCGCGCTGGCCGAGTGGCTCAACGCCTACCCCTCGCTGCACCTGGCGATCACCGGGGCGATCGTGATCGTGGTGGTCCGCTTCGCGCCCCGCGGCCTGTGGGGGCTGCTGGCGGACGGCTGGGCGCGGCTGCGGCCGGAGCGGGCGCCGCCGTGACCGCGCTGCTGGAGGTCTCCGGCCTCACCCGGCGCTTCGGCGGGGTCATCGCCGTCGACCGCCTCGACCTGCGTGTGGCATCCGGCGAAACGCTCGGCGTGATCGGCCCCAACGGCGCTGGCAAGAGCACCCTGGTCGGCCTGCTCGCCGGCGCGCTGCGGCCGGACGGCGGGCGCATCGTGCTGGCCGGGCGGGACGTCACCGGGCTGCGGGCGCCGGCCAGGGCGCGGCTCGGGATCGGCCGTACCCACCAGGTGCCGCGGCCGTTCCGGCGCATGACCGTGCTGGAGAACCTGCTGCTCGGACAGGTCTACGGCGCGAGGACCAGGGGGATGGCGGCGGCCCGGCGTGAGGGCATGGCGATCCTCGAGCGCACCGGCCTGGCCGACGTCGCCGGCGAGCCGGCCGGCTCGCTCCCGCTGCTGCGCCTCAAGCGCCTGGAGCTGGCCCGCGCGCTGGCGCTGCGGCCGCGTCTGCTGCTGCTCGACGAGATCGGCGCCGGGCTGATCGAGTCGGAGCTGCCCGAGCTGATCGAGCTGATCCGCTCGCTGCGCGCCGAGGTCGAGTCGGTCCTGGTGATCGAGCACGTCGTCGAGGTGATCCAGGCCTGCGCCGACCGCGTCGCCGTGCTCGACTGGGGCCGCCGCCTGGTCGAGGGCACCCCGGCCGAGGTCCTTCGCGACCCCGAGGTCGCCGCCGTCTACCTCGGCACCACCGCCGTGGGACCTCGGGCGGCGGGCGGTGGGGGAGCGGCCCATTCGGAGCCGGCGGAGCGGTCGGGGCCGCGGGCCCAGCCGCCGCCACGTCCCCGGCCGGCCGAGCCCGCGGCGTCCCGGACCCGACCGGTGGCGCTTGCGCTCCCTCCGGCAGAGCCCCTGCTGCGGGTCGAGGAGGTCGCGGTGCGCTACGGGGCGGTGCGGGCGCTCCAGGGCGTCAGCATCGAGGTTCGGCGGGGCGAGATCGTCACCCTGCTCGGCGCCAACGGGGCCGGCAAGACCACCGCGGCGCGGGCGATCAGCGGCATGGTGCCGCTGGCGGCGGGCGAGGTCCGCTACGCCGGGGAGCGGATCGACGGGTGCCGCCCCGACCGGATCGCCGGCCTCGGCATCGCCCACTGCCTGGAGGGGCGGCACATCTTCGCCGACCTGACCGTGCGCGAGAACCTCGAGCTCGGCGGCCGGAATGCGCCCGATCGCGCCGAGCTCCGCCGCCGGCTGGCGTCGGTGCACGAGCTCTTCCCCATGCTCGCCGAGCGCGGCGGCCACTCCGGCGCGCTGCTCTCCGGCGGCCAGCAGCAGATGCTGGCCATCGGCCGCGCGCTGATGGCCGCCCCCGAGCTGGTGATCTTCGACGAGATCTCCCTCGGCCTCGCGCCGGTGGTGGTCGACCGCCTCTACCAGGCGCTCGCCGAGGTCAACCGCCGCGGCGTCGCCATGCTGGTGATCGAGCAGAACGTCGAGCGCGGCCTGGCCCTCGCCGACCGCGCCTACGTCCTCGAAAAGGGCCGCGTCGCCCTCCACGGTCCCCCCGCCGCCATCCGCACCGACCCCCGCCTCCTCGCCCTCTACGTCGGCACCGCCGGGATGGAGTAGCGCGGCTTATACACACCTCCTGTGCAACGGGTGTGCACTGCGGCCATGCGAAGGATCCAGATCCACATCGACGAAGAGCTCGACGCCGCGGTCGCCGCGCAGGCCGCTCGCGTTCGACGGCGATTTCACCGCGGCCGGCTTCGTCGAGGTGCGGACCCGGTAGATCTTCAGCCCAGGTCGATCGCGGTGGAGTGCAGGTGCCGGCCGATGAGGGCCAAGGTCGAGGAGGTCACCACGGTCCCGCCGGTCACGGCCAGGTCAGTCCCTCAGAACTCCTCGAGGTCCTTGAGGATGTGGGTGAGGATGTCGGGGGTGGCGCCCGGCGGGGCGCTGCGCACGCAGACCGTCTCCATGACGTGGAGGTACTGGCGCACGTCGTCGCGCTTGTCGAGGTAGACCGCGCCGGTGAGGTGCTCCAGGTAGATGACGTCCGGCAGGTCGTCGTCGGCGAACCGCAGCACGCTGAAGGCGCCCACCATCGCCGGGTGCGCCCCGGCCGCGAACGGCAGCACCTGGAGGGTGACGTTGGGCAGCCGCGCCGCCTCGATGAGCCGCTCCAGCTGCGCCCGCATGGTCTCCGGTCCGCCGACCGGGCGCCGCAGCGCCGCCTCGTCGACCACCGCCCACAGCCGGGGCGGGTCGCGCCGGGTCAGCACCGACTGGCGCACCCGGCGCACCTCGACCCGCCGCTCGATGTCGCCCGGCGCGTCGTCCGGCCCGCGGACCATCACCGCCCGCATGTAGTCCTCGGTCTGCAGCAGGCCGGGGATGAACTGGCCCTCGTAGGTCCGGATCATCGTGGCCGCCTGCTCCAGGTCGACGTAGGCGCGGAACCACTGCGGCAGCACGTCGCCGTAGCGGTGCCACCAGCCGGTGTCGTTGGCCTCCAGCGCCATGCCGACCACCGCGGCGACCTCGCCGGGGTCGTTGACGCCGTACAGGCTGAGCAGGTCGACGACGTCGCGCTCCTTGAAGCCGACCTGACCGTTCTCCAGCCGGTGGATCTTCCACTCCGAGGCGCGGATGCGCGCCCCGGCTTCCTCGCGGGTGAGGCCGGCCTCCATCCGGAGCCGCCGCAGGCGGGAGCCGACCAGCATGCGCCGGACGGTGGGTCCGCCTGCAGCGGGCTGCTGGGCCATGTCGGGCCTACCCCCTAATTGGCTCGTGAACGGTCCTGAAGCGTTCGGCGTTCAGATTAGTGCGTTCCGAGTGTATCCACGGGGACCTCTCCACCTGGACCGGGCGCCTCGGGTGCTCCGGGGCGGCCGGGACC
>DASVXQ010000241.1:0-1615 GCA_036392615.1 Actinomycetes bacterium | reverse complement strand
CAGCACCTGGATGTGGTGCACCAGCGCCGCGACCACCAGCAACGCGATCAGGCTGACCACCTTGACCCGCGGGTCGAGGCGCTGCAGCAGGCCGCGGCGGGCGGCGATCTCGTCACCGAACATGGCCTGCCGCAGCACCCCTGCCCCCCGGCGATGGTCTTCGCAACGAAGTTGCCCTTCCTGCGGACGCCAATGCAGCCGCAGGGGCACATCGCGACCTCGCCCACCCACTGAGACCGCCGCGGTGCCGCTGTTGCTCTCTGGCGCGACGCCGGCCAAGGGCTGAGACCGCCCCGCGGGCCTTGAGGGTTGACAGGCGGGCCGGCAAACGGGACCTTCGGGGCGCACCCCCGTACTCCAGCCCGCCAGCCGCCGGTCCGATTACGGCAGTAGGCGCCGGTACACGCCGCGAGGAGGTCGTGCGATGCAGGTCCGCAACATCATGAAGAGCCCGGTGGTCTCCATCGACCCCGAGCAGTCGGTCCGCGCCGCCGCGCAGACCATGCGGGAACACGGCATCGGCTCGGTGGTGGTCGCGCGCGACGGCCGGCTGGTCGGCATCCTGACCGAGCGCGACGTGCTCCACGCCGCCGCCCAGCTCGACGACCTGCGGGACGCACGGGTCGGCGACCACATGACGGCGCAGGTGATCACCGCCTCGCCCGCCTGGGACGTGACCGTGGCGGCCACCGAGATGACCCACCACCAGATCCGCCACCTGGTGGTGCTCGAGCAGGAGCGGCTGGTCGGCGTGGTCTCGCTGCGGGACGTGCTGTCGGTCTTCCTCCCCGAGCGGGTCCACCAGCTCGAGAGCTGAGCGCCCGGGCGGTCGGGCCGCCCCGGGCGGCCCTGGCTCAGGTCTCCAGGATCGAGTTGAAGCCGCCGGCGCCGTTGGGCTCGAAGGCGTCCGCGGCCACGTCGTCGTGCCAGCGGCCGCCTTCGGAGAGGTAGCGGAAGGCGTAGCGGCCGCCGGCCGGCAGCGTCACCGCGACGCTGCGTGTGCCGTTGCTGCGCGGCCGCAGCGGGTGGGCGAAGGGGTCCCAGTGATTGAAGTCGCCCACGACCGAGACGCGGTCGCCGTCCCTGGGGAGGATGAACGACACCTTGACGCCACGGCCGCCTGGGGCGGGAGATCGCTTGATCACGGACTGCTCCTGCTGGTCGAGCTCGTCGGTCGGGCGGTCGGCGATGACCGCCATCCAGTAGAGCACCCCGGCCGCGCCAAGGTGCCCGCCGCGGCGTTAATTCGAGGTTACGAAGCGCGGGGCGACCAGGCCGCCCAGCCGGCCTCGCGGCTCAGCGCGCCCGCCGGCAGGCGGCGGCGGCCGCCCGGAACTGCTGTAACGCCTTGGCGAGCCGCTTGCCGCGCCGCCCGGCGACAAAGTACGAGACCACCGTGTCGGCGTCGTCCACCGCCGACAGGCAGGCCGGTGGCGCGACCACGCGCGGTGCCAGGGTGGTTGTCGGCGCGGTGGTGGCCGACGTCGTGGCGGTCGGAGCCGGCGCCGTGGCCGCCGGCTTCTCGGACCCGGCGGCCAGCGTCGAGCCGAGCGCGATCCCGCCGCCGAACAGCGCCAGGGCCAGCACGATCGCCAGCAGCCGCCGCCCACGGCGC
>DASVXQ010000240.1:0-7827 GCA_036392615.1 Actinomycetes bacterium | reverse complement strand
GCGGCGGAGGGGCCGGCGGGGGGGCGGTGGAGGCGGACCGGCCGGCTGTCGGTGCGGCACACCTGCCGGTCACGCACGTCGGGCGTGGCGTGGGAAGGTTGTCAACGGCGAGGCTGTCCCGCCGCGTGTGAAGGGGGAGCGGGCATTGGCGCGAGGGCGGCAGGGGTGATGGGGTGCGCGGGCAGCCGAGGGAGGAACTGGACGCGGGCTTCGTGGCCTTCGTCGACCGCAGGGCGCGGCACCACCTCCGCGCCGCGGTGCTGCTCACCGGCGACTGGCACGCCGCCGAGGACCTCGTCCAGACGTGCCTGGTCAACCTGTACCGGGCCTGGCCGCGGCTGGACTCGGCGGTCGACCTCGACGCCTACCTGCGCCGCATGCTGCTCAACACCCACCGGTCCTGGTGGCGGGCGCGCTGGCGGCGCGAGGCGCCGGTGGCGACCGTCCCCGACCGTGCCGGGGAGGCTGAGGGCCAGGACCGGCACGCCCGCGCGGCGGTCGTGCGGCAGGCGCTGCGAGCGCTGCCGGCGCGCCAGCGGGCGGTGCTGGTGCTCCGCTTCTACGAGGACCTGCCGGTGGCGGAGGTCGCGGACCTGCTGGGCTGCTCCGCCGGCGCGGTCAAGACCCACACCCACCGCGGGCTCCACAGGCTCCGGAAGCTCCTCGGCGGCGAAGCCGTGCTCGGGATCAACGAGGAGGAACATGATGGATCGAGACTCTGACCGGGAGGTGGCCGGCGTCCGGGCGCTGCTGACCGCGGCGGCCGGCGACGACCCGCCCGCGACCGACCTGCTGGAGGCGGTTCGCCGCCGGGCCCGCCGCCAGCGGGTGCGACGCCGCGTGCTGATGCCCTCGCTGGCGAGCCTCACCCTCGCCGCCGTGGTCGCGGTCGCCGTGCTCGCGGCCTCGATGGCCACCGGCACCCCCTCCGCGCAAGCCCGGGTGGCGGCGGCCGCCGGCCGCACCGCCACCGAGAGCTTCCGCGTCCGCATGAGCAGCACGACCCCAAGGGGCAAGGGGTCCCAGCAGCCCACGACCCAGGTCACGGAAGGGTTCTTCGACCCGGCGCGGCACATCGGCCGGTTGCTCGCCAATGGGCTGGAGGTCCGCTACGTGGGCGACATGGTCTACTCGAAGCTCCCCGCGGGGACCACCTCCGACGGCAGGCGCTGGATAGCGGTGCGACGAGCCTCCGTCAAGCTTGACCAGCCGTTGCCGCCTATCGCGGTTGTCAAGGTTGGCTTTTGGGACCCGCAGGAGGCGCTCGCCCTTCTGCGGTCGGCGTTCTCCGTCCACGAGCAGGGCCGTGTCTCCGGCGACGGCTGGAAGGGCCGCCGCTACGCCTTCGACCTCAGGGACGGCCAGCTCGCGAAGGACAATCTGGCGATGACCGGGACCGTTGACGTCGACCAGTCGGGCAGGGTGCGCCGCCTGGACGTGACCGTCCTGGTGGAGACCGCTTCCGGCCAGAGGGCTGACAATTTCCGCACCGTCATGGAGTTCCGCGACTACGGGGTCCGCGAGACGGTCTCGGCCCCGCCGGCGAGCGCGATCGACCACGACCCGCCCGCCAAGCTGCCGTCCAAGGCCAGGTCGGAGAAGGCCAAGGCCGCGCACCCCTGATCCCCACCATACGGGCTGCCCCGCTCGCCGCTGAGCGGGGCAGCCCCATGCCAGCGGGCTCGGCGATACGATCAGCTCGATGGCTGAGCATGCGACCGCCGAGCGCACCCGGGCGTTCTGGGTGTTCGACCGGCCCCTGCACCGGGACTGGCTGTTCCTTGCGGGGCTGGCCGCGGGCGTGGCGTTCGCGGTGTTCTCGGTGGTGCGCCCCGGGCGGCCGTCGGCGCTGGTGCTCGCCTACGAGCTGTTCTGGGCGCTGCCGGGCGGCGTGATGGCGGCCGGGGCGATCGGCGGGACCATCAGGGAGCTGTACCGCGCGCTGCGCCGCGCCTCGGGCTGATCAGCGCGCCAGCCGTCGGGTGGGAGGCGCATCACCAGGCGCCGCGCCTCGGGCTGATCAGCCGGTTGGGCCCTCGGCGGGCAGGCGCATCACCAGCCGGGCGCCGGCGGCGCCGCCCTCGGCGCTCAGCTCGCCGCCGTGCGCGCGGACGATCTCGCGGGCGATCGCCAGCCCGAGGCCGGCGCCGCCGTGGTCGCGGGCGCGCGCGTCGTCCAGGCGGGTGAACCGCTCGAACACGCGCTCGCGGTCGGCGGCCGGGATCCCCGGGCCGTCGTCGGTCACCGCCAGGACCGCCACGCCGCCCTGCGCGCCGACCGACAGCTCGACGCGGCTGGTGGCGTGCCGGACGGCGTTGTCGAGCAGGTTCTGCACCACCCGCCCGAGCGCGTGACGGTCGCCCCGGACCCTGGCGTCGCCGTCCAGCTCCAGCACGACCTCCGCGCCGGCGCCGGGCAGGCGCTCGGCGACCTCGCGGGCCACCTCGCCCAGCTCCAGCTCGCCGGACGGGACGGTCCCCGGGCGCTCGTCCAGCCGCGCCAGCGCCAGCAGGTCCTCGACGATCCGGCCGAGCCGCAGGGTGTCGGCCAGCACTCCGGCGGCGAGGTTCCCGGTGTCGACCCGTCCAGGGTGCGCCTCGGCCACCTCGAGCTGCGCGCGCATGCTGGCCAGCGGACTGCGCAGCTCGTGGGCGGCGTCGGCGACGAAGCCGCGCTGCCGCCGGCCGGCCTCCTCCAGCCGGTCGAGCATGCGGTTCAGGGTGACGCCGAGCCGGTGGATCTCGTCGCGCGCATCCGGCAGCGGCAGGCGGGCGGACTCGCCCGCGCCGGTGATCTCCTCGGCGCCGCGCCGCAGGGCCTCCACCGGCCGCAGCGCGCGCCCGACCGCCGCCCAGGCGATCCCCGCGAACAGGGCCAGCAGCAGCGGCCCGCCGACCAGCAGCCCGAGCTCGACGATGCGCAGGCTGCCGGCCACGCTGGCGACCGACACCGCGGCGATCACCGTCACCGGCCGGCTGGCGCTCCCGGCCGGCCAGGCGATCACCCGCAGCGGGTCGGGCTCGCCGACGCGGCTCCCGTCCAGGAAGCGCGGGCGGCGGTCGCGCGCCCGCGCCAGTTCCGCGGGGCCGAGCAGCGGCACCGCCCGGTCGCTGCCGACCGAGGCCGCCAGAACCCGGCGGTCCGGGTCGACCACCTGGACCTGCACGGTCCCCGCCCCGGCGACCGGGATGGTGCCGGGCAGCCGGTCCGAGTCGACCAACGCGGCGACGTCCTGCGCCCGCTGCCTGGCCGTCGTGTCGAGCGCGTCCACCAGCGACCGCTGCAAGCTGCCCAGCAGCAGCAGCGAGCCGGCCACCAGCCCCGCCGCCACCACCAGGCTGGCCAGCATGGTGAGCCGCGCCCGCAGGCTCCGCCGCCGCCACCACCCCCGCAGCCCCTGCCACGACCCCAGTCCGGCTGGGGCAGGGAGTCGGTCGCCGGGCCTGGCCGGGGCGGAGGAAAGGGGGTCGCGGGTGCTGGGCCGGTCCCCCGGCCCGGCCGGGGCGGCGCGCCGGGGGTCGGGGCCGTGAGGCTCTGGCCCGGGCATGCGGGCTCCTCAGGCGCGGTCGCCGGTGAGGCGGTAGCCGGCGCCGCGGATGGTCTGCAGGCTGTGGCGGCCGAAGGGGGTGTCGATCTTGCGGCGCAGGTAGCCGACGTAGACCTCGACCACGTTGGGGTCGCCGTCGTAGTGGGCGTCCCAGACGTGCTCCAGGATCTCCTGCTTGCCGACGACCTCGTCGCGCCGGCGCATCAGGTACTCCAGCAGCGCGAACTCGCGCGGGGTCAGCTCGACCGGCTGGGCGCCGCGGCGCACCTCGTGCTTGGCCGGGTCCAGGTGCAGGTCGCCGGCCAGCAGCACCGCCGGCCGCGCTGGCGCGCCCCGCCGGATCAGCGCGCGCAGCCGCGCCACCAGCACCACGTAGGAGAACGGCTTGACCATGTAGTCGTCGGCGCCGACGTCGAGCCCCTCGGCCTGGTCGTACTCGCCGTCCTTGGCGGACAGCATCAGCACCGGCACCCAGTTGCCCGCCGCCCGCAGCCGCTGGCAGACCCGGTAGCCGTTCAGCCTGGGCAGCATCACGTCCAGCACCACGGCGTCGTAGGCATGCTCGGTTGCCAGGTGCAGCCCCTGCTCGCCGTCGTGGGCCACGTCGGCGGTGAACCCCTCGGCCTGGAGGCCGACCTGGAGCGCCTCCGCCAGCCGGACCTCGTCCTCCACCACCAGCACCCGCACGTCCGCCCCCAAACGGCCACTTCCTGAGAGGTCTCTCAGCTCGTCTCAGCGACCCCACAGCGGCACCACGGCAGCCTGGGTCCCGACACACCTGCTCAGAGAGAAGGTATGGCATGAAGCTCCTGTCCGCTCGTGGTGGCCTGCCGCGGCTGCTCGCGGCCCTGGCGGTGGTCGCGGTAGTGGCTGGCGGCGTGGCCTTCGCGACCGCCTCCCGCTCGGACAGCGCCACCCCGGACCTGCCGGCGGTCACCGCCCAGCAGCTGCTCACCGAGGTCGGCCAGGCCAAGGTCCCCGGCCTGTCCGGCACGGTGGTCTCGACCTCCCGGCTCGGCCTGCCCTCGCTGCCCAGCCTCGGCAGCGGCGGCGGCGGCGTCTCGCCGACCGACCTGGTGTCCGGCTCGCACACCGTGCGGGTCTGGCTCAAGGGCGAGAACCAGTCGCGCCTGGCGCTGACCGGCCAGCTGGCCGAGTCCGACGCGATCCACAACGGCCGCGACGTGTGGCTCTACGCGAGCGAGCAGAACAGCGTGGTCCACTACCGCCTGGCCTCCCCGGCCGTCCCGCCGCCGGCACCGCCCAGCGGGGTCACCCCGCAGGCGCTGGCCAGCCGGCTGCTGACGGCGATCGGCCCGAGCACCACGGTCACCGTCGAGCGCAACCTGCGCGTGGCCGGCCACGACGCCTACCAGCTGCGGCTGCGGCCCAAGGCGCCCGAATCGCTGATCGACTCGGCGGTGCTGGCGGTCGACGGGCAGACCAAGGTGCCGCTGCGCGTGCAGGTGCTCGCCAAGGGCAAGCAGGACCCGGCCTTCGAGGTCGGCTTCACCCAGGTGCAGTTCCACGCGCCGTCCGACGACGTCTTCCAGTTCACCCCGCCGCCCGGCGCCAAGGTGACCGAGAAGCAGCCGCCCACCGGCGAGCACCACGGCAACGGCCAGCCTCGGGTCCCGGCCACCTCGCAGGGCCCAAGGGTGCTCGGCGACAGCTGGACCTCGGTGCTGGTGGTCGACGGCGTCGACCTCGGCTCCGCCGGCTCCGGCTCCGACGCGCGGGCGCTGCGCGAGCTGCTCGGCGCGACCACGCCGGTGCAGGGCGCCTTCGGCCAGGGCCGGCTGCTGCGCACCACGCTGCTGACCGTGCTGCTGACCGACAACGGCCGGCTCTACGCCGGCGCCGTCACCCCGCAGGCGCTCGAGGCAGCCGCCGCCCGGCCGCTGTCCGACGCCAAGCCGCTGCTGCGGACTGGGCGGTGACCACGCCGGCGCTGGCGACCAGCGGGCTGACCAAGCGCTTCCGCGGCGGTCAGCTCGCGGTCGCCGACCTGGACCTGTCGGTGCCGGCGGGCAGCGTGTTCGGCTTCCTCGGCCCCAACGGCTCCGGCAAGACCACCACCATCCGCATGCTGCTCGGCCTGGTGATGCCGACCCGCGGCAGCTGGGAGATCCTCGGCGCGCCGATGCCAGGGGGCGCGTCGCAGGTGCTGCGACGGGTCGGCTCGCTGATCGAGGGGCCGGCCTTCCATCCCTATCTGAGCGGCTGGGCCAACCTGGAGCGCCTCGACGCGGCCGACAGCCTGGCCAACCCGCGCACCAGCCGCCAGCGCATCGGCGGCGCGCTGGAGCGGGTCGGCCTGGCGGCCGCCGCCCGCAAGCGCTACCGGGCCTACTCGCTGGGCATGCGCCAGCGGCTGGCGCTGGCCGCGACGCTGCTCCAGCCGCGCGAGCTGCTGCTGCTGGATGAGCCCACCAACGGGCTGGACCCGCAGGGCACCCGCGAGGTGCGCGCGCTGGTCCGCTCGCTCGCCGAGGAGGGCGCCACGGTGTTCCTCTCGTCGCACCTGCTCAGCGAGATCGAGCAGCTCTGCAGCCACGTCGGCGTGATGCGCGGCGGCCACCTGGTGGCCGAGGGCACCCTGGCCGAGCTGGGCGCCGGCGCCGAGCCGCGCCTGCGGGTCGAGACGCCCGAGCCGCGGCGGGCCGCCGCCGTGCTGGAGCGGCTCGGCCTGCAGAGCGCCAGCGCCGGCGGCCAGGCCGCCGAGGCGACCCTGGACGGCGTGGCGCCGGAGAAGGTCACCGTCGCGCTGGTGGAGGCCGGCGTGCCGGTGCGGGGGCTGATCGTCGAGCGCCCCTCCCTGGAGGAGACCTACGTGGCGCTGACCGGGGAGGGCTTCGATGTCGACCAGTAGTCCGCCGCTGGACCGGGCGGCCACGTCGGTGCCGGCGCCGGCGGCCGCCGGGCGGCGCACGGTCGGGCGGCTGCTTCGCTCCGAGCTGGGCATGGTCTTCCGGCGGCGCCGCAACCTGGTGCTGCTGGTGGTGCTGGCGCTGATCCCGGTGCTGATCGGCATGGCGATCAAGCTCTCCTCCAACTCGCCCGGCCCGGGCGAGGGGCCGCCGTTCATCGACCGGATCGCCGGCAACGGGTTGTTCCTGTCGCTGACCGCCATGGTGGTGGTGCTGCCGCTGTTCCTGCCGCTGGCGGTCTCGGTGGTGGCGGGCGACTCGATCGCCGGGGAGGCCAACCTCGGCACGCTGCGCTACCTGCTGGTGGCGCCGGTGCGGCGCGGGCGGCTGCTGGCCGTCAAGTACACCGCCGCGCTGGCGTTCTGCCTCGCCGCGGTGCTGGTGGTGGCGGCCGCCGGGGTGGCGACCGGGGCGGCGCTGTTCCCCGTCGGCCGCGCCACGCTGCTGTCGGGCACCACCATCGCGCTCTCCGAGACGCTGCTGCGCACCCTGCTGGTGGCGCTCTACGTCGGCGTGTCGATGGCCGGCCTGGCCTCGATCGGCCTGCTGGCCTCGACGCTCACCGAGGTGCCCATCGGGGCCATGGCGGCGACGCTGACGCTCAGCATCGTCAGCCAGGTGCTCGACTCGATCCCGCAGGTCAGCGTCGTCCACCCGTACCTGTTCACGCACCGCTGGCTGGCCTTCGGCGAGCTGCTGCGCGACCCCGTCGCCAGCGGCGAGCTGTGGCTCGGCATCGCCACCCAGGCGGCCTGGGCCGCCGTCTGCCTGGCACTCGCCTGGGCGCGCTTCAGCTCCAGCGACGTCTCCTCCTGAGCGTCGCCGCGCCTGCGCTCGCCTTGCGGGAGCGCTCCCGGCAAGCTGGGCGGCGCCGCCGCCGGCAGGGGAGCGCGGCGGCGAGACGCCGTTGACTCGGAGCCGCGAGAACTGCTAGACCTCGCTGCTGAGCCTGTCTGGGAGCGCTCCCAGGCACGAGCGGAGGGAGATGGGATGGCCGCGGGCACGCAGCCGGTCGCCGGCAAGGCCAGGCTGGAGGACGTGGCGCGGCTGGCGCGGGTCTCGCGCTCCACCGCCTCGCGGGCGATCACCGGCGCGCCGGGCGTCAGCGAGGAGGCCCGCGCCGCGGTCGAGCGGGCCGCCAGGCAGCTCAACTACCGGCCCAACCGCGCCGCCCGCAGCCTGGTGACCCGCCGCACCGACCTGATCGGCCTGGTCATCCCGGAGCCCACCAGCCGGCTGTTCGGCGACCCGCACTTCCCCCGGCTGATCCGCGGGGTCAACGAGGAGCTGGCCGGCAAGGACCTCCAGCTGGTGCTGTTCACCCCCCAGTCCGAGCAGGACGAGCGGCGG
>DASVXQ010000239.1:0-40722 GCA_036392615.1 Actinomycetes bacterium | reverse complement strand
GCGGCGGCCGGCGGTTCCGTTGGTCGCCGCCGGCGGCGCGCCGCCCTCGCGGTAGCGGCCGATCCAGGTCATGCAGTCCTTGTCGTGGCCGAGCAACACGTCCGCCGCGCTGACCGCGCGCCGGACGTCCTCGCTGAGCACGTTGGTGATCGCCGAGGTCAGCCCGGCGGTCGCGGCGGCCACCAGGAACGCGGCCGAGAGCGCGTGCCGGCTCGGCAGGCCGAACGCGATATTCGAGGCGCCGCAGGTGGTGTTGACGCCGAGCTCCTCTCTGAGCCGGCGGACCAGGTGGAACACCTGCCGGCCGGCGGTTCCCATGGCCCCGACCGGCATGACCAGAGGGTCGACCACCACGTCGGCGCGGGCGATGCCGTGGTCGGCGGCACGCTCGACGATCTTGCGCGCGACCTCGAACCGCACGTCGGGGTCCTCGGAGATGCCGGTCTCGTCGTTGCTGATCGCCACCACCGCCGCGCCGTGCCGGGCGACCAGCGGAAGCACCTGGTCGAGCTGGGCCTCCTCGCCGGTCACGGAGTTGACCAGTGCCTTGCCCCGGTAGACGCGCAGGCCAGCTTCGAGCGCGGCGACGATCGAGGAGTCGATGCACAGCGGCACGTCGGCGATCGACTGCACCAGCTCGATCACCTGCGCGAGGATCGCGGGCTCGTCCGCCAGGGGGATCCCCGCGTTGACGTCGAGCATCTGCGCGCCGGCCTCGACCTGCGCGAGCGCGTCGGCGACCACGGTGGAGAAGTCGCCGGCCGCCATCTCCTCGGCCAGCTTCCTGCGTCCGGTCGGGTTGATCCGCTCCCCGATCATCACGAACGGACGGTCGAAGCCGATCACCACCTCGCGGGTGGCCGAGGACAGGACCGTGTCGCTCACGTCTGCCGCCCCCCTGCCACGCGCTCCAGCACGGGCCGCAGGTCGCCGAGGCCGGTGCGCCGCACCTCCAGCTCCAGCCCGAGGTAGGCGGCCGCCTCGCGGGCCCTGGCGACCAGCGCGGGGTCGTCTGTCTGGGCGAGGAACACGACGCGGCGATAGTTCCCGAAGTAGTCGGGCAGCAGCTCGGGGTGCTCGTCGAGCCGCAGTCCCTTGATCACGAACCGCTCGAAGTGCCGGCAGAGGAAGTCGGTCAGGTAGAACGTCCGCGGCTCCGCCTCGTGCATCGCCAGCCAGTTGTCCACCCCCGCGAGGAACGCGTAGCAGTGGTCCCCGGGGAGTCGCTGGACGCCGTGCGCCGCCACCACGCGGTCCAGCTCGCCGCCGGTGCCGCAGTCGCCGTAGGCGACGAACACGCGGTCCCAGCGACCCTCGGCCTCGGCCTCGCGGAGCCCCGCGTCCACCCGCTCGGCGATGCGCCGCGGGGTGTTGTGGAGCTTGCCGGGCAGACACCGCAGCGTCACGTTGGACCAGCCGTTCAGCCGGATCACGGCGAGCACCTCCCGCGCGATCGCGCCGCAGGCGATCACCAGCAGCCGCGGGCCGCCGCCCGGCCGGGCCGGCTCGTAGGCGACCTCCTCGGCGAACAGCCGCGACCCCACGGTCACGCCTGGCTCCCAGCGGCGCGGCGCGAGCGCACCAGCGCCTGCGCGGTCTCGGCCGCGACGGCTGCGTCGCGGCAGTAGGCGTCGGCCCCGATCGCCTTGCCGAACTCCTCGTTCAGCGGCGCGCCGCCGACCAGGACGATGTAGTCGTCGCGGATGCCCTTGGCGACCAACTCGTCGATGACCACCTTCATGTAGGGCATGGTGGTGGTGAGCAGGGCCGACATCCCCAGGATGTCGGGCCGGTGCGCTTCGAGCGCGGCCAGGTAGTTCTCGACCGGATTGTTGATGCCGATGTCGATCACCTCGAAGCCGGCACCCTCCAGCATCATCGCGACCAGGTTCTTGCCGATGTCGTGGATGTCGCCCTTCACGGTGCCGATCACGATCCTGCCCGCCCGCTCGGCGCCGGTCTCAGCGAGCAGCGGGCGGAGCACCGCCATCCCGGCCTTCATCGCGTTGGCGGCCAGCAGCACCTCGGGCACGAACAGAACGCCGTCGCGGAAGTCGATGCCGACGATCCGCATGCCCTCCACCAGCGACTTGTCCAGGACCTCGGGCGCCGACCAGCCACGTTCGAGCAGGATGGTGGTGCCCTCGACGATCTCGTCCGCCAGGCCGTCGTACAGGTCGTCGTGCATCTGCTTCACGAGCTCCTCGTCGGTGAGCTCGCGCAGAACGATCTCTTCCTCGTCCGGCATCCGCTACCCCTTCAGCCGTTCCCCCTTCGGGTCGACCAGCGGCTCGGTGGCGACCGTCGCCGGGTACCGCTGGTCGAAGTACTCGATCTCCACGCTGGTGCCCTCGGTCGCCAGCTCGACCGGCAGGTACCCGTAGGCGATCCCGCGGCCGATCGAGTAGCCGTAGCCCGCCGAGGTCACGTAGCCGACGACGTCGCGACCAGCCCGGATGGGCTCCTTGCCGAGCACGACCGCCAGGGGATCATCCAGCAGGATCGGCACCAGCCGGCGGGTCACGCCGCGGTCCCGAAGCGCCTCGAGGGCGGCCTTGCCCTGGAAGTCCTTGGCCCAGCGCACCGCGAAGCCGAGTCCGGCCTCCAGCGGGTGGTACTCGGTGTGGATGTCCTGGCCCCAGAGCCGGTAGCCCTTCTCGAGCCGCAGCGTGTCGAACGCGCCGAGCCCCGCCGCGATCAGGCCGTGCTCGCGCCCGGCCTCCCACAGCAGCTCCCAGGCGCGGTCACCCATCGCGAAGTCCCCGTACAACTCCCAGCCGAGCTCGCCGACGTAGCTGATGCGCTGCGCCCAGACGGGGCCGACCTCGCCGATGTCGAGGTACCTCGCGGTCATGTAGGGGAATGCCTGGTTGGACACGTCGGCGTCGGTGACGGCCTCCAGGATCGCGCGCGCCCGCGGGCCCCACAGGCCCAGCACGAAGGTCGAGCCGGTGCGCTCAGCGATCGCCGCCCGCTCGCCGTCGCGGAGCTGAGCGCGCAGCCAGGAGAGGTCGTGCTGCCCGCTGACGCCCCCGGTGACCACCCGGAAGCGTCGCTCGCCCTCCCGGGTGACGGTGAGGTCGCAGCGGATCCCGCCACGGGCGGTGAGCATCGAGGTGTACACGATCGTGCCGAGCGGGCGGCCGATCCGGTTGGCGCAGATCCGTTCGAGGAAGGCCTCGGCGTCGGGACCCTCCACGTCGAACTTGGCGAAGGGGGTGAGGTCGAACAGGGCGGCGCGACTCCGGGTGGCCAGGTGCTCGGCGCCCTCGATCGGCGACCAGTGCCGCGCGGCCCACTCGTCGCGGGTCTCCCACGGCGCGCCGTCGAGGTGCGACCGGTTCGCCTCGAACCACTGCGGCCGCTCCCAGCCGGCGCCCACCACGAAGCTGGCGCCGAGCGCCGCGTGGCGGGCGTGGAAGGGCGTGAGGCACAGGTTGCGCGGGCGCGCCATCTGCTGGCGCGGATGGATGACGTCGTAGACCTCGCGGTACTGCTGCTTGCCGCGCTCCAGCACGTACGGCGGGGTGGTCTGGTATGGGTAGAAGCGGTTCGCGTCGGCCTCCGCGAGGTCATAGCTCGGCTCGCCGAGCGCCATCCACTCGGCGACCTGGCGAGCCATCCCCGCGGCGTGGGTGATCCAGACGGCCTCGCACACCCAGACGCCCCTGACGGCCGCGCTCTCGCCGACGATCGAGCCCGCGTCAGGGGTGAACGAGAACATCCCGTTGATCGAACGCGCGGGGTCCGCGGGCCGCATCGTGCCCTTCAGGGGCGGGAGGATCCTGGCGGCCTCCGCCTCGGCGACGTCGAAGTCGTCCGGTGTGAACGGCATGATCGCCGGGGGTGTCGGCCCGCCGGGCCGGCGCAGCTCGCGCTGCGCCACCGCGATCGGCTCGTGCCGGTAGTTGCCGACGCCGTAGTGGTCGCCCCGGTGCCGGAAGTACATCGCCATGCCCTGATGGCGCAGGATCGGGTGGAGGACCTCGCGCCGCTCACCGGCGAGCTCGGGGATCGGGTCCGTCCAGACGAGCTGGTGCTGTACGGCGACGAGTGGCACCGGCACGCCCGCCATCGCCCCGACCGTGGGCCCCCAGATACCGGCGCAGATCAGCACGCGTTCGCACTCGACCCGGCCCTGGTCGGTCTCGACCGCCCGGACGTGCCCCGCCCCGACGTCGAAGCCGGTGACGGTGACGCCGCCCTCGAAGTCCACGCCGCGCCTTGCCGCCATGCCGGCCAGCGCCGCCACGATCCGCACGGCCCTGGCGACGCCGTCGCCGGGCACGTGGTAGGCGCCGAGGATCGCGCCCGGGTCCAGCAGTGGCACCAGCTCGCCCGCCTGCTCGGGGGTCAGCAGCTCGCCGCCAACGATCCCGTACGAACGCGACCACCCGAGCCGCCGCTTCAGGTCGAGCATGCGCTCGGGCGTCGTGGCGATCTCCAGCGACCCGACCCCGTGCCAGCACGGCTCGCCCTCGAAGCGGAGCCCCTCGTACAGCGCCACGGTGTCCTGCGCGATCCGGCAGGTCGTGCGCGAGGCATTGGTCTGGAACACCAGCCCGGGGGCGTGCGAGGTGGAGCCGCCGGTCTCGAACAGCGGCCCCTGGTCGAGCACGAGCACGTCTGGCTGGCCGAGCTCGGCGAGGTGGTAGGCCGCGCTCGCGCCGACGATGCCGGCGCCGACGATCACCGTGTGGGCGCGATCCCGCATCTGCCTCCTTCCAGACCCCGACATCCTGGCAGCCACGGTTGCGCGATCAAGCGATGGTTGCGATGACCGCAACCGCTCGCCACCCAGGGCGCGGCCGGTTCACTCAAGGGCGATCACGATCGTCTTGAGCTCCGTGAGGCGCTCCATCGAGAAGCGGCCGTTGACGCGGCCGACGCCGCTTCTCGAGCCCGCCCGTCCGCCGAAGGGAAGGTGCGACTCCCAGTAATTGGTGCCCTCGTTCACGTTCACCCAGCCGGTCCGCACCGCCTCCGCGAAGGCGAGGCCGCGGCGCAGGTCCGCGGTGAAGATCGCGGAGAGGAGCCCGTACTCCGAGCGGTTCACCAGGTCGATCGCCTCCCGCTCGTCCCGGATGGCGGACACGGGCACGACCGGGCCGAAGGTCTCCTCGCGGGCGATCTCCATGCCGTCGGTGATCCCATCGAGCACCGTCGGCTCGAAGAACAGGCTGCTGCCGAGCCCGGGGACCCGCTTGCCGCCGGTGACCAGGTTCGCGCCACGCTCGAGCGCATCGTTGACGTGCCGCTCCGTCTTGGCCGCGGCGGGCTCGTTGTTCATCGGGCCCATCGTGGTCGCGCCGTCGAACGGGTCGCCGAGGCGGACGCTGCCCGCGACCGCGGCGGTGAGCCGGGCCAGGTAGTCGTCCTTCACGTCCTCGTGCACGAGGATTCGCTCGCCCGCCGTGCAGCTCTGGCCGGCGTTCAGGAAGCACGCCGCCAGCGTGGCCTCGACCGCCCTGTCCAGGTCCGCGTCCTCCATGATCACCATCGGGCCGTTTCCGCCCATCTCGAGCAGCAGCTCCTTGCCGGCGGCGCGCCGTGCGACCGTGTGGCCGGTGGTGATCGAGCCGATGAAGCCGACCGCCTGGGTGCCGGGGTTCACGGCAAGCTCGTCGCCCACGACCGGCCCGAGCCCGCTGACCAGGTTCACCACGCCTGGCGGCAGGTCGGCGGCCTCGAAGCATTCGGCCATGCGGACCGCGCAGATCGAGGTGGTCGGCGCCGGGACCCAGACCACGGTGTTGCCGTAGGCGAGCGCCGGGGCCAGCAGCTCGCCGGGCATCGTGTACGGCCAGTTCCAGGGACTGATGACCGCCACCACGCCGCGCGGCACGCGCTGGACCAGCACCCGCTTGCGCGGATCGACCGATGGCGGCAGCAGCCCTTCCATCCTGGTCGCCTCGGCCGCGGCCATCTCGAAGTAGGCGATGAGCTCCTCGACCTCGTCGCCGGCCTCGGCCAGCATCGGCTTGCCCTGGTCGAGCGCGAGGGTGTGGACGAGATCCTCCCGGCGGGCGTCGATCGCCGCCGCCACCCGGCGGAGCGCGGTGGCGCGGTCGAACGCCGACAGGGCCGCCCAGCCCGGCCACGCGGTCGCGGCGGAGGCGATCGCCCGCTGGGCGTCGCCGCGGGTGCCTTGCGGCACGGTGCCGATCGGCGCACCGGTCGACGGGCTGGTCGCCTCCAGCACGGCGCCGCTCTCCGACGCCAGCCAGCGGCCGCCGATGAACATGCCGTGGTCACGGCCCACCGATGTCACCCCCGAGACGGTGCCGGGGCGGCCACCTGACCGCCCCGCCACCACCGTACCGTCCCGCTACTCGACCGGAATCTCCTTGTGGATCGCCGCGAGGTCGATCCCCTGGCGCTTGCGGTAGACCTTCGCCGTCACGTAGATCACCAGCGCCAGCACGTACATCGCTCCCATGAACACCAGCGACGTCTTGTTGTTCACCGCGTAGAGGCTGTCGGCCAGCCACTTCCACAGGTTCCAGGCGAGGAAGAGCGCGGTGATGGTGCCAGCGATCGAGATCAGCGGGATGCCGGCGACCTTGTAGCGGGCGATCGGGGAGCTCTCGTAGAGGCGCCTGTTCCGCCACGGCAGCAGGATCGCCGCGATCGAGGTGCCGAGGAAGGTCACCGCGATCACCAGCGCCGCGTCCAGGATGTAGGTCCGGAAGTTGGTCGTGTAGGCGTACAGCGCGCTCACCACCACTGCCGGCACCAGCATCAGCAGCAGCCCCCAGACCGGCACGTGGCGCCGATCGGAGACGTCGGCCACCCGCTCGGGCAGGATCCGGTCGAACGCCGCCGCGAAGATGACCCGCGTCGACGACAGGAACAGCGTGCCGGCCCACCCCAGGAACCACGCGCCAAAGACCAACACGATGATCGCCGAGAGCAGCGTGTTGTGGAGCATGAAGCTGACCAGCAGCGGCGGGTAGGGCCAGATCGGGATCGCCGCCTGGCCGGTGCCGTAGACGACGTTCCAGTAGGCGAGGTTGGCGGCGTTGAAGAACTGCCATCCGAAGAACTTGGCCGCCAGCAGGACGAACACGACCGCGATCGCGATCGTGACCCACAGGCCCCACATCATCCCGCTCATCACTCGCCGGAAGTCGCTGGCCCCGCGGACCTCGCCGTAGAGCGTCGCGCCCCAGTTCGGGTACAGGATCCAGAACGCGAGGAACGGGATCAGCAGCAGCGAGCCGCCGAAGAAGGGCGAGAACCCGAGGTTCGGCACCACCTTGTTGCCGCCGGCGAGCTCGAGCGTCTTGGCGTAGGTGTCGCCGCTGGTGCCGAAGAGGTTCGCGGACTCCTGGTTGAAGGCCGACTGGAAGCCGCTCCGGGAGCCGAACAGCATGATGAGGAACACCAGGCCGAGCGCCGCGATCCCGAGGTAGAAGCAGTATTTCTGGATCTTCGCGTAGGTCTCCATGCCCAGCGAAACGACCACGGCGGCCAGCGCCACGGTGATCAGGCAGACCAGGAACAGGCCGTTGTCCGTCGCCAGGAAATCGGTGACGCCGCCGAGCTTGAACAGGGCCGCCAGCGGCTGGAACACCTCGACGTTGAGGATGTTGGCGTACACCGGCGCCCAGTACCAGAGGATGAACCACCATCCGGTGACGGCGAGGACGAACGCGATGCCGCCGCCGAGCACGCGACTCTGCCACACGTAGTCCCCGCCGGCCCGCGGCATGACGGAGATGAGCCCGGCGTAGGTGATCACCAGGAACGTCATGAAGACGCCGGTGATCGCCAGGGCGGAGAGGATCTGGCCGGTCGGCACGAATCCGAGCACGGACAGGCTGAAGAACAGCCCGAGCGTCACGAAATTGACCGACATGAAGGAGTACAGGAAGGCGTCGAATTTCGACCATCCCTTGACCAGACCGGTCGCCTTGCGGAGAAACAGCGTGGGCGCTTCCCCTGCCACTGCCATCCGTGTCCCCTTTCCAGCCCGAACGGCGCCTAGCCGTTGACAAGCTGATAGGTCTTGACCTTGCGCTTCTTGCGGTCGATGGTGACGATCGCCGCCTGGAGGACCCCTTCCTCGTAGGAGCTGCCAGGGTTGAGCGCCAGCGTGGCGCCGATCCTCGCCACGCCCTTGCTCTCGTGGATGTGGCCGTGGAGCGAGAGCAGCGGCTGGAAGCGCTCGATCGCCTCGCGCACCGAGGTCGAGCCGACGGGACGCAGCGCCTGCCCGCCGGAGACGTAGGAGAGGTCCGGGTTGAGCGCCGGCGCGTTGTCGAGCTTGGAGCCGTGCGGCGGCGCGTGGAAATTCAGGATCGTGGTCGACGGGTCGCGCGCGTGGGCGAGCGCCCGCTCGATCCGCTCCGCCAGCTCCGGCTCCTCGGCCTCGCGAAACGTGTGCCACGGCGTGGGGTTCGTCCAACCCATCGAGACCATCGTGAAGCCATCCAGCTCGATGGGATGGTCCTCGTCCCCGGTCTCGACGACCCGCGCGCCGGCGAGCAGATCGTCGATCTCGAACACGTCGTCGTTGGCGGGACAGGCCACCACGCGGATCCCGGTGCCCGCGAGCCTCTCCTCGGCCATCGCGATCCAGCGCTCGGTCCCCTCGAGCATGGCCTCCTTGAACCGCTTGTCGACGAGGTCCTCGTCCGCCTGGAGCGCGCGGTACTCCTCCTCGGAGACCCGGATCGGGTAGTAGCCGCGGTTCATCACGCGCTTGCCGAACTCGTCGAGCTCCCTCTCGGTCTCAAGGGTCTCGAGATGGTCCTGGAGGGCGGCCTCCCAGGTGCCAGCCGCTCGCCGGACGATCGGGACCATGGCCTTGCCGGTGATGTCGCCACCGAGGATCACGACGTCGGCCCTGTAGAACGCTCCGGCGTTGAGGAACTTCCGCCAGCAGATCTCGGATCCGTGCAGATCGGTCACGAAGAAGATCCGCATGCCCACCTCGCGGTAGATAGCCCGCACCGACACCAAATCGTTGATTTCCGCGGTCAGCGAGGCAAGGCGCGCGTTGCGGAATGAGCAACATTGACCAACACCGGCCGGATCGGACTAGTGCCCGACCTCCTCCGGAAGCTCGTACCAGCGGGCCCGCTCGCCCAGGCGCGCGCGAACCTTCCACTTGAGGGTCTTCGGCATCGCGTCCGCATGGCGACGCAGGGCGGCGGCCTGCTCGACCGGATCGTATGGCGATCCGGCCGGGACCAGTCGCGAGAGCTCGCCCCGCACCAGGTCGACGACCCGGTCGAGGTTGGCGGTGGTGGTGCGCCACCAGCCCCAGTCGCCGCCGAGCACCTCGCCGAACCGCGCCAGCCCGATGGCGCCGGGCTCGTCGCCCTCGCGGACCTCGTGGGCGGCGAGGAGGTAGACGATGTCGTGCACGTCCTTCTCGTTCTGCTCGACCACCTGGAGCTTGGAGAGCAGCAGGTCGCCGACGTCCAGGGTGACCGGCATCCGGTCGATGCGGCCGGAGAACTCGAGCACGTGGCACATGTTCAGCCGGTCCATGACGACGTCGACCGAGGTCCCATCGGCCGGGGACCGGAAGTACATCTGCCGGTGCCCGTGCAGGTTGTTGAAGCGCCGGTCGCCCTCGAAGCCGAGCTCGGCCAGCAGGTCAGCCACCGGCCGCCTGGCGCTGGAGACCGAGGCGAAGTCCATGTCCTGGTCGTCGCGCCGGCGCGGCGGGAAGTCGGGCGTGAGGTAGCGGATCGCCTGCCCGCCCAAGAGCTTGAGGGGGACGCCCTTGCGGTTGGCGGCCTCCACGGTCTCGATCGCCGTGGTGAACGCGTCCACTCCCACTCCCTTCCGCGCGCCTTCGCGCGTCAGGCAGACTACAACGCATGGCGACGTCGTCGCGGTATGACTTCGTGATCGTCGGCGGTGGCTCGGCCGGGTGCGTCCTGGCCAACCGGCTGAGCGCCGACCCGTCGAGCAGGGTCCTTGTGCTGGAGGCGGGGCGCCCCGACTACCCGTGGGACCTGTTCGTCCACATGCCGGCGGCGCTCTCGTTCCCGATCGGCAACCGCTTCTACGACTGGCGGTACCAGTCCGAGCCCGAGCCGTACCTGCACGGGCGGCGGATCTACCACGCGCGCGGCAAGCTGCTCGGAGGCTCCAGCAGCATCAACGGCATGATCTTCCAGCGCGGCAACCCGATGGACTACCAGCGCTGGGCCGCGGATGCGGGCATGGAGGCGTGGGACTACGCCCACTGCCTGCCCTACTTCAAGCGGATGGAGGCGTGCCTGGCCGCGGGCCCCGAGGACGCCTACCGCGGCCACGCCGGACCGTTGGTGCTGGAACGCGGCCCCGCATCGAGCCCGCTGTTCGTCGCCTTCTTCGAAGCGGTGCGGCAGGCGGGGTACGAGCTCACGGACGACGTGAACGGCTACCGGCAGGAGGGCTTCGCGCCCTTCGACCGCAACATTCACAAGGGCCGGCGCCTGTCGGCGGCCCGCGCCTACCTGCACCCCGTCCTGGGCCGCCGCAACCTCGACGTCGCCACGCGGGCGCTGGTCACGCGGGTCCTCTTCGACGGCGTCCGTGCGACCGGCGTGGAGTATCTGCGCGGAGGCGGGGCGCCTCGGCGGGTCTTCGCCGGCGAGGTGATCCTCTGCGGCGGTGCGATCAACTCGCCACAGACGCTCCAGCTCTCGGGCGTGGGCAACGCGGGCGAGCTCGAGGCGCTGGGCATCGAGGTGGTCCAGGACCTGCCGGGCGTCGGCGAGAACCTCCAGGACCACCTGGAGGTGTACGTGCAGCACGCGTGCTCGCAGCCGGTCTCGGTCGCGCCCTACCTCAAGTACCGGAACCGTCCCCTGGTGGCGCTGCGGTGGCTGCTCGGCCGGAGCGGACCCGGGGCGAGCAACCACTTCGAGGCGGGCGGCTTCGCCCGGAGCAACCTGTCGCTCGCCTACCCCAACCTGATGCTGCACTTCCTGCCGATCGCGATCCGCTACGACGGCTCGAAACCGGCCGGCGGCCACGGCTATCAGGTGCACATCGGGCCGATGCTCTCCGACGCCCGCGGGTCGGTGAAGATCACCAGCACCGACCCCCGCTCCCATCCAGCGCTCCGGTTCAACTACCTGTCGACCGAGCAGGACCGGCGGGAGTGGGTGGAGGCGATCGGGGTGGTCCGCCACATCCTCGGGCAGCCGGCCTTCGATCCGTTCGACCAGGGTGAGGTCTCCCCTGGACCCGAGGTGCGGACCGACCAGGAGATCCTCGACTGGGTCGCGGGGGAGGCCGAGACCGCGCTTCACCCCTCCTGCACCTGCAAGCTGGGCACCGACCCGGGGTCGGTGGTCGACCCGGCCAGCATGCGCGTGCACGGCCTCGACGGGCTCCGGGTCGTTGACGCCTCGGCGATGCCGTACCTCACCAACGGCAACATCTATGCCCCAGTCATGATGATCGCCGAGCGGGCGGCCGACCTGATCCTCGGGAATGCGCCCCTCGCGCCCGAGCCCGTCGAGGTCTACCGCCGTGCCACGGCGCCCGCCGACCCAGCCTCAGTCCCCGCGCCGGCCCGTGTACCCCAGCCGCCAGGACACCGCGCCGGCGGCGTCGATGGTGAGCCGGCCAAGGCGGGGGAGGTCGATCGACCGGACGCGGAACGACGGCCCTGAGACCGACAGCGCCGCCACGACCTCGCCGTTGGACTGCCGGACCGGCGCAGCGACCGCGTTCAGCCCCTCCTCCAGCTCCTCCTGGATGGTGGCGTAACCGCGGACCCGGATCTCCTTGAGCTGCCGCCGCAGCCGCTCAGGGTCGGTCACCGTGCGCGGGGTCAGCGCCTCGAGCGGGCGCGCCAGGATCTGCTGGCGCACCGGCTCCGGCATGTGTGCCAGGAACACCTTGCCGCTGGAGCTGGAGTGCAGCGACGTCCGGCGCCCCACCCAGTTGGTGGTCGCGACCAGGTGCGCGCTCGACACCTGGTCGACGTAGACGACGCCGTCGCCGGACAACACGCCGATGTTGACGGTCTCGTGGGTCCGGTCGGCCAGCTCCTCGAGCAGGGGGTGCGCCGTGCGGACCAGGTCGATGCCCGCCATCGCCGCACCGACGAGCCGGATCAGTCCGAATCCGAGGCGGTACCTGTCGGTGACGGGGTCGCGCTCGATCAGGCCGCCGGCGGCGAGCGTCGCCGCGAGCCGGGACGCTGTCGCCTTGTGGACACCGAGCCCGCGGCCGAGGTCAGTCACGCCAAGCTCGCCCTCCTGGGCGATCAGTTCGAGCGCCCGCACGGCACGGGACACCGACTGCACGCCACTCCCTCGGTCGTCGCTCATGGCGCAACACTATCTTGCCTAGCGCAATTACGCGCGGATACTCTCCGGCGACATGCGGTACTGGCGGGCGGCCGAGCCCAAGCGGTCCTACGACGTGGTCATCGTCGGCGGCGGCGGGCACGGCCTCGCAACCGCGTACTACCTCGCGCGCAACCACGACGTGACCGACGTGTGCGTGGTCGAGAAAGGCTGGCTCGGAGGCGGCAACACCGCGCGGAACACCACGATCATCCGCTCGAACTACCTCTGGGATGCCTCCGCCGGGATCTACGAGCACTCGCTGAAGCTCTGGGAGGGCCTCGAGGAGGACCTCGGCTTCGACCTGCGGTTCAGCCAGCGCGGCGTCCTCAACCTCGCCCACGACCTGAACGACGTGCGCTCGTCGCTGCGGCGCGTCAACGCCAACGCCCTCAACGGCGTCGACGGGGAATGGCTCACCCCGGCGGAGGTGGCCGAGTTCTGCCCGATCATCAACGTGTCGCCGGACGTCAGGTATCCCGTGCTCGGCGCGACGCTCCAGCGGCGTGGCGGCATCGCTCGCCATGACCGGGTTGCCTGGGGCTTCGCGACCGCCGCCGACCGCCTCGGGGTCGACATCGTGGAGCACTGCGAGGTGACCGGCTTCGTCCGCGGCCCGGGCGGCCGGGTGGAAGGCGTCCACACCACGCGCGGGACCATCGCGGCCGGAAGCGTGGCGCTGGTTGCCGCCGGGCACACCTCGGTGCTGGCCGCCATGGTCGGGCTGCGGCTGCCGTTGCAGTCCCACCCGTTGCAGGCGCTGGTCTCCGTCCTGCTCGAACCGGTGCTCGGCTGCGTGGTGATGTCGAACGCGGTCCATGTCTACGTCTCGCAGGCCGACAAGGGTGAGCTGGTCATGGGCGCCGGGATCGACGCGCACAATTCCTACACGCAGCGGGGCTCCTTCCACGTGATCGAGCACCAGCTCGCGGCGGCGCTGGAGCTGTTCCCGGTGTTCGCCCACGCCAAGCTGTTGCGGACCTGGGGCGGGATCGTCGACGTCTGCCCGGACGCCTCGCCGATCATCGGCAGGACCCCGATCGAGGGGCTGTTCCTGAACTGCGGCTGGGGAACGGGAGGGTTCAAGGCGACGCCGGGCTCCGGATGGGTGCTCGCCGAGACCATCGCCAAGGGCGAGCCGGCGGGTCTGGCGGCGCCGTTCGCGCTCGACCGGTTCACCACTGGCGCGCTGATCGACGAGCATGGCGCCGCGGCGGTCGCCCACTGATGCTGCTGGTCCCCTGCCCGTGGTGCGGGCCACGCGACGAGGTCGAGTTCAGCTACGGCGGGCAGGCCGGCATCGCCTACCCCGCCGACTCCGACGCCCTCGACGACACGGCCTGGGCGGATTACCTGTTCATGCGCGACAACCCCAAGGGCCCGTTCGCGGAGCGCTGGAACCACCTGTACGGGTGCCGGCGCTGGTTCGACGTGGTCCGGGACACCGCGACCAACCAGATCATGGAGCCCTGAGGTGCGCCGCCTGCCCGCCGGGGGCCGGGTCGACCGCGGCGTTCCGCTGCGGTTCACCTTCGCCGGCCGCGACTACCAGGGGCTGGAGGGCGACACGCTGGCGTCGGCGCTGCTCGGCAACGGCCTGGGCGGCACCTTCCGCTCGCCGGTGCTCCGGCGGCCCCGCGGGGTGATGACGGCCGGGCCCGAGGAGCCGTGCGCCTTCGTCGAGGTATCCGCGCCGCGGTTCGACCTGATCGCCCCCGCGACGATGGTCCCGCTGGTCGACGGGCTCGCCGCCGCCCCGGTCGCCGGGGTCGGGCGGCTGCCCGGGCCAGGGGTCGACGCCCCGCCGAGCGAGCACCGGTACGCGCACGTCGAGACGCTGGTGGTCGGTGGTGGTGTGGCGGGCCTGCGGGCCGCCCTCCAGGCAGCCGGACGGGGCGACCGCGTGATGCTGGTCGACGAGCGGTCCTGGCTCGGCGGGATGGCGCGGTCGTTCGAGACCATCGACGGGCTTCCGGCATGGGCCTGGGTGGACTCCACGGCCGCCAAGCTGCGCGGCGCTCCGGACGTCACGCTGCTCACGGACGCCACCGCCCTGGGCGTCTACGACGCGGGCTCCGTGGTGGTCCACGAGCGCTCCCGCCCGGTCGAGCGGCTGTGGCATGTCCGCGCGCGGCGCGTCGTGCTCGCCACCGGGGCGCACGAGCGGCCGATCGCGTTCGCGGGCAACGACCGGCCAGGGGTCCTGCTCTCCAGCGCGATCCTTACACACCTCGACCGCTTCGCCGTGCTTCCCGGCGAGCGCGCGGTGGTGTTCACCACCAACGACGCCGGCTACCTCGCGGCCCGTGCGCTGCGTGAGGCCGGCGCCGGGGTCGTGGCGATCGTCGACGTGCGGCCGCAGGCCGAGGCGCGGGAATCGGCGCTGGCGGATGGGTTCGTGGTGATGGCGGGCGCGGTGGTCGCCGCCACGGAGGGCACGGGCTACGTCACGGCGGCCATCGTGACCGGAGCCGGCTGGGAGCGCACCCGCCTGGAGGCCGACCTGGTCGCCGTCTCGGGCGGCTGGAACCCGGTGACGCAGCTCCACCGCGCGATCGGCGGCGGCCTGCGCTACGCGACCGAGCGGAGCTGCTTCGTCCCGGATGGCGGCCCCGAATGGCTCTCGGTGGTCGGCGCAGCGGCCGGGGAGGTTCCCGCCACCGAGCCATGCTGGTACGTGCCTGCCGAGGACCTGTCCGAGCACTTCGTCGACCTGCAACGCGACCAGACCGTCGCCGACGTCGCCGCCGCGCTCGGGACCGGTCTGCGCAGCGTCGAGCACGTGAAGCGGCTCACGTATATCGGCACCGCCGTCGACCAGGGCCGCGCCTCGGGTGCGCTCGCCGCCGAGGTCGTCAACCAGCTGCTGGGTGCCGGTCCGGGGGCGCAGGGCCCGACCAACACCCGCCCGCCATGGTCGCCGGTCGCCTACCACGTGCTCGCCGGCCCCTTCCGCGGCGCCCTGTTCGATCCCGTCCGCCGCACGCCGATCCACGCGGCGCACGTCGAGCGCGGCGCCATCTTCGAGGATGTCGGGCAGTGGCTGCGCCCCTGGTACTTCCCGCGCGCCGGCGAGTCGATGGAGGAGGCGGTCCTGCGCGAGTGCGCGGCGGTGCGGACCGGCGTCGGGATGATCGACGCCTCGACGCTCGGCAAGATCGAGGTCGTCGGCGCCGACGCGCCGGTGTTCCTCGACCGCATGTACGCGAACGCGATGTCGCGTCTGGAGGTGGGCCGAATCCGCTACGGGCTGATGCTCGGCGTGGATGGCATGGTCTTCGACGACGGCGTCGCGATGCGCCTGGCCGCCGACCGCTACGTGGTGACGACCACCACCGGCGGGGCGGCGCGCGTGCTGGCCCGGTTCGAGGAGTGGCTCCAGACCGAATGGCCCGACCTGCGGGTCCACTGCACGAGCGTGACCGAGCAGTGGGCGGCGATCGCCGTGGCCGGGCCCAGCGCCCGCGAGGTGCTGCGAGCGGCCGGCACGGACGTCGACGTCTCCGCCGCCGCGTTCCCGTTCATGACCTGGCGCGACGGCGAGGTCGCGGGCGTGCCGGCGCGGCTGGCGCGGGTCTCCTTCTCGGGCGAGCTGGCGTTCGAGGTGCACATCGCCGGCTGGCACGGGCGGCACGTCTGGGAGGCGCTGCTGGAAGCGGGCCAGCCGTTCGGCATCACGCCCTACGGCACCGGGACCATGGACGTCCTGCGGGCGGAGAAGGGGTTCATCATCGTCGGGCAGGACACCGACGGCACCGTCACCCCGGAGGACCTGGGGATGTCGTGGGCGGTGAACCTGCGCAAGGGCGACTTCGTCGGGCGGCGCTCGCTGCGCCGCGCCGACCTCGTCCGGCCCGACCGCCGACACCTGGTCGGGCTCCTGCCGGTCGACCGCGCCGCGCTGCTCCAGGAGGGCGCGCAGCTCGTCGACGCGGAGAACGCCCGCGCGGCCCCGCCCGTCCCGATGCTCGGCCACGTCACCTCGTCGTATCGCAGCGCTGCGCTCGGCGGCACCTTCGCGCTGGCGCTGCTGGAGCGAGGGCGGGAGCGGGTCGGCTCGGTCGTGTACGCGCGGACAGGTGGGACCGGCGCGGAGGCCATCGCCGCGACCGTCACGGCGCCGGTCCTCTACGACCCGGAGGGGGCTCGCCGCGATGGGTGACACGATCGCCGGCGTACCTCCGTTCGCCAGGTCGCCGCTGGCCGACCGGGCCGCCGACCTCGCGGCGTTTGGCGCCATGGAGATCCGGTTCCTCACGCAGGTGAACCTGCGCGTGGATCCGGCGGCCGCCGCGCGCCTCGGGCTCGCGATCCCGACCGTGGCGAACACCTGGAGGCGGACCGGCGGTCGGGAGGCGCTGTGGCTCGGCCCCGACGAGTGGTTGGTGGTGGCCGAGCCGGGCTCCGCGCCGGCGATCGTGGAGGAGCTGGAACGGGCCCTCAACGGCCTCCATCACTCCGTCGTCGACGTCAGCGCGGACCGCGCCGTCGTCGAGCTGGCCGGCGACGAGCGGAGGGAGCTGCTCAGCCGGGGTTGCGGCCTCGACCTCCACCCGCGCTCGTGGCGGGACGGCGAGTGCGCGCAGACCCTGCTCGCCCGCATTCCCGTACTGCTCCAGGAACGAGAGCAGGCCACCAGAGTCTTCGTCCGAGCTTCCTTCTCCGGTCACCTGGTCGACTGGCTCCAGAGCGCCTGAGCGCGGATGCCGGTACCGCGGGTTGCCAATGCCGCAACCAGCGTCTTGATGGCGCAACCAGCCCTGCCACCATGGCAGCGTCGCTGACGGTGTCGCGGGGAGCTGGACTATGCGGGCAGCGGAGGCGGAGGCCGTCATCGCCGCCCTGCGGCGACCAAGGTATGAGGTGCTTCCCCTCGACGGCATCGCCGACAGCGTCGCGGAGCACCTCCCGGACGACGTCACCATCACCGTGACCGCCTCGCCGTCCAAAGGAATGGCGAGCACCCTCACCGTCGCCGAGTCGCTGGCCGGGCAGGGCCGCCACGTCGTCCCCCACATCGCCGCCCGGCTGATCAGCGACGAGGTCCATCTCAAGGACGTCGTCCAGCGGCTGGCCAACCGCGGCATCCAGGAAGCGTTCGTCATCGCGGGCGACGTCAAGGAGCCTGCCGGCCGGTTCCAGGGCGCGCTCGACCTGCTGACCGCGATGGCCGAGGCCGACTGCCGACTCGAGCGGGTTGGGATCGCCGGCTACCCCCAGAGCCATCCCTTCATCGACGACGACGTCACCATCCAGTCGATGTGGGACAAGCGCCGCTTCGCCAGCTACATCGTCAGCCAGATCTGCTTCCGCCCCAAGGTGGTCGCCGGTTGGGTCCGACGGGTCCGGCGGCGAGGCGTCGACCTGCCCGTCCACGTCGGCGTGCCCGGGGCGCTCGACCCTGCCAGGCTCGTCAGGATCTCCTCGCGCATCGGCGTCGAGGCATCCGCGCGGTTCGCCAAGCACCACGCCACCTGGCTGCCCCACCTGCTCCGCATCGGCGGCTACCATCCCGGCCTCCTGGTCGAAGGGCTCGCCCCGAGCCTCGCCGATCCGAACGACCGCGTCGCCGGCTTCCACTTCTACACCTTCAACGAGCTCGCCAGAACCGAACGATGGCGCCAGCAAACCCTCGCCCGGCTCTCAGCGTCCGCGTGACCGTCGGGCCCCACACCGCAACCGGCGGCCGCGGTGTCCGCTACTCGTGCTACCCACGACTGCCTGTCGCGGCCTCCTGGCCGAAGTCTCTCGTGGCCGCACGGCTGAGGCGGGAGGTGTAGACGCCGAGGATCCGGTCGGCCAGCAGGCCCAGGCAGGAGAGATTGGGAAACCCTGGGCCTTGGGCGAGCCCGGCAAGGGTCGGGAGGTGGAGCTTGGGTTGCAGACCAGTGACCGAGAGGTCGTGGCCGATGGCCTGTTCCATTGCCGCGCGGGCGGGCAGCCGGCCAGGCGAGACGCCGATGGCCGTTGCCAGCGCCTCTCGGACGTTGCGGCCGAGCAGGGGAACGAACCAGAGCGGGTCGAAGCCTATGGCGACGACCACCCAGTCGAAGGCCAGTCGCTCCCGCTGCCCGTCATAGTCGACGTCGACGATCACCTTGGCCTCCACCGGTTCCAATCGGGTCACCTGTCCCGCGAGGGTGCGGACCACCCCGACGCGGTCGAGGACCTCCTGGACCTGGACCGAGAACACGCCGCGGTCGGTGCGCTTGAGGAACTCGCGGCGGTGGCGCTCCGCCAGCTGGTGCCATCCGGCGGCGTCCGGGTCGGAGTAGAAGCGGTTCTCGGAGTAGCTCTCGCCGCGCGTGTAGAGCACGCCGTGCTCGGAGACCAGCTCGATGACGGAGCCTTCCGGGAGCAGGCCGAGCAGCACGGTGGTGATCGAGCCGGCTGTCTCGCCGTTGCCGACCACGCACACCTCGACCGGGCCGCCCGCCGCGAGCTCCGCTGTGGCCGTCCAGAAGCTGCGGCCGTCCAGGATGCGTGGATGGTTGTCGGGCTGCCCCGGCACCTGGAGCGGCGTCCCCGGGCCGGTCAGGACCAGCCCGTCGCAGTCGAGGTCGAGCCGCGCACCAGTGGCCGTGCGCCTCCCCAACAGACGCCAGCGGCCTCCGGCCAAGTCGATACCGCCGACCTCCGCCACGACCGGCTCCACCCGAAGCTGCTCGGCGACCCAGCGGAGGTATCGATGCCAGTCACCATGGCTCGGGCGGGGCTGGCCGCGGTCGACCCATTCCGCCAGGCCGCCCCCATGGATCAGGTAGCTCTGCCAGGACCAGCGGTGTGAAGCATCGTTTACCTGCCCGGAGTCCGGGCCCCAGCTGAGCGGGTAGGGGTAGCCAACGTCCTTTTCCGGGGGCGTGTTGAGCGGCTGGCGGCCGTCGGTGAAGCCGGACGCACCGGACCAGTTGGCGGCGACACCCGCCCGGTCGATCAGCACGAGGTTGGGCGCCTCCCACCCCATCTCGGACAGGGCCGCACGCTTGGCCGCAATGGCAAGCCCCTTGGGCCCAGCCCCGATGACGGCGAGGGTGATCGGCGCTTGCATGGCGTCCTCCCTGACCGGTTCGGTCGCGCACCTCGGGGACCTGTCTGCCGACCGGGTTGCACGTCAGCGCCGTGATATGCACCGACAGGATGGGGGCCATCGACCAGCGCCGATCGCGCGAGAGCACGGCGATGCCCCCTTTGTGGGGCTTCCCAGAGTGCCCAAGGCGCCCCTTGTCCGTATGGTCGCAACGCTGGCGCACCCAGACCTCCCGGAGCCCTCACGATCGACAGCCATCTGGTTCCAGACGGCCTCCTGTGCCGGCGACTCCGGCTCGACGAGCTTCGCGGTCGCATCGATCGCCTACCACAAGAAGCGCGCCATGAGGTGCTCGCCGTCCTGGTGAGCCGCGCCCAAGCAGGCAGCCCCACTTGGCGGGTGGCTCTGGCGGGACTGCTCTTACCGGGTCTGCAGGAGCTTGCGGATCGGCGGGGAGCCACCTCCACGTGCTGGTGGCGGAAGCGGACGGGAATTCAACCCGCCAGGTGGGGGACGCCCGCCTCAACTGTTTTGAAGCCGGCGCAGCTTGGGCAGGGAGATCGTCGTCTGACTGCCAAGTTGACCACCAACTGGCTGGATCTCAACGGACTCGGATCGACGCCGCTGGACGCAAACCCTGCTCTACCTGCGGCGGTGGACGGCTCTGGACGTCGGCGTACAACTCCGCTCCAATTAGAAGTCCGCCGCTCTCTCCACTGAGCTACGGACGCTAGCTGCGGCTTTGCGTCTCCGGACCCTGTTCGGAGCCCGGTTTACTACCTTCCGTACCACCTAACAGCCCCTCGAACGCCTCCACGGCGTCGCGCTGCAGCGTAGCGGTTGCGTGCGAGTACAGGTCCAACGTGATCCCGATCTGAGTATGCCCAAGCAGCTCGCTCACGATCTTGCGATGCGCCCATCCCGAGCAGCGGCGTTGCCCGCGCTAATGCCGAAGGTCGTGGAACCGCATGCGGGCAGACCGGCTGGCTCCAGCGGCGCACCGACCTGGGCCGTCAGTTCGGCGCCACCGAGGTGGTCGCCGAGCGCGGCCAGGAGGGCATCGAGCGGGTCCGGGAGCTGACCGGCGGCGACCCGCATCGAGCGGGACCTGCACGACGGCGTCCAGCAGCAGCTCGTCTCGCTGGGCCTGGAGATCAGGGCCATCCAGGCCGGCGTGCCGCCGGGCAGGAGGGCCTGCGGGCCGAGCTGGACCAGCTCGCCGCAGACCTCGGCACCGCGGTGGAGGACCTTCGGGAGCTCTCGCGCGGCATCCACCCGTGGAGCTGGAGCTGTCCGTGCTGGAAAGGCTGCCCGAGCCGGTCGAGGTGGCCGCCTGCTATGTCGTCTCCGAGGCGCTGACCAACGCGGCCAAGCACGCCCGTGCCGCGGCCGTCCAGGTCCAGGCCAGCGCCGCCGCCGACCGGCTGCACCTGTTGGTCCACGACGACGGCGCCGGCGGGGCGGAGGTCGGCCGGGGCTCCGGGCTCATCGGCCTGGCCGACCGGGTCCAGGCGCTCGGCGGCACGATCGCGGTCCACAGCCCCGCCGGCCAGGGCACCACCCTCGAGGTCGAGCTGCCGGTCGAGCCCGGCTCCGGACGCTCCACCTCTCCGTCCTAGCCCGGAAGTTGGCCGAGGGTGACCTTGACGGTCCGCCTGGTTCCGTCGGGGCTCTCCACCACCACGTTGACGGTCTGGCCGGGGTTCAGCCCGGCCAGCACCTCGGCCAGGGTGCCCAGGTCCGGCGTGGCGGTGCCGTTGACCTCGACGATCAGCTCGCCCGTGCGGATGCCGGCCTTGGCGGCCGGGCCGCCGGACTGGACCTGGGCGACCAGCGCCCCACCGGAGGTGGTGGCCGCCACCTGGATGCCCAGGAAGGCACGGTGCGAGTTGGTGACCTTCCCCTGGCTGGCGAGCTGGCTGGCGATGTTGCGCACGGTGTTGCTGGGAATCGCGAAGCCGATCCCCGGCGCGGCGCTGCCGCCGAGCTCCGGGTCGGTGGCGGCCAGCGTGGGGATGCCGATCACCTGACCCTGGAGGTTGACCAGCGCGCCGCCGGAGTTGCCCGGGTTGATCGCGGCGCTGGTCTGGATCACGCCGGGCAGCGCGACCCCGTTGTCCTCGTTGACCGTGCGCCCCAGCGCGCTGACGATCCCTTGGGTGACGCTCGACTGGAGGCCCAGCGGGTTGCCGATCGCCAACGCGATGTCGCCGACCTGGAGCTTCGAGGAGTCGGCGAAGCTCGCGGCGCGCAGGCCGCTGGCGTCGATGTGCAGCACCGCGAGGTCGTTGGGCGGGAAGCTGCCGACCAGCTTGGCGGCGTGCTGCTTGCCGTCGGCCAGGGTGACCCGCGGGTTGTTGCCGCTGGCGACGACGTGATTGTTGGTGACGATGTCGCCGCGCGAGTCGAAGATGATGCCCGAGCCCAGTCCAGCGGTGGTCTGGATCAGCACCACGCTGGGGCCGACCTGCCTGACGACCTGCACGAACTGCTGCTCGAGCCCCTGCGCCCCGCCCGCCACCGCAACCGTGGGCGTGGTCGTCGGGGTCTGCGCCTGGCTGTCGCTGGTGCAACCGGTCAGGACGACCGCGGCGACCGCCGCGGCGGCCGCCGCCGCGGCGAGCGTCCCGCGGCGCCGACTCGCGCCCTCTTCGCGCCATCGCCTCACAACGCCTGTGCGGCCGATCATGCTCATGCTCCTTCCCCCGGAGGTCGCGGTTCCCAGTGGACAGCTACCACCGCTGCCACCCGCTACCCCGACCTTCGCGGATTCCTGCCAGCCACCATGCGGTGTCGCGCGCGCCGCTGGCCGATAATCGGAAGGCAGACCGGGAATCCAGCGACGACAGCCGAGGACGTGGGGTCTCTCGATGGGCCAGCCGCGGGTGATCATCGCCGACGACGTCCTGCTCCGCGAGGGCCTGGCCAGCCTGCTCGACCGCTCCGGCATGCAGGTCCTCGGCCAGGCCGGCGACGCCCAGCAGCTCCTCGACCTGTCGGCCAGCAGCCTCCCGACCTGGTGCTGGTCGACATCCGCATGCCGCCGACCAACACCACCGAGGGGCTGGCCGCGGCGCGCACCATCCGTCAGACCCATCCGCAGGTCGGCATCGTGGTGTTGTCGGCGCACGTGGCGGTCGAGCACGCCATGGAGCTGCTGGCCAGCGGCGGCCGCGTCGGCTATCTGCTCAAGACCTGGGTCAGCGACGTGGAGGAGCTCCTCGACACGCTGGGGCGGATCGCGCGCGGCGGGTCGGTGGTGGACCCCGCGGTGGTGAGTGAGCTGGTGGCCGCGCGGCGGCGGCGGGACCCGCTCGGGGTGCTGTCGGCGCGGGAGCGGGAGGTGCTGGGCTTGATGGCGAGGGCCGCTCCAACGCGGGCATCGCGCGGCGTCTGTGGGTCACCAAAGGCACCGTGGAGAAGCACGTTCGGGCCATCCTGACCAAGCTGGGCCTGGCCGAGACCGATGACGATCACCGCCCCGTGCTGGCGGTGCTGACCTACCTCGACCGCACCTGAGCGGCGGTCGGGCGGGGATCCTCGGCGCTCAGGAAATGCCGGCCGGCCCGCCCGGGCCGCGTTGCTCATGGCATTTCGTCCCGATCTATAACGACTGGTCGCCGATTAGGGATTGAATCCCCGAGCGATTAGACTCCGCCGCGCGACTGCGGCATTTCCTCGGATTCGGCTTGGGCGCGGAGAAGCCGGCGACGCACTGATCTGGCGCAACGGCCGATCCGGCCGATTATCCCTGGCTCCAGATGAGCGTTTCGCTGGCCCGGCTGTGGGCCGCGACCGCACCGGGACGCGGATTCGTCGTGCGCTGCTCCATCGCTGCAGCTCCAGGACGCACCGGTCGCGTGCCAAGGAGGCCACATGCGATTCATTCGTTTCGCCGTCCTCGCGTTCCTCACTCTGCTGGTGGCGGTGCTCCTTGCGCTGGGCACCTTCTCCGGCACGGGCCTCGGCCTTTCGGGCGGCTCCTCCAGCGCGCCGCTGGCGGCGCTGGCGCAGGCGCCGGTGACATTTTCTGGTCCGACCAATTTCGTGACGGGGGACAGCCCCGCTGCGGTCGTCGCCGCCGATTTCAACGGCGACAACAACCCCGATCTCGCGGTCGCAAATGATCTCTCCGACAACGTCTCGATCCTGGAGGGCGGCGCCGGCGGCAGCTTCAGCGGGCCGACGAATCTCGCCACCGGCGGCTTCCCCTTCTCGCTGGCGGTGGGGCGGTTCAACGGCGACGCGGATCCGGACCTGGCGGTCGCGAACGGCTTCGACGCGACCGTCTCGGTGCTGCTCGGCGGCGCCGGGAGTGGCTTCAGCTCGGCGGGAAGCTTCCCCGCGGGCAGCTTCCCGTACTCGGTGGCGGCGGCCGACTTCGACAACGACGCCCGCCCGGACCTGGCGGTCGCCGACCGGATCACCGGCGAGATCCTGGTGCTGCCCGGCGGCCCAGGAGGCACCTTCGGCGCGCCGACCACGGTGGGAACCGCCGCCGGACCGGCCGGGATCGCGGTGGGGGACTTCAACGGCGACGGGGACCCGGACCTGGCGGTGGCCGACGAGTTCGGGAGCAGCGTGCTGGTGCTGCTCGGCGGCGGCGGCGCGACCTTCGGCGCTCCGAAGACGGTCGCCATGGGCTCCGACCCCGTTTCGGTGACGGTGGCCGACTTCAACGCCGACGGCCGTCCCGATCTGGCCGCCGCCGATTTTTCCCCGGGCGAGGTGCTGGTGGTGCTCGGCGGACCTGGCGGCAGCTTCGGCGCGCCGACGACCCTCACCGCCGACAGTGGCCTGAACTCGATCGCGGCCGGCGACTTCAACCGCGACGGCGACCCGGACCTGGCCGTCGCCAACATCAACCTGGGCCGCGTCTCGGTGTTCACCGGGGGGGCCGCCGCCAGCTTCAGCGGCCCGAGCAGCTTCACCGCCGGCAGCGGCGCCGACTCGGTCGCGGTCGCGGACTTCAACGCTGACGGGCGCCCCGACCTGGCGGTCGCGGACGCCAACATCGACAGGGTCTCCGTGCTGCTGAACACCACCGTCACCAATCAGGCTCCGACGGCCGCCGACGACGCCTTCACCACGGCCGAGGACACGCAACTGACGGCCGCGGTACCGGGCGTGCTCGCCAACGACAGCGACCCGGACGGCAACCCCATGACCGCCGTGCTCGGGTCGGGCCCGTCCCACGGCACGCTGACGCTGAACGCCAACGGGTCGTTCGCCTACACCCCCGCGGCCGATTACCACGGCAGCGACTCGTTCACCTACCGGGCCAGCGACGGCACCGCAACCTCCAACCTGGCCACGGTCGCCATCACCGTCACCTCGGTCGACGACGCGCCCACAGCGGCGAACGACACCTACACCACCGCCGAGGACACCCAGCTGACGGTCGAGCCTCCAGGCGTGCTGGGCAACGACAGCGACCCTGAGGGCGACGCGCTGACCGCCACGGTCGAGTCAGGGCCGGCCCACGGGACTCTGACCCTGAACGCCGATGGCTCGTTCAGCTACACGCCCGCACCGAACTTCAACGGCGCCGACTCCTTCACCTATCGGGCCGACGACGGGGGAGCCACCTCGAACCAGGCCACGGTCGGCATCACGGTCATGGCCGCCAATGACGCGCCCGCGGCCGCCGACGACGCCTACAGCACGGCCGAGGACACGCAGCTGACGGTCGCCGCCCCGGGGGTGCTCGCCAACGACGGCGACGCCGACGGTGACGCGCTGACCGCCGTGGTCGGCTCCGGGCCGGCCCACGGGACGCTCACGCTGAACGGCAACGGGTCGTTCAGCTACACCCCGGCGGCGAACTTCAACGGCACGGACTCCTTCACCTACCGGGCCAGCGACGGCAGCGCCAACTCCGGCTCGGCCACGGTCACCATCACGGTCACGTCGGTCAACGACGCGCCGACGGTGGCGGTGGCCAAGGGTGGCAGCTGCGGCAGCGACGACCGCTCGGGCACGGTCAACCTCACCGTGGCCGACGCCGACAACGCGTCGTCGGCGCTGACGCTCACCGCCTCGTCGTCGAACACGGCGCTGGTGCCGAACGGCAACGTCACCTTCGGCGGCAGCGGTTCGAACCGCACGCTGACGGCGAGGGCGGTGTCCGGGCGCACCGGCACCGCGGTGGTGACGGTCACCGTCCGTGACGGGCAGGCGACCGGCTCGGTCCAGGTGACGGTCAGGGTCGCCGGCGGCGGGAACGACACGCTGACCGGCGGCGCGGGCGCCGACATGACCTTCGGTCAGAACGGCAACGACACCCTCGGCGGTGCCGGCGGCAACGACCTGCTGTGTGGCGGCAGCGGGAACGACATCCTGTCCGGCGGCGACGGCGACGACGTCATGAGCGGCGGCAGCGGCGACGACCGGCTCACCGGCGGGCCGGGCGCCGACCACTTCAGCGGCGGCTCGAGCAACAACGACGTCGCGACCGATTTCCGTGCGGCCGAGGGCGACACCCGCGACACCATTCCCTAGGCGCGAGACCATCCGGCCGGGCCGCGGTTCCGCGGCCCGGCCGGATCGCGGGTACGGCGAGGCGTCAGGCCTCGCAGCCGTCGGTTCCCGCGGGGGAGTTGACGCAGCGGTCGCGCCCCTCGCCGCCCTCCAGGAAGTCGGCGCCGGTCCCGCCGTCGAGCCGGTCGTCGCCGGGGCCGCCGGCGAGCACGTCGGCGTCGGTGCCGCTGATGGTGCAGCCGCGCGGGTCGGCGCCGAACTCCTCGACGCCGAGGACCGGCCGCAGGGCGGACTCGAACTCGGGCGAGGCGAACGCCTTGCGCAGCATGTCATCCGCCAGCGCGTTGCCGAGCGCGGCCATGATCATGCCCTGGTCCAGCGAGAGGTAGGAGCCCGAGACCACACCGGTGTCGACGTTCACGCTGTCGCGGAAGCCCCACCGCCCGTAGAGGCCGGGGAAGTCGTTCGCCAGCCGCTGGAGGTTGGCGCGCACCTCCGCCGGCGCGAAGCGCAGGGCCAGGAAGGCGGCGTGGGGCGTCACCACGCCGTTGATGTACGCGGAGGGCGGCGGCTCGGGCTGGGGCTCGCGGTTGGGGCAGCCGGGAAAGCCCGCCTCCACCAGCGTCCTGTCCTCGTTGGAGGGATTGCCGTTGGGATCCATGCCGACCGCGCCGACGCCGTAGACGGTGTAGCCGCCCTCGGGGACGTTCGCCGGCGAGAAGCCCCAGTAGCCGTAGCCGGCCTGGACCAGGCCGTGGCGGATCTGGGCGCGCATGGTGAGCGGATGGTTGACGCCCCAGGTCGCCGGGCCCCAGCGCTCCTCGGGCAGGAACAGGGCGGCCATCAGCGCCTCGAACATGCTGCCGCCCCAGGACGGTGTCAGCCGCGTGTGGTCGTACGGGCAGGCGCCCTCGAACACGTCGACGCCGAGGTAGGCGCGCGTGACGCCCAGCGGCCGGGTCTCCTGGAAGCTGAATCGGACAGCACCGTACAGGGCCACCACCGGTGTGGCGTGGGAACAGGCGGGGCACAAGGGATGGTTGTGGCGAACGGGAAACGGGCCGATCGAGAGAGGACCAGGTCGTGGCGGTGACACTCAACGAGGCGGCGCGCAGGCTTCTGGACGGCAGGAACTTCGCCACCGTCGCGACGATCAACCCCGACGGCGGGCCGCAGAGCTCGGTGGTGTGGGTCACCCGCGAGGGCGACTCGGTGCTGTTCTCCGTGCTCGCGCGGCGGCGCAAGGCCCGCAACCTCGCCAGGGACCCGCGGGTCAGCGTCACGCTGTTCGACCTGGCGAACCCCTACGAGTCGGTGGAGATCCGCGGCACCGCCGAGCTGACCGAGGACACCGACAAGTCGCTGCCGGTCACGCTCTCCCGCAAGTACGTCGGCGAGGACCCGCCGCCCGACCCCGAGGGCGAGACCCGCCTGATCGTCCGCGTGGTGCCGGAGAAGATCAACACCTTCCCGGCGTGAGGGTCGCCGCCGGGCGGGTCACGACCGGGTGAGCCGCCACACCACCATGGTGCCGACCTCGCCGGGCGCGCTCGGGTCCTGCGAGCCGCGCCGCTCGACCTCGGTGTAGCCGAGGCGGCGGGGGATCGCGCCGCTGGCGGTGTTGGCCGCGTCGTGGTGGATCTCGACCCGGTCGATGCCCGGCAGCGCGAACGCCTGGTGCTGCAACGCCCGCACGGCCAAGGTGGCCAGCCCGCGGCCGGTCCAGTCCTTGTGCAGCCAGTAGCCGATCTCGAGCCCGCCGGGCCCGATGCGGCGCATCAGCCCGCAGCTGCCCACCACCGCGCCGCCGGTGGTGATCGCGTACTGGTAGGCGGCCCCGCACGCCCAGTCCTGCTCGCACTGCGCGGTGAACTGCACCGCCCGGTCGTGGTCGTAGCCGCTGGCCCACGGCATCCAGGGCAGCAGGTGCTCCAGCGACTCGGTGACCACCCGGTAGGCCGTGTCGGCGTCGCCGGCGCGCCAGCGCCGCAGCCGCACCGGCCCGCTGTCGAGGATCTCGCTCGGCTCGTCCATGGCCGGATGATCGCGGCCCCGAGCCGGGCCGGCAAGCCGATTTGCACCCGGCGCCCCGCTCCGCACCATCTACACTTACCGCATGGCGCCCGGGCCGCTCGCCGAAGTGCCCGAAGGCCAGTGGAGGTAGGACATGTCGCAGGAGGCCTTTGGCGCTGAGCTCGGCACCTTCCGGGCGGGGCTCCAGGAGTTCCACCGGCGCCTGACCGAGGAGACCGGCGCGACCTCGGCGGACCCGGCCTGGCGGGAGCAGATGCTGGCCGAGCTGGAGAGCGCCCTCGAGGAGCTGCGCGCCAGCGAGGAGGAGCTGGAGGCCCGCGCGGCGCAGCTCGCCGGCATGGGGCGGGCGCTGGACGACGAGCGCCGCCGCTGGCAGCGCTGGTTCGACACCGCGCCGGTCGCCTACCTGCTGACCGACGGGTTCGGGGCCATCGTGGCGGCCAACCGCCGGGTCGCTGAGATGCTCGGGGTGCCAGCCAGGTTCCTGACGGGCAAGCCGCTGCCCAGCCTGGTCGCCTTCAACGACCGCGAGCGGGTGCGCCGCATGCTGAACGCCCTGTCCCACGGCGCGTCGGCGGCGGGCGACGACGCCCCGAACCAGCTGAACCTGCGCCTCATGCCGCGGCACTGGGACCGGGTGCCGCTGGCGGTGACGGCCAGTGTCGGCGTCGCCCGCGACGAGGACGGCAAGCCGCTGAGCGTGGCGTGGGTGCTGCAACCCACCATGCCGCTGGTCCCCTCCGCGCCGGACCCCGAGATCCAGCGCCCGCGGCCCGGCGGCAAGGCCGGCTGGGAGCAGGGAGCGCTGCAGCGCCTGCTGGCGGCGACCATCGAGTCGACGCCCGCGCTGCTGCGGGTGGACGCGGCCGGGCTGCTGATGGTCGACGGCGGCGGCGTGCTGCGGCCGGTGGCGGCCACCGACCGTGGCGTCGGCACCATGGAGACCCTCCAGGTCGACCTCGACGAGGGGCCGGCAGTCGATGCCGCCAGGCAGGTAGGGCCGGTGTGGACCGACGACCTCGAGGGGGACGTGCGCTGGCAGCGGCTCGGCTGGGTGGCGGCCAGCTACCGCTCGCGCGGGGTGCTGGCCGTGCCGGTGCTGGCCGACGAGGAGGACCCGGGCGACACCACGGCGGCCGGCGTGGTCGAGCTGGTCTCGTTCCGCCGGCACCGCTGGAGCGACAAGGAGGTCGAGGCGGCGGTGGCCCACGGCGCGACCCTCAGCCGGTTGCTGCGACTCGGGCTGGCCGCCGGGCGGTCCCAGGAGCGCGCCGACCGGCTCCGCAGGACGCAGAACAACCGCGTGGTGGTCGAGCAGGCCAAGGGCATGCTGATGGAGCGTGACCGGCTGCTGCCCGCGCAGGCGTTCCAGCTGCTGCGGACCTGGGCGCGGATCAGCCACCGCAGGATCGCGGACGTGGCCGCCGACGTGATCGCCGACCGCTCCAGGGACCAGCCACGGCGGGACGACTAGCCCGCGCCGTGGCGGTCAGCCGTCGCGCAGGTACTCGTGGACCAGGCGGATCGCGACCGAGCCCTCGCCGACCGCCGAGGCGACGCGCTTCACCGAGCCGTGCCGCACGTCGCCGGCCGCGAACACCCCGGGGAGGCTGGACTCCAGGTACCTCGGCGGCCGCTCCAGCGGCCATCCGGCCGACGCGCGGCCGTCCTGGAGCAGGTCGGTCCCGGTCACCACGAAGCCCCAGCGGTCGCGCCGCATCGCATCCGGCAGCCACTGCGTGCGCGGCTCGGCGCCGATCAGCACGAACAGGGCCGGCGTCTCGACGGTCTGGGTGGTCCCGGCGTCCAGGTCGGCCAGGGTGAGGCGCTCCAGGCGGCCGTCGCCGCCACCGCCGGTGACCACCACCCGGCGGCGCACCTCGATGTTCGGCGTGGAGGCGATCTCGCGGACGAGGTAGTCGGACATGCCGGCGGCCAGCGAGCCGCCCCGCACCAGCATGGTCACCCGCGCGGCGTACCTTGCGAGGTGGATGGCCGCCTGCCCGGCGGAGTTGGCGCCGCCGACCACGTAGACCTCGCGGCCCCGCAGCGCCGGCGCCTCGACCGTCGCCGCGCCGTAGAACACCCCGGCGCCGGTGAACCCGTCGAGCTCGGGGATGCCGAGCCGCCGGTAGGACATGCCGGTCGCGACCACCACCGCACGGCTGCGGACCTCCTCGCCGCCGGCCACCGTGACCACCAGTTCGGCGCCGTCGGCGCGCAGGCCGGTGGCCGGGTTGCCGTAGACGTACTCGGCGCCGAAGTTCCAGGCCTGGGTGTAGGCCCGCACCGCCAGGTCCTCGCCGCTGACCCCGTTGGGGAAGCCGAGGTAGTTGCGGATCATCGAGCTCGTGCCGGCCTGCCCGCCGATCGCCTCCGGCTCCAGCACGACCGTGGACAGGCCCTCCGACGCGCCGTAGACGGCGGCGGCGAGCCCGGCCGGCCCGGCGCCGATCACCGTCAGGTCGTAGCTGTCGCCGCCGGGCCTGGTCCGCACGCCCAGCGCCTCGGCGATCTCCGAGTTCGACGGGTCGGCCAGCACCCGCCCGTCGAACAGCACCAGCACCGGGAGCCGCGGCGGGGCGGTCCCGGCCTGCTCCAGCAACCTGTTGGCCTCGGCGCCGCCGGCCGGGTAGAAGCCCGCGGGGATGCCGTTGCGCCCGAGCAGCTCGCGGATCTCGTGCGAGCGGGGCGCCCACTCCTCGCCGACCACCCGCACGGCCTCGAACCCGGGCAGGTGCGACCTGGCCCACTCGTCGAGCAGCTCGGTGATCACCCGGTGGAAGCGCTCGTCCGGGGTCGTCACCGGCTTGGCGGCGTACGCGTCGATGTGGCCCAGCGCGGTCGCCCGGAGGATCGGCTCCGAGCTCGACTGGTCGCCCCAGGAGATCAGCAGCACCCGCTTGGCGGTGGGGTGGAGCCGCCGGACCCTGGCGAGCAGCTCGGTTCCGGTCACGCCGGGCAGCCACTGGGCGGCCAGCACCAGGCTCACCTGCCGTCCCTCGTGGTGGAGCCGGTCGAGCAGGCCGAGCGCCTGGCCGACCGAAGCGGCGCTGACGACCTGGTAGTCGGCCCCGTAGCGCTTGCGGAGCTCCTCCTCGGCGCGGGCCGGGGGCCGGGAATCGTCGATGAGCAGCAGGACTGGATTCGGCATCCGACCTCCCATCTGGGCTGGCCCGCCAACTCTAGCGGCGCCGGCGCCCGGTTCGGCCCCCGCCGAAGCGTTGCGGTTCTAGGTTGGGCGCGGACCAGTACACCGACGCGGGAGGACCAACGCATGACCGCCACGGCTGTCCGCCGGGGCCCGGCCGAGCTGATCCTTGACGCCGTCGAGCGCTGCCTGGAGCTGGCGGCGAGCTGGTACGCCTGGGACGGCCGCGCCCGGGTGAGCCAGCCCACCGGGGAGCTCCCGGGCGGGACGATCTTCACCCCGCACAAGGCGGTCCGGCGGATCGCCGACCATCTGGTCGACCACCTCGCCGAGATCGAGGCGCTGCTGGCCGACGCCGAGACGCTCCCCGACACCTGGCACGGCCGTACGGTGACGCTGGCCGGTGACTGGGCGCCGTTCACCGAGGCCGATCTGAACGAGGCGCGCAACCGGCTGCGTCGGCTCGGCCAGGTGTACGCGCTGCGGCTGCGCGGCCTCGACCAGGCCGCGCTCGACCAGCCACGCGGCGACGCCTGGACCATCCGCGAGATCGTCGAGCACGTCGCCGGGGTCACCTGGTACGCCGAGCAGGTGGGGTACCTCCGCGCGCCGCGTCCTGAGCCCCCGCCGGCGACCCCCTGACCCGCCGTCGCCGCGCCACTTTGCCGAATTGGCCGGCGTGGAGTTTGCTCTGCGGTGCAGCCAGGCGGACCGATGCGAAAGGAGCCACGATGGCGACCGCTGAGCGGCAGGCGAGGGTGCACTGGGAGGGCCCGCTCCCGAGCGGGCGCGGCGAGCTGGAGTTCGCCAGCAGTGGGATCGGCAAGTACCCGGTGACCTGGGCGTCCCGGGTGGAGCAGCCCGAGGGGCGCACCAGCCCGGAGGAGCTGCTGGCCGCGAGCCACGCCGCCTGCTACGCGATGGCGTTCTCGGCGACGCTCGGCCGCGGCGAGACGCCGCCGGAGCGGCTGGACGTGACCGCAACGGTGTCGCTCGACGCCAAGCAGGGCGGCGGCTTCGAGGTGACCAGCTCGGCGCTGGAGGTCCGCGGCGTGGTGCCAGGCCTCGACCAGGACGCCTTTCAGGCGGCGGCGGAGGAGGCCGAGAAGGGCTGCCCGATCTCCAACGCGCTGCGGAACAACCTGCGCATCACCGTGACGGCGACGCTCGAGTCGTAGCGCCGCGCGCTCCAAGCCAGGCGGCCCCCGCCGGCGGCACAGGCCGGCGGGGCCCCCGCTGGTTCCCGTCAGCGGCGGATTGCGATCACCTCGAGGTACTCCGACGGCATCGCCACCGACGGCCCTGGCGCGCGGTCGTGCCCGCGCGCCAGCGCGACGAGGTCGTCGCCGAGCCGCTCGCGCCCGGCCTCGTCCAGCGCCGCGAAGGCCTGGTGGACCGGCCCGTAGTTGGCACGGAAGAACGCCAGGAACTCCTCGGGCGAGCGGAAGCGCAGGACGAACTCGCGCGGGGTCGCCGTCAGCTTGGACACGCCGTCGCCCAGCAGCTCCTCCAGGCGCTCCCGGGTGCCCCACAGCGTCGGCGACCGCACCCCGGCCGGCGGCGGCACGTGGCCGCCCACGGTGCGGAGCATCTCGCCCACGAAGCCGGACGGGGTCCAGTTCGCCAGCGCGATCACCCCGCCGGGCCGGCACGCCCGCAGCAGTTCGGCGGCGCCGCGCTCCTGGTCGGCGGTGAACATCACGCCAAGGACCGACAGCACCGCGTCGAACGAGGCGTCGGGGAACGGCAGGTTCTCCGCGTCGCCCTCGAGGAACTCCACCGGCAGCCGCTCGGCCGCCGCGCGGGCGCGTCCGTGCTCCAGTAGCTCGGGGACGTAGTCGATGCCGGTCACCTCGCAGTCGCAGCGGGCCGCCGCCAACGCGGCGTTGCCGCTGCCGGTCGCCACGTCGAGCACCCTGCTGCCGGCCAGCAGGTCGGCCGCCTCGACCAGGCGCTCGGCCATCGGCGCGATGCGCGTGCCCACCGCCGCGTAGTCGCCGCTCGTCCAGGTCCGCTGCTGGCGGCGCTTGACCGCCACCAGGTCCGGCGCCTGCGTTCCCATGGTCGTCATCGCTGCTCCCTTCGGCTCGATCGAGCTTGACCCGAGCGAGCATCGGTCGCGCCGAGGGGCTGCCGCCAGTTCTGGATCTGTAGCCAGCCGGTACAGGTTCTGTACTAGGCAGCGGCGCCGCCGTCCCATACCCTCGGCGGCACGAGGCGCTTGGCTTGTGCCCGGGGAGGGGGGATCGCGATGAGTGCCTACGGCCAGTTCTGCCCGGTCGCCAAGGCGATGGAGCTGCTGGACGAGCGCTGGACGCTGCTGGTCATCCGCGAGCTGCTGGAGGGCAGCCAGCACTTCAACGCGCTGCGGCGCGGAGTGCCGCGGATGTCGCCGGCGCTGCTGTCCACCCGCCTGCGGACGCTGGTCCGCGCGGGCGTGGTCGAGCGGTACGAGGACGGCAAGCGGGTCACCTACGCGCTCACCCCGGCCGGCAAGGAGCTCCGCCCGATCGTCGAGGCGCTCGGCCAGTGGGGCATCCGCTGGGTCCCCGAGCTCGGCGACGAGGACCTCGACCCGCACCTGCTGATGTGGGACGTCCACCGCAACGTCGACATGGACGCCGTCCCGCCCGGCCGGACCGTGCTGCGGTTCAGCTTCCCCGACGTGCCCGCTCCGGGTCGCGACTGGTGGCTGGTGATCACGCGCGCCGGCGTCGACCCGTGCGACACCGACCCCGGCTTCCCGGTCACCGCCACCATCGAGACCGACCTGCGGACCCTCACCCTGATCTGGCGCGGCGATCTCGCCTGGGCGCAGGCGCTCCGCTCCGGTGCCCTCAACCTCCACGGCCCCGCCCAGGCCCGCCGCGCCGTCCCTCGCTGGCTCAAGCTCTCCGCCTTCGCCCCGGTCCCCAGGCCAGCCTGAGGCAGGGCGGGGGAGGCGGCGCTGCAGGTTGACATGGTTCATGGGCGGTGCGGCCTCGCGTATGACCGCACGGACCCAAGTGCGAGGGGGTGCCTTGACGTGCGGATCGAACAGCGACTTGACGAGTTGGGCCTTGTGCTCCCAGAAGCTGCCAAGGTGCCGCCCGGGATCAGGACTTCGTTCAGCTGGGTCCGGGTGCGCGGCAATCGGGCATTCGTGTCAGGGCATGGAGCGCTCGCGCCGGACGGCTCACCCGCTGGACCCTTCGGCAAGGTCCCTGCCGAGGTCTCGTTGGAGGAGGCGCAAGCGTCGGCCCGCGAAACGGCGCTGTCGGTGCTGGGAAGCCTCAAGCGAGCCTTGGGGGATCTTGACCGGGTGACCGCATGGCTGATGGTGCACGGGATGGTCAACGCCGAACCGGGCTACGGCCAGACGACGAATGTCATCAATGGGTTCTCGGATCTCATCGTCGATTTGTACGACGATGACGTGGGCCAGCATGCTCGGACGGCGATTGGCGTGGCCACGCTTCCCTTGAACCTCTGCGTGGTGATCGCTGCGGAGGTGGAAATCCAGCCGTAGCCGCCGCTCGGCCGGCGTACGCGGTGCGATGGGGGAGCCACGCTGGGACCTGACCGACATCTTGTCGGCCGAGACCTTCGCCTGACCAACCACCCACTGCGCAAAGGAACAGGACACCATGACCACCGACCTGGACCTGACCGAGTTCAAGGCGCTCAGCTTCGACTGCTACGGCACCCTCATCGACTGGGAGGCCGGTATCGCCGCCGTGCTGGCCCCGTGGGCACGCGAACAGGGACTCGACCTCAGCAACGAGGACCTTCTGCTGGCGTACGCCGACAACGAGGCAGCGGTGGAGCGGGAGACCCCGACAGCGCTGTACCCCGACGTCCTGGCCACCGCCTTCCGTCGCACCGGGGGCAAGCTGCGGCGGCCGGTGAGCGACGAGTGGGCGCAGCGGCTCGGCAACTCGGTCCCCGACTGGCCGGCGTTCCCCGACTCCGCAGACGCCCTGGCCCGGCTGGCCAAGCACTACCAGCTGATCATCCTGTCCAACGTGCACCGCGACGGCTTCGCCGCCAGCAACCAGCGGCTGCACGGCGACTTCGCGGCCATCATCACCGCCGAGGACGTCGGCGCCTACAAGCCCGCCGAGAACCACTTCCGCGCCCTCGGCGACACGCTTGCGGGGCTGGGCGTCGACCGCACCCAGCTGCTGCACGTGGCCCAGAGCCTGTTCCACGATCACGTTCTGGCCAAGCGGGAAGGCCTGCCGTCGGTCTGGATCAATCGCCGCCACGACCGCCCCGGCTGGGGGGCCACCCCCGAACCCACCGAGCAGTGGACCTACAACCTGGCGTTCAACTCGATGGCCGACTTCGCCCACGCCGTCGATCAGGCCTTCAACGATGCCCAGCGCACCAACGGCTGACCTGGAAGGCGTGATCCGGGGAACGATCCACCGGAAGCGGCGCTGAGGGTCCGACACCGCCCATAACCGGCGCAAGAACCTCTAGGAACCTCTGGGGATGTGGCAAGGATCATCCGAGGCCGATCCGTCAAGGATCAAGTGAGACCGGGCAATTCTCAGTAGCCGTCGATCGGAGTTGCCGCCTCCGGCGGGCCTCCCGCTGGCCAGCGGCGGGAAGTGGAGCGGGTGACGGGAATCGAACCCGCGTCACGAGCTTGGAAGGCTCGAGCTCTACCATTGAGCTACACCCGCCGGTACGGCAGCGCGAGCGTACCATCCCGCGCCGGGCCGAGCCGGAACGCCGGCGGCGCCGGGCGCCGGCTCCCCGAGGGGAGCGGCACCGCGGCGCCGCGAGGGTCAGGCGACTAGGACGAGGCCGGGCTGGGCGCGACCTCCTCCTTGGCCTCGATCTGCGGCCGCGGGGGCCGGACGATGAACGGCACGATGATGCTGACCAGCATGATCACCGCGATGATGATCAGCGGCTGGGTGTAGGAGCCGCTCGCATCCCGTAGGGTCGACAGCAGCAGCGGCCCGACCGCTGAGGCGAACCCCCAGGCGGTCAGCATGAGGCCGTAGATGGTGCCGACGTTCCTCGGGCCGAAGTAGTCCGCCGCGAACGCCGGCATGGTGCCGAAGCCGCCGCCGTAGCAGGTGATGATGATGAACGCGAGCAGGCTGAACAGCGCGTAGGGGCGCGCCTGGGGCAGCAGGAGGAACAGCACCGCCTGGAGCGCGAACATCGTCAGGAACACCCACCTGCGGGTGATGAAGTCCGACAGCCACGCCCACAGGAACCGGCCGGAGGCGTTGGCGATCGAGATGAGGCTGACCAGTGCCGCGCCCCCTGCCGCGCTGGCGCCGGTGATCTCCTGGGTCATGTCCGAGGCCTGCGAGATCAGCGAGATCCCGGCGGTCACGTTGAGGAACAGCAGCGCCCACAGTGCATACCACTGCCAGGTCCGCAGCGCCTCCGGGAGCAGGTAGTCCTTGGCGGAGCGCTGGGTCTGCTGGGCCGCGCTCGGCTCCCACCCGGCCGGCCTCCATCCCTCCGGCGGGTTGGTCATGAACGAGGCCGCGCCGACGACCATCACGAGGTAGGCGATGCCGAGGTAGGCAAAGGTCGACAGGACCCCCACGCTGCTGATCAACGCCTTGGCGATCGGTGCCGTCAGCACCGCCCCGCCACCGAAGCCGCAGACCGCGATACCGGTGATCATCCCACGCCTGTCAGGGAACCACTTGACCAGCGTGGCTACCGGGACGATGTAACCGAGCCCGAGGCCGATCCCGGCGATGAACCCGTAGCTCAGGTACAGCAGCCAGAGCTTGCCGGCTGACTGGCTCGCCAGGATCACGCCGATGCCGTAGAGCGCGCCGGCGGCCATCCCGACGACCCGCGGGCCCTTGCGGTTCATCCACAGCCCACCGAAGTAGGCGGAGACGCCGAGCATGAAGATGCTGATGGTGAACGTGAGCGTGACCTGGGTACGGCTCCAGTCGAAGCGGTCGCGCAGGGGGTTGACGAACACGCTCCAGGCGTAGACGGCTCCGAGCGCGAGCTGCATGACCACTCCGGCGGCGGCGATGCCCCAACGGTTCCTGGGCGGCGCTTCTGTCACCGACGACATTTCCCCACCTCCGTGATAGGGATCTCGAGCACTTGCTGGACTTGCAGCGCTCAGACGGCGGCCGGCTCCGGTGCCGTCTCGCGCTCGATCGAGACGATCGCGTTGTAGTCGGGGATGCCCGACAGGGGGGAGCGCCGCCTCGAGTCGATCAGGACCTCTCCCTCCGGCCAGTGGATCTCGAGATTTCCGGGCTGCACCGGCGCGATCAGCGCGCGGCCGTGGTACTCGGCGAGGTTGCTGCGCAGCACCACCCTGTCCCCGTTGGCCAGGCCGTGGCGCTTGGCGTCGGCCGCGCTGATCATCACCGCCTCGCGGGCGGCGCCGGTGAGCGCGTCCTCCAGCTCGTGGACCATGCTGTTGAACTGCTTGCCGCGCCTGGTGGTGACGACGAAGTGGCCCTCGGGGACCTCCATGTCGGGCAGGGCGATCCGTGAGAAGTGCGCCTTGCCGTCCGCTGTGGGGAACTTCCAGCCCGCCGCCAGGTGCGGGCCGCCGTACTGGAACTGGTCTCCCTCCTTGGCGAGGTGCTGGATGCCGTCGTACGAGGGGATGGCGCGGGCGATGTCCTCGCGGATGGCCGCGGTCGAGTCGTAGTGGACCTGCTCGGCGAGGTCGGGCCGGACCCGCTTGGCCAGGTCGACCCACACCTCCCACTCCGGCCGCGCCTCGCCGATGCGGGGGCCGGGGATCTCCGGGCTGAAGATGACCCGCCGCTCGGTGCTCGTCTCGGTGACGCCGCCGGCCATCTCGTAGCGGGTCTGGGCCGGCAGCAGCACCACCGTGTCGGCCGGGTCGAGCAGCATCTGGCTCGACAGCACGATGTCCATGTGCACCCGCATGGGCACCCGCTCCAGCGCGGTGGCGACGTACTCCGGGTCGGGCAGCACCTCGAGGTAGTTGCCGCCGGAGCTGACCAGCACGTCGAGGCGGCCCTCGTGGGCGGCGTCGATCATCTCGACCGCGGTCATGCCCTTGCTCTCGGGGACCTTGAAGCCCCAGAGGTCGCTGAACCGGCGGGCGTTGGCCTCGTCGATCGGCGCGCCGCCGGGGAACACCGTCGAGTAGGCGCCCATCTCCGCGCCGCCCTGCACGCCGGAGTGGCCGCGGACCGGCATCAGCCCGCACTTGTCGCGGCCGACGAAGCCCTTGGTGAGGCCCAGGTTGATGATCGCGCGGACGTTGTCCTCGCCGAACTCATGCTGGGTCACGCCCATGCTCCAGATCAGCACGGCGTTGCGGGCCTCCCCGAGCATCCGGGCGAGGTCGAGCATGTCCTGGCGGGAGGCGCCCGAGCGCCGCTCCAGCTCCTCCCACGACTGCGACGCGACCGTGGCGGCGGCGTCCTCGAAACCGACGGTGTGCTGCTCGATGAAGTCCTGGTCGACCCAGCCGTTCTCGATCATGTGCTTGAGCACACCGTTCAGGAACGGGACGTCCCCGCCAACGTTGATCGGGAAATGCCGGTCGGTGATCTTGGTGCCGAAGATGGCGCTCTCGAAGTTGGAGGGCACCCAGTAGCGCATCATCCCCGGCTCGCGATAGGGGTTCACCAGCGCGATCTTGGCGCCTTCCTTTTTCGCGTGGTAGAGGTACTTCATCATCACCGGCTGGTTGTTCGCGACGTTCGAGCCGACGAACACGATCACGTCGGTGCCGATGAGGTCGGAGTAGGAGCAGGTCGTCGCCGCGACGCCGACCGTCCCCTTGAGGCCGACGGTGCTGGGGGAGTGGCACACGCGCGCGGCGTTGTCGATGGCGTTGCTGCCCATCGCCCTGGCGGCCTTCTGCGCCGCGAAGTAATTCTCGTTGGGAACGCCCCGGCTGGTCAGGTAGAAGCCCAGCCGCTCGGGGCTGGAGGCCTTGATGCTGGCGGCGACCTGGTCCAGCGCGGCGCTCCAGCTGACCCGCTCGAAGCCCTTCTGGCCTGCCCGCCGCACCACCGGATAGGCCAGCCGCCCGAGCCCGCGCAGCTCCGTGCTCGACTTCCCGCGCAGCCCGGAGACGTCGCGCAGCAGCGTGCTATCGATTGCAGGCATGGTGTTCAGGCGCAGCAGGCGCAGGCGGATGTTGCAGAGGTGGATCTCGTCGAGCGTCCAGTCCCGCATGCCGCGGGTGCCGAGCGAGCAGCCGTCGCAGACACCGTGATTGAGGATCCGCAGCGCGTACGAGAGGTTGTCGCTGTTCTCCCGGATCGCCTTCCAGATCTCCAGGTAATTGTTCGGGCGCTGCTCGCCGAGCCCGAACGGTACCTTGCTCGCCCACAACGACGGGTCCCACCGCTTCGTCATCCCGTCTCCTTTCCGTCGTTCGCGCCAGGGCCGAACCGAAGAGCAAGCTGCCGAAGGGAACAGGTAGGGCGGTATATGAATCACATAAGCGCCATCAATGTACAAGCTATGCAAGCAGGGGGTAACCAGCCCTTCCATCAGTTCTGTTACTTGAACCGCCGAGGCGGCCGAACGCTTCCGAGCTGGGCATGCCCGGCAATGATGCAGACCGTCCACGCCGCCGTCGCGTTACAGCTGGCTTCACCGGCGAGACGACTTGTGTCACCCGAGGCGGGCCGGCGGGCGGCCTGTCGCCCATCGACGGCGGCTTCACCGCCCAGTGGGCGGGTCAGCGGCGCATGGTGGCCAGCGCGCGGACGCCGTCACGGAACATGCGCGCGTCGACGTCGCCCATCAGGCCGTACTGGACCATGAAGCCGGCGGCGATGGCCACCAGCACGCGGGCCACCTCGGCGGCGGGGACGTCGCGGGTCATCAGGCCCTCGTCCTGGTAGCGCTGGACCTGGCGCGCCATCGCGGAGCGGATGCCCTCCAGCGCCTCGCGGAAGCTCTCGAAGACCTTGGGTGAGCGCACCGCCTCGCCCCAGATCTGGATGGCGAGCTTCGGCGCGTCCTGGGTCTCGCCGAGGTGCTCGATCGCCGCGGTGACGCGGGCGACCACATCCTCGACGGGCGGGATGGCGCCGTCGTCGCCAGGCTCCAGCGCGCCGACGATCTCCCGCAACGAGTTGCTGGCGATCGCGGTGACGATCTCGTCCTTCGACCTGAAGTAGCGGTAGACCGCCCCGGCGGACAGCTGCGCCTCGCTGAGCACGTCCTGCATCGAGGTCGCGTGGAAGCCGTTGCGCACGAAGCAGCGCCGCGCGGCGTCGAGGATCTGCTGCCGTCGGGCGTCGAGGTGCGCCTGCGAGACACGTGGCATGTCCAGAATATAAAACGAACGTTCGATCTTGACAACCGGGGAGCTCCGCGAGACCCTGCAGAAAAGAGAACGATCATTCGTTTCAGGAGTTGGAGCGATGTTGCGACCCATGGATTCCACCACCCGCCGGGGTCCGCGGAGCCTGGTTGCCGCGGCCGTGCTGGTCCCGGTCGTGGTGGCGGTCGCGCTGATGGCGTTCGCCTGGCCGTCGGCGCGGCTGGCCCCGCGCGACCTGCCCATCGGCGTCGCCGGGCCGCCCCAGGCCACCGCCTCGATCGAGCGCCAGCTCGGCCGGCGCGGCAACGCCTTCGACGTGCACCGCTACACCGACGAGGCCGCCGCCCGCGCCGCCATCACCGACCGCGACGTCTACGGCGCGATCGTGGTCGCGCCTGGCGGCGTCACCGTTCTCACCGCCTCGGCCGCCAGCCCGGTGGTCGCTCAGCTGCTCTCCCAGGCCGCG
>DASVXQ010000238.1:0-7229 GCA_036392615.1 Actinomycetes bacterium | reverse complement strand
GGCCAACCACGCCAGGTGCCCCAGGGCCGGACACCCCTCGACGGTCCAGGGCACGACCCAGCCAAGGACGGTCGAACCAGGCATGTCTCCCGCCTGCCCGCCTGCCGCTGCACCCCGCCGCATCGTCCCTCCCGCGCTGCTCGGATCGCCGCCGCGACCCCGCCGGTCGCCATCGCTGGAGTGATGGTGACCGCTCCGCAAGCAACCTGCCCGGCGTTGTCCACACCCCCCTCGCCGACCCGACGGCGAGCCGGGTCGGCTGGCTGTACCATGCGCGAGCGTCAGCCGCCGAACGATCGCGAGGACCCGAACCGTGCCCAAGACCACGATCCATCTGGTCCGCCACGGGCACGTCGAGAATCCCGACCGCGTGCTGTACGGCCGCCTCCCCGGCTTCAACCTGTCCGCCCGCGGCCGGGCGCAGGCGGAGCTGCTCGCCCGCTATTTCGAGTCGGTGCCGCTCGAGCGCGTGGTCGCCAGCCCGCTGGAGCGGGCGCAGCAGACCGCCGCGGCGATCGCGGCGCCCCACGGCCTCCAGGTGGGCGCGGACGACCGCCTGATCGAGGCGAGCAGCATGTTCGAGGGCGTGGCCGGCGGCCTGGGCTGGTACATCCTTCGCCACCCCGCCCTGTGGTGGAAGCTGCGCGACCTCGACACGCCCTCGTGGGGCGAGCGCAACGTCGACCTGGCTGAGCGGATCCAGGCGGTGGTCACCGACGCCAGGGAGCAGTTCCCCGGTGCCCAGGTCGTGCTGGTCTCGCACCAGGCGCCCATCTGGGTCGCCCGGCTCGCCTTCGAGCGCCGACCCCTGGGCCACTTCCCCGGCAGGCGGCGCTGCAGCCTGGCGAGCGTGACCACGCTGGAGTTCGACGACGACCAGCTCGTCCGGCTGAGCTACGCCGAGCCGGCGGCGGCCGCGTTGACCCGCACGCAACGCGAGCAGGGCCGCGCCGGCGCCTGACCGGCCACGAGCAGGCCTCCGGCGGGGTCAGCCCTCGCCGGGATCCTCCATCAGCCGCAGCAGCTCGTCGCCGAACTGGTCCAGCTTGGCCGGCCCGATGCCCTCGACCGCCAGCAGCTCGCCCCGGCTGCGCGGCCGCCGCTCCGCCAGCGCGGTCAGGGTGCGGTCGTTGAACACCACGTAGGCGGGCACGCCGGCCTGGGTGGCGCGCTCGCGGCGCCAGGCGCGCAGACGCTGCGCCAGCGGCGAGTCAGGCGGCTGGGCGCGTGACCCGTTGGAGCGGTCCACCGCCGCGGCCACCGCCCGCGGCCGCACGCGCGTTCCGGGCGGCAGCAGGTCGTCGAGGAAGCGCGACGGCTTGCGCGGCTGCTCGCGGCCCGAAGGCCCGACCCGGCGCGCCGACCAGGCCAGCCAGAGATGGACCCGCGCGCGGGTGAGCGCCACGTAGAGCAGCCGGCGCTCCTCCTCCAGCTCGGCCGGGAGGCTGGCCTGGCGGATCGGCAGCAGGCCCTCCTCCAGGGCCGGCAGCAGCACCGCGTCGAACTCGAGCCCCTTGGCGCGGTGGCAGGTCAGCAGGTTGACCCCGCGGCCGGTGCCGGCCGCCTCCTCGGCGGCGCGGCGCTCCACCTCGGCGAGGTAGGCCTGCACGTCGACCTGCTCGGCCGACGCCTCCAGCCGCTCCGCGATGCCGAGCAGGCTCACCAGGCTGGCGTGGCGCTGGCGTGCCTCCTCGCCGTCCGGCTCCTGGTCGCGGCGGAAGTCCATGCGCTCGAACCAGATCGCCTCGATGGCGTCGACCAGCCCGCCGCCCGACGCCCGGTCCGACCTGGAGCGCAGCAGCCGCAGCGCCTGGCGCACCTCGGAGCGGCGGAAGAACAGCTCGCCGCGGACCTGGTAGCGGATCCCCGCCGCGGCCAGCGCCTCCTCGATCGGCGGGATCTGGGCGTTGGTGCGGACCAGCACGGCGATCTCGTCGAGCGGGACCTTCTCGTCCGCCAGCCGGCGGATCTCGGCGAGCAGGGCGTGGAGCTCCGCGTCGGACGACTCGAACGCCACCACCCTGGGCTCCGGGCCGTCGGGTCTGGTCGCCACCAGCCGCTTCGGCCTCCGACCTCCGCCACGCGCCAGCAGCCGGTTGGACATGCCGAGCACCTGGGCGGTCGAGCGATAGTTCTGCTCCAGCTCGAACACCAGGGCCGCGGGGAATCGGCGCCGGAAGCCGGTCAGGTACTCGCTGGAGGCGCCGGTGAAGGTGTAGATGGTCTGGTCCTCGTCGCCCACCACGGCCAGGTCGTCGCGGTCGCCCAGCCAGGCGTCGAGCAGCGCCTGCTGGAGCGGGTTGGTGTCCTGATACTCGTCCACCGAGAACCAGCGGTAGCGGCCGCGGAACTCCTCGGCGACGTCCGGCCTGGTCTCGAGCCCCTCGAGCATGCGGGCCAGCATGTCCTCGAAGTCGATCCGGCCGGAGCGCTCCTTGGCACGCTCGTAGCGGCGGAACAGGCCGGCGAACAGGTCCGGCGGCAGCGGCGCCGACCGGGTGGAGTCGACCGAGTCCTGGTAGCTGTCCGGGCGGATGCGGCGCGCCTTGGCCCATTCGATCTCGTCGGCGAGGTCCTTGACGGCGGTGAACTTGTAGCCGCCGGGGAGGCTGCGCTGCAACGGCACCAGCAGCTGCGCCTTCGACTCGAGGACCTCGGGGAGGCGGCTGGAGGAGAGCCGGCCCCAGAAGTAGCGGAGCTGCCGCCAGGCCGCCGCGTGAAAGGTGTGCGCCTGCACGCCCGGGAAGCCGAGCGCGGCCAGCCGCTCGCGCATCTCGCCGGCCGCCTTCTCGGTGAAGGTGACCACCAGCACGTGGCCCGGGTGGACCGCGTCGGTGGCGATCGCGTACGCGACCCGACGCGAGATCACCCGGGTCTTGCCGGTCCCCGCCCCCGCGAGGATGCACACCGGTCCGGTGGTCGCCTCGACGGCTCCGCGCTGCGCCGGGTTGAGGTCGTGAAGGAGGAACTTGGGGTGCATGCCGGCGAGTCTGCCACATCGACCCGACGCCGCCGACCGGTTGTCCACACGGGCGCTCACCGGATTGTCCACACGGGCGCCCTACGGGCCCAGCCCCTGGAGCGGGTCGTGGGCGGCGGTGCGCTGCACCACGCGCTGGACCTTGCCCATCTCGGTGCGGGGCAGCGTGCCGGCGGGCAGCACGCGCACCTCGGGACGCAGCGCGAGGCGCCGCTCCAGCGCGGCGGTGACCGCGGCGCGGGTGCGCTCGTGCCCTTCGCCACCGGCGGACCCGCCGGCCAGCTCGCAGGCCACCACCAGGTTCGGCATCGTCTGTGTGCGGTCGACCACCAGCAGGTACTGCGCCCCGAGGTCGGGCTCGGCGAGCAGCACCGCCTCCACCTCGCTCGGGTACACGTTGACACCGCGGATGACCAGCATGTCGTCGGCGCGGCCGACCACCTTGGACATGCGGGGCAGGGTGCGGCCGCAGGGGCACGGCGACGGGTCCAGCGAGGCGATGTCGCCGGTGCGGTAGCGCAGCACCGGCGTCGCCTCCCTGGTCAACGTGGTGAACACCAGCTCGCCGAGCGCCCCGGGCGGCAGCGGCTCGCCGTCGGCGGGGTCGACCACCTCCACCAGGAAGTGGTCGTCGTTCACGTGCAGGCCGTTCTGCGCCTCCAGGCACTCGCAGGCCACCCCCGGCCCGATGATCTCCGACAGCCCGTAGATGTCGAGCGCCTCCAGGCCGAGCAGCCCCTCGATCTTGACCCGCATCGCCTCCGTCCAGGGCTCCGCGCCCAGCACGCCCGCGCGCAGCCGCAGCTCGCCGAGGCCCACGCCCTCCTCGACCAGGACCTCCCCGAGTCGGGCCGCGTAGGAGGGCGTGCAGCAGAGCACCTCGGCGCCGAGGTCGCGCAGCAGGACCACCTGCCTGGCGCTCTGGCCGGACGAGGCCGGCACGACCGTGCAGCCCATCAGCTCGGCACCGCCGTGCAGCCCGAGCCCGCCGGTGAACAGCCCGTAGCCATAGGCGACGTGCACCACCGTGCCCGGGGTCGCGCCGGCGCAGCCCAGCGAGCGGGCGCAGACCTCCGCCCAGATCGCCAGGTCGCCTCGGGAGTAGCCGACCAGCGTCGGCCGCCCGCCGGTCCCGGAGGAGCCGTGCACCCGGACGACCTGCTCGCGCGGGATGGTGAGCATGCCCCACGGGTAGCGGTCCCAGAGGTCGCGCTTGGTGGTGAACGGCAACGACCTGAGGTCGTCCAGGCCGACGGTCTCGCCCCGCTCGACCCCCGCCACCCCGAGGCGCTCCTGGTACAGCGAGCTCGAGTCGAGCAGCCGCGTCACCAGCGCGCGGAGCCGCTCGGTCTGGACGGCCGCCCGCTGGTCCGGCGACATCGCCTCCGCTGCCTGATTCCACATCGTGGTCATGGCACCCTCCTCGGCCGCCGCTGCTGGGGGGATCGTATCGACCCCGGCCTTTCGCTGTAGCCTTGATGCCGCAGCGGAGAGGCGGCAGGATCAGGGCGGGACGCACCCGCCGCGAGGAAGCGGAAGTCTTTGATGGACGAGCACGCGGGCCGGATCACCATCATCGCGTCGTCGACGATGGTCCATCACCGGATCAGATGCCTCATCTGCGACCGCCCGGTCGACCACCGGGTGGTCTTCATGACCAACGACGCGCGGGTGCTGCACGCCGGCTGCGTGCCCGACCACGTCAAGGTGCCGATCAGCGTGCTGCTCCAGGCGATCCGCCGGCTCGAGCGCATGGTCGAGAACGTCAGGACCAACGAACGCTACGAGGCCGACGGCAACACCGGCTTCGGCGCCAGCGACCAGGCCTGACCGGTCCAACGCCCCACGTCAGGAACGCGGCCCGACGCGCTCGGCGGCGGAAACTTCGTTGCCACGCTCGAACGCGTGTTCTAGGCTGTCCGACATGCGGACGTTTGGTGACCTGCGCGGAGAGCGGAAGGAACCGGTCGACTTGCCACTGTTCGACACGCCGGCCACCGTCCGCACCTTCGACACGCCCGAGTTCCGCGGCATCACCTTCTACGAGGTCGAGGCAAAGTCGATCCTCAACCGCGTCCCGCCAGCCAGCCGCCTCGGCTTCGAGTGGACGATCAATGTGTACCGAGGATGTTTGCATGCATGTGTATACTGCCAGGAGGGCAGTGCGCCGATCCTCATGGCGGACGGCCGCACGAAGCCGCTGGCCGACGTTCGGACCGGGGACGCGGTTTACGGGACGGTATTCGACGGCAAGTACCGGCGCTACGCGATCACCGAGGTGCTGGACCACTGGTCGACGGTGAAGCCCGCGTACCGGGTCACGCTGGAGGACGGGACGGAGTTGGTCGCCAGCGGCGACCACCGGTTCCTGACCGCCGGCCGGGGATGGAAGTACGTCACCGGATCCGAGTGGGGCCCAAATCGGCGACCCCATCTGACCGTCAACAATGAGCTGCTGGGCACGGGCAAGTTCGCTTCGCAGCCTGACCATGGGTCGGAGTACCGCCGTGGGTATCTCTGCGGCATGATCCGCGGCGGTGGGTGCCTCGGATCGGTTGCCGTGACCCGAGCCACTGGGCCCGGGGAAGTTCACCGGTTCCGCCTGGCTCTGGTGGACCTTCAGGGCCTTCAGAGGACCAGGAACTACTTGGCCGCCATGGGGATGGCGACGAGGGAATTCGTCTTCCAGGAGGCCATCGGCGCACGCAAGGCGATGCATGCCATCGGTGCGGACGCACAGCAACCTGTGGCGACCATCAAGGAGATCGTGGGCTGGCCGCGGTGGGTGTCCGACGAATGGCGCAAGGGATTTCTCGCCGGCATCTTCGACGCCGAGGGAAGCTACTCCGGCGGAGTCCTGCGCATCTCCAACAGCGACGAGACCATCATCGCGCAGATCAGCTCGTGCCTACGAAGATTCGCCTTTCCCTTTGTCATCGAGACGCCGGCGAGGCCGGAGCGGCGGGAGCCGCTCATCTCCGTGCGGCTGCTGGGGGGCGTGCGGCAGCACCTGCGCTTCTTCCACACGGTGGACCCGGCGATCACGCGCAAGCGCACGATCCAGGGGCAGGCCATCAAGAACGACGCGCCGCTGCGGGTCACCTCGATCGAGCCGCTGGGCATCGACCTCCCGATGTACGACATCACCACCGGGACGGGCGACTTCATCGCCAACGGCGTCGTCAGTCACAACTGCTTCGCCCGCCCGAGCCACACCTACCTCAACATGGGGGCGGGTGAGGACTTCGAGCGCAAGATCGTGGTGAAGGTCAACGCGCCGGAGGTGCTGCGGCGGGAGCTGCGCAGGCGCAGCTGGAAGGGCGCCCACGTGGCGATGGGCACCAACACCGATCCGTACCAGCGCTGCGAGGGCCGCTACCGGCTGACCAGGGGCGTGCTGGAGGCCATGCGCGACTACGCCAACCCCTGCTCGATCCTGACCAAGTCGCCACTGCTGCTGCGCGACCTCGACCTGTTCACCGACCTGGTCGACAGCGCGGGGTTCACCGCCAACCTGTCGATCGGCACGCTGGACGAGGAGGTCTGGAAGCGCAGCGAGCCGGGCACGCCGCACCCCCGCGCGCGGATGGACGCGGTCAAGCGGCTGAACAGCGCCGGCGTGCCCACCGGCGTGCTGGTGGCGCCGATCCTGCCGGGGATCTCGGACTCGCCCGAGCAGCTCCGCGAGGTCGTGCGGGCGGCGGCGGACGCGGGCGCGAGCCACGTCTCGCCGATCACCCTGCACCTCCGGCCGGGCGTGAAGGAGGAGTTCATGCCCTGGCTCGAGCGGGAGTACCCCGAGCTGGTCGAGGGCTACCGGCGCATGTACCGCGGCTCGAACGCGCCCAAGGCGACCCAGCGGGCGATCGCCGAGCGCGTCGGCGCGGCCAAGCGCCGCCATCCCCTGCCGCGGCCGCCCGAGCGCCAGCACGAACAGGAGACGCAGGGCCGGCTGGTACCACCGACGACCGACCCGCCGGAGCCCCAGGGCGACCAGCTCTCACTGTTGGATTGAACGAGGCGGCGGGAGCCGCCTTGGCCCTCACGGCCACGCTCGTCCGGGTCAGTTCATCGGGGCCTCCTCCCGGGGGATGGGCTCGCCGGCGGCGATCAGGGCGGAGCCGACGATGGCGCGGGCGGTGGCTCCGAGGCGGCAGCGGCCGGGCGGGGCGGGGTGCGGCGGGGCGAGCTCGGCGGCGCCGAGGGCGACCAGCGGGTCGAGGAACACAGCGGTGATCGCCTGGGTCAG
>DASVXQ010000237.1:0-11996 GCA_036392615.1 Actinomycetes bacterium | reverse complement strand
GGCCGCAGGGGGGCGCGGGGCGGCCGGGCGGCGGCAAGAAGGTCAGCGGCTCCGCGCGGAAGGCGGCCGCCAGGCGGCGGCAGGAACGTCGCAGGCGCACGATCGTCGCCTCGGTGGTTGCTGGGGTGGTGGTGATCGCGGTGGTGGTGATCGCCCTGGTGGCCAACCGCCCGGGCAACAACCCGACGACCGCCGGCTACGGCAAGGTGACCACCTTCGGCGGGCTGAGCCGCAACCACACCAGCTCGGCGGTCCGCTACCCGCAGAACCCGCCGGTCGGCGGCGACCACAACCCCGTCTGGCAGAACTGCGGCTACTACGCGCAGCCGGTCCGCAACGAGAACGCGGTGCACTCGCTGGAGCACGGCGCTGTCTGGATCACCTACCAGCCCAATCTGCCGAAGGCGCAGGTCGACGTGCTGGCCAACATGGCACGCAGCCAGCAGTTCGTGCTGGTGTCGCCCTACCCCGGCCTGCCGGCCCCGGTGGTCGCCTCGGGCTGGGGGGTGCAGGAGTGGTTCCACAGCTCGGGCGACGCCGGCCTGACGCAGTTCGTCTCCAAGTACCGGCAAGGCCCGCAGACACCCGAGCCGGGCGCGCCGTGCAGCAACGGCACCGGCACGCCGCAGTAGGCGTCAGACCAGCTTCATGACGTCCGCCTGCTTGGAGCGCACGGCCTCGGCGGCCTCGCGCAGGTTGGCCAGCTCCTCGTCGGTGAGCGGCAGCTCCACGACCTCCTGGACGCCGCCGCGGCCGAGCCTGGCGGGCACGCCGAGGTAGACCCCGTCGGTGCCGTACTCGCCCGTCATCCAGGCGCAGACCGGCATCAGCGCGCCGCTGTCGTTGACCACCGCCTCGACCATCGCGGTGGCCGCGCTGGACGGCGCGTAGTAGGCGGAACCGGCCTTGAGCAGCGCGACGATCTCGCCGCCGCCGTCGCGGGTGCGCTGCACGATCCGCTCGATCGTCTCGGCGTCGGCCAGCTCGGTCAGCGGCTTGCCGTCGACCTTGACCATGCTCGGCACCGGCACCATGGTGTCGCCGTGCGAGCCGAGCGTCATCGCCTCGACCTTGCTGGGGCTGGTGCCGAGCTCCTCGGCGACGAAGTGCTTGAAGCGGGCGGTGTCGAGCATGCCCGCCTGGCCCATGACCCGCTGACGCGGGAAGCCGGACACCTCGGCGGCCAGTGCGGTCATCTCGTCGAGCGGGTTGGACACTACGATGAGCACCGCGTCGGGCGAGCCCTCGACCAGCTTGCGGGTGACCTCGCCCACGATCCTCGCGTTGGTCTCCAGCAGGTCCATCCTGCTCATGCCCGGCTTGCGCGGCACGCCGGCGGTGATCACGCAGACGTCCGAGCCAGCCGTCTCCTCGTAGCCGTTGCTGCCGACGATGCGCGTCTCGAAGCCCTCGATCGGCCGCGACTGGTTCATGTCCAGCGCCAGGCCCTGCGGGAGGCCCTCGACGATGTCGGTCATCACGACCTCGTCGGCGATGCCCTTCTCCGCGATGCGCTGCACCGTGGTGGAGCCGTACTTGCCGGCGCCGACGACAGTGACCTTCATGCTGTTGCACTCCCTTCCGCTGCGGTGTGGAGGCGTGCCGGTCTCCGGGTCAGGCTCCCGCGTTCATCGCGGCGATCACCGCGTCGGCGACCTGGCTGGTGCCGACCGCGGTGGGGTCGTCGCGGTTGGGCTTCATGTCGTAGGTGACGTCATGCCCACCCATGATGACCGCCGCGAGCCCGCGCTCGAGCCGGTCCGCCGCCTCGCCCTCGTCGAGGTGGCGCAGCATCAGCACGCCGGAGAACATCATCGCCATCGGGTTGACCTTGTTCTGCCCCTTGTATTTTGGTGCCGAGCCGTGGGTCGCCTCGAAGACAGCGACGTTGTCGCCGAAGTTGGCGCCGGGGGCGACGCCGAGCCCGCCGACCAGGCCGGCGGCCAGGTCCGAGATGATGTCGCCGTACAGGTTGGGCAGCAGCAGCACGTCGAAGTTCTCCGGCTTCTGCACCAGCTGCATCGACATGTTGTCGACCAGGTACTCGTCGTACTCGATGTCGGGGTACTCCTTGGCGACCTCGCGGCTGACCGCGTAGAACAGGCCGTCGGTGTGCTTCATGATGTTCGCCTTGGTCACCGCGGTGACCTTCTTGCGGCCGTAGGTCCGCGCGTAGTCGAAGGCGAACTTGGCGATCCGGCGGGTGCCCCAGATGGAGATCGGCTTGATCGACAGCCCGGAGTCGTCCCGGATGCGGCGGTCCTGCATGCTGTTCAGGAAGTCGATGACCTGCTTGGCCTCCGGGGTGCCCTGCTCGAACTCGATGCCGGCGTAGAGGTCCTCGTGGTTCTCGCGCACGATCACCAGGTCGATGTTCTCGTAGCGCGAGCGCACGCCCTGGTACCACTTGCAGGGGCGCAGGCAGGCGAACAGGTCGAGCTCCTTGCGCAGCGCCACGTTGACGCTGCGGAAGCCCGTGCCGATCGGCGTGGTCAGCGGACCCTTGATGGCGACGCCGTTGGCCCGGATCGACTCGAGCACCGGCTCCGGCAGGGGCGTGCCGAACTTCTCGATGACGTCCGCGCCGGCCTCCTGCACGTCCCAGTCGAACTCCACCCCGGTGCCTTCCAGGACACGCCGGGTCGCTTCCGAAAGCTCGGGGCCGACCCCGTCTCCCGGGATGAAGGTGACACGATGGGCCATCTGGAAACTCCTCCTCAAGAACCTCTGGCGGCGCACGGCGACAGGGGGCCGGCCGCGCGACCTCTGCGGGGCAAGCGTACCGCCGGTGAGAGCCGCCGAACCCTCCCGGCGGCGCCGCCCAGGGAGAACGGACCAGGCAATACCGCACGGGATGATGGCGCCGGAGGGGGCACAATAGCGTAGTGACTCGTCCTCGAGACGACCTGGAGGAATCGCGATATGGCCGAGAACAAGGGCAAGGGGCTCGAGGGCGTTGTCGCCGCCCGGACCAGCATCTCCGACATCGACGGCCAACAGGGCAAGCTGTTCTACTGCGGGTATGACATCGCGGACCTCGCGGAGCACGCGAGCTTCGAGGAGACCGTCTACCTGCTGCACCATCTGGAGCTGCCGACCCGCGCGCAGCTCGACGAGGAGCACCACATCCTGCGGTCGGAGCAGCGGCTCGACCCCTATCTGGTGCGCCTGATCTCCACGCTCGGCGACGACACCAACCCGATGACCGTGCTGCGGACGGTCGTCTCCGCGGCCGCCACGCTCGACCCGACGGTGGACGACGAGAGCTCGGAGGCCAACCTCCGCAAGGCCTACAAGCTGGTCGCGCTGGCGCCGCAGGTCGTGGCGGCGTTCCACCGCCTGCGCACCGGCGGCGACGCCATCGAGCCCCGGGACGACCAGTCGCTGGCCGCCAACTTCCTGTACTCGCTGACCGGCAAGCAGCCGGACGAGCAGCTCGCCCGCGACTTCGACGTCTGCCTGCTGCTCTACGCGGACCACACCATGAACGCCTCGACCTTCGCCGGCAGGGTCGCGGCGGCCACGCTGGCCGACATCTACGCGGCCGTCACCGCCGCGATCGCCACGCTCCAGGGGCCGCTGCACGGCGGCGCGATCGAGCAGGTCCGCTACATGCTCGACGAGATCGGCTCGCCGGACAGGGCGGCCGACTACGTGCGCGAGCGGCTGGCCGGCAAGAAGAAGGTCATGGGCTTCGGGCACCGCGTCTACAAGACCTGGGATCCCCGCGCCAGGATCCTGCGGGAGATGAGCAAGCGGCTCGGCGAGCAGCTCGGCGACACCCACTGGTTCGAGATCTCCGACCGGATCCAGCAGACGGTCATGGAGGAGAAGGGTCTGTACCCCAACGTCGACTTCTACACCGCGAGCGTGTACTCGGCGCTGGGCATCCCGCCCGACCTCTACACCACCCTGTTCGCCACCGCCCGCATGGCGGGCTGGACCGCCCACATCCGCGAGCAGTACGCCGACAACCGCCTGATCCGCCCTGACAGCGAGTACATCGGCCCTGGCCCCAGGAGCTACGAGCCGATCGACCAGCGGGGATAAGGGAGCGGAACGGGCAAGTCAGCTAGGGCCTGCATGGCGGCTCATGGGAGCCAGAGCAGCAGGGCTGCCAGGACGAGCCAAGTGCGGTAGCTGACCGCCAGCTTGTCGTAGCCGGTCGGCCTTGGGTGGCCGGCCGCCCCTGGCGCCTTGCCCGGCACAGGGGGCCTGCTGGCCGGACCGCTGCGGGATGGTGTGGGCAATCCCACGGCGGCGCCTGCTGCGCCGACGTGGTGTGGTTGCGACTCAGTGCGGCGTGCAGCGACCAGCCGACCCTTCCGATTAGGGTGTTGAACTGACCTCGGGATCCGGGTGGGCTGAGCAAGGGAGCAGCGATGGCGACGTACGTGCAGCTCGGCGCGGTGAAGACCTGGTACGACGAGCACGGCGAGGGCAAACCCCTGGTGCTGCTGCACGGCGGGCTGGTCGACGCGCGGTTCTTCGAGCCGAACCTCCCCGCGCTGGCCGAGCACTTCCACGTCTACACCCCCGAGCGGCGCGGCCACGGCCACACCCCGGACGTCGAGGGCCCGATCACCTACCAGCTGATGGCCGAGGACACGATCGCCTTCCTGGAGACCGTGGTTGGGCAGCCGGCGGACCTGGTCGGGCACAGCGACGGCGCCGTCGTCGCCATGCTGGTGGCAATCCAGCGTCCGGAGCTCGTGAAGCGGTTGGTGATGATCAGCGGCGGCTTCAACAAGAGCGGCGAGGCGGCGCCGGACGCGGAGTGGAACGTCGATCAGATGGCCGAGTTCCTGGGCCCCGCCTACGGCGAGGTCTCCCCTGATGGCATCGACCACTTCAAGGTCGTGGCAACCAAGATCGGCGAAATGGCCGCTGTGGAACCGAATCTGCAAGCGTCCGAGCTGGCCAAGGTGACCCAACGGTCACTGGTGATGTTCTCCGACGACGACCTGGTAACGCCGCAGCACATGATCGACATGTACGCCGCGCTGCCGAACGCGGAGCTGGCCATCGTCCCGGGAACCTCGCACTTCCTCACCCAGGAGAAGCCCGACCTGGTGAACAAGATCGTCGTCGACTTCCTCACCAAGGAGCCGGTTGCGACGGTCGCGCCGATCCGCCGCGCGCGGAAGCCTCAGGTCAGTCCTGGCTAGGTTCTGTCCGGCGGTTCGTTGCGGGAGGGCTGTCGGCTGCGGGCGCTACCGTCACCACACAGCACGGCAGCCAGACAAGCACGAGGAGCGTGGGCCGATGGCGCCGGCCGGGCCACTGGCCGTCACCTACTGCGAAGGCTGGGACCCGACCTCGCGCGCAGTCGTGGGCGTGCTGCCGGTCGCCGTCGCCCACGAGCGCGACCGCGTGGGTGAGCAGTACGCCGTGCTGCTGGGCGACCTGCGGCGTCCGTATGCGCTGATCGAGGTGGCATGGCGACAGGGCTACGCCGGGGTGTGGTTCTTTGACCAGGCGCTGCGCCGCGCGGCCAAGCACGAGTTCCGGCGGCTGAGCGAGGACCGGCTGTTCCTGCTGGAGACGGTGCAGCGGCGCTACCAGCACTACGGGCAGGCGGAGTTCGACCCCCTGGCGTGGAGACGCACCCGCCGATACGGCACCGATGGGGATTTCCGGGAGGAGCTGGAGCCGGCCGGGGAAGGGGGCGGGCTGACCGACAGCGGCGGCAGCGCACCGGTGGAGATGCTGTGGGAGCCGGTGCCGCGGTTTGGTGGGTGGGCGTCGCTGGCCCGCCGCGACCGCGACCAGCCCGCCGTGCTAACCCTGACCCAACACCCCCATCCCGACGCGAGTGCGCGAGGGCTCACGTCCGGTCTGCCGCTGGCCCAGCGTCCGTGGCGCCCGCCCCGGCCGCTGGCGCCGTCCAACCTCGACGCCCTGTTCGACGCCGGGACACGCTTCGCGCTGCCGCTGGACGATGAGGTCGCCACGGTCAGGATGGAGGTGCGCGAGCTGGGACGGCTGCGCATGCCGACCGGCCGGCTGGTCGCAGTCGACCCCGCGCTGATCCCGCACGATCATGAGCCGTTGGTGGTCAGCGTCTCTCCCGGCGAGTACTCGGTGGCGCTGGCCGTGGCGCGCTGGGAGCCTCCAGCGGGGTCGGGCCCCGGCTGGGGCCGGGTGGCGGCCGCCCGGTTGCTGGTGTGGGACGAGCCGGTGGCGGCCTGGGAGCTCGCCCTCCGCCCGAGTGAGGATCCCAGGCTGCTCGGCGAGGCGGAGTTCTACGGCTTTGGGGTGGACTCGGGCACGGCGTGCCTGGTCGATGCCGCCGCCGCTGACCGCCTGCACGACAACTACGTCCGTGTCGGCCTGGACCAGGGCATCGAGGTAACTGATCCCGGATCGGGAGCCAATGGCTTTGTGTTCGCCAGCGGGTGGGGTGATGGCTGCTACCCGGTCTGGATCGGCCGGACCGCCGCCGGGGAGGTCGCCTGCTTCGTCGCCGATCTGCTGGTCCTCGACGATGCCACCGTCCTGGCATGACCGAGGCGCACACGGCCGGACCGTGGTCGCTTGAGGCGGTTCACGCACCGGCCCCCAAGAGCGCCTGCGCCATGCGGACCGTGGGACTTACGGTAAGGGCCTGGGGAGCAGGCCGGCAGCCTCGACGACCTCCGGCACGCCGCTGTCGGGGCCGAGGCCCATCAGGTGGACACCGCGCAGGCCGGGCAGGGCGCGCAGGCGCTCGACCATCTCGACGGCCAGGGCGATGCCCTCGGCGCGCTGGTCCGCGGCCCCGCGCAGGCGGGCCAGGGTGGCCTCAGGAACCGACCAGCCGGGCAGGGCGGCGAAGCGCTCCAGCTGCGCGGCCGAGCGCGGCGGCAGCACCCCGGCGAGGATGGCGGCCTTGCCGGTGAGCCCGCGCTCGGTCATGCGCTCCAGCCAGCTCTGGAAGCCGGCCAGGTCGTAGACCGGCTGGGTCTGCACGAAGCGCGCCCCCGCCGCGACCTTGGCCTCCAGGCGCGCGCCGCCGGAGGGGTCCACCCCAGGCGCCTCGGCCACGCCGATCAGGAACGGCGCCGCCGGGCTGACCGGCGCCCCGGCGGGCCCCACGCCGTGGCCGAGGTCGGCCGCCAGCCTGGTCAGGCTCACCGCGTCGAGGTCGAACACCGCCTTGGCCTCGGTGAACGGGCCGACCTCGATGGGGTCGCCCGAGAGGCAGAGGATCGCGCGGATGCCGAGCGCGTGGGCGCCGAGCAGGTCGGCCGCCAGCGCCAGCCGGTTGCGGTCGCGGCAGGTGAGCTGGAGCACCGGCTCGAGCCCCTCGGCGGCCGCCAGCACCGCGGCCGGGATCGGCGCCATGGCCACCCTGGCGGCGGCGTTGTCGGTCACGTTCACGGCGTCGACCAGGCCGCGCAGCTTGCGGGCCACCCGCCGGATCGCCTCGGGGTCGGGCGTCCGCGGCGGCACCAGCTCGCCGGTGACCAGGAAGCGCCCCTGCTCCAGGAGCGAGGCGAGCCGGCCGAGCCCGGTCAAGCGCCGCGCCCCGCCTGCTCGATGGCGGCCGTGATGGTATTGGACATCAGCATCGCCACGGTCATCGGCCCGACCCCGCCGGGCACCGGGGTGAGCGCCCCGGCGACCTCGGCGACGCGCGGGTCGACGTCGCCGACCAGCCGGCCCTCGACCCGGTGGTTGCCGGTGTCGACCACCGCCGCGCCGGGCTTGACCATCTCCGGGGTGATCATCAGCGGCACGCCGGCCGCGGCCACCAGCACGTCGGCCCGGGTGGTGAAGGCCGGCAGGTCGCGGGTGCCGGTGTGGCACAGGGTCACGGTGGCGTTGGCGCCGGGCGCCTTGAGCGACAGCAGCACCGCCAGCGGGCGGCCGACCAGCAGGCCGCGGCCGACGATCACCACGTGCTGGCCCTCGACCTGGACCTTCTCGCGGCGCAGCAGCTCGACGATGCCGACCGCGGTGGCCGGCGCCAGGCCGGGGTCGCCGCGCAGCACCCGGCCCTCGTTCCAGGGGTGCAGGCCATCGACGTCCTTGGCCGGGTCGATCGCCTCCTGCACCTGGACGGGGTCCAGCCCGGCGGGCAGCGGCAGCTGCACGATGATGCCGTGGACCGTCGGGTCGGCGTTGAGCGCGGCCACCTCGTCGAGGACCTGCCGCTGGGTCGAGTCGGCTGGCAGCGCGACCCTGCGCGACTCCACGCCCCACCTGGCGGCGGCGCGCTGCTTCTGGCCGACGTAGATGTGCGAGGCCTCGTCGTCGCCCACCAGCACCGCCGCCAGCCCTGGGCGGGACCCGGCGGCCGCCAGCCGCTCCACCTCGCCGGCCAGCTCCGCCTGGATCTGCGCCGCGACCACCCTGCCGTCCAGCGTCCTCGCCGTCATCCATCCCCCTCTAGAGTGCCGGCCAAGTATCGGCGCCGCATGCAGCACCGCACCATCCGTACAGCTCCGAGGCTTGCGCGCCGCCCCCGGCGGCCACCCATCACCTCGAAACGGATACTTGGCCGGTGCTCTGGCGCCCGGGTTCCCCGAGCTCCTACGCTACCGCGACCCGCCCGGCCGGCGCGCGCTATCGTGGTCGCCGCCATGACCCGGCCAGAGCTGGAGCGACCCAGGCTGCCGCGGCCGACGCCGGCGCAGCTCGCCGCGGCCGCCGGCCGGCGCATCCCCGACGTGATCGCCCCAGGCCTCCAGGTGCTGTTCTGCGGCATCAACCCGGGCCTGTACTCGGCCGCCACCGGCCACCACTTCGCCCGGCCGGGCAACCGCTTCTGGCCGGCGCTGCACCGCTCCGGGTTCACTCCCAGGCAGCTCGACCCGGCCGAGCAGGAGCTGCTGCTGGACTTCGGGCTCGGGATCAGCAACATCGCCGCGCGCGCCACCGCCGGCGCCGCCGAGCTGACCCGGGCCGAGCTGCGCGAGGGCGGCGAGCTGCTGGTCGCCAAGCTGCGCCGCTACCGGCCAGCCTGGGTGGCCTTCCTCGGGCTGGGCGCCTACGGGACGGCGTTCGGCGTGCGCCGCCCGCGGGTGGGCCCGGCGCCGGCGCTGGTGGCGGGCACCGCCTCCTGGGTGCTGCCGAACCCGAGCGGGCTGAACGCGCACTACCGCCCGGCCGAGCTGGCCGCCGCGTTCGCGCAGCTGCGGCGCGCGGTCAGCGGCGCCGCCGGGTGACGTGGCGCGAGATGTGCACGCACAGCGCGATGGCCGACAGGAACAGCAGCACGTCGATGGGATCGTCCATGGCGCTTCAGTGACGGAAGTGGCGGCGTCCGGTGTGGAGCATGGTGATGCCCGCCTCGACCGCGGCGGCGGTGACCTCTTCGTCGCGGACGCTGCCGCCGGGCTGGGCCACCGCCCGCACACCCGCCCGGGCGAGCGTCTCCAGCCCGTCGGGGAACGGGAAGTAGGCGTCGCTGCCGGCGGCGGCGCCGACGGCGCGCTCCCCCGCCTTGGCGGCCGCGATCCTGGCGGCGTCGACCCGGTTCTGCTGCCCGGCGCCGACGCCCACCAGGCGGCCGCCGCGGGCCAGCACGATCGCGTTGGACTTGATGTGCTTGGCGGCCGCCCAGGCCAGCTCCAGGTCGGCCAGCAGCTCGCCGGCCGGCGGCTCGCCGCTGACCAGCTTCCAGCCGCCCGGGTCGTCGCGCTCCAGGTCGGGCTCCTGCGCCAGCAGCCCGCCGGCCACCGAGCGCAGCAGCAGCGCGCCCGCCGGGCGCTCCAGGTCGGCCCGCACCAGCCGCAGGGACTTCTTGCCCGCCAGCGCCTCCAGCGCCGCCGGGTCGAAGCCGGGCGCCACGACCACCTCGGTGAACACCTCGGCGATGCGCCGCGCAGTGGCAGCGTCGAGCGGGCGCGAGAGGCCCACGATGCCGCCGAAGGCGCTCACCGGGTCGCCCTCGAGCGCGCCGGCGTAGGCCTCCTCGAGGGTCGCGCCCCAGGCCGCGCCGCAGGGGTTGGTGTGCTTGATGATCACCGCGAAGGGCCGGTCGGCGTACTCCGCGGCGAACTGCATGGCGGCGTCGGTGTCGAGCAGGTTGTTGTAGGAGAGCTCCTTGCCGGCCAACTGGGTGGCGGCGGCCAGCCCCCACGGCCGCGGCGCGCCGGGCTGCACGGTGGCGTAGAAGGCGGCCGCCTGGTGCGGGTTCTCGCCGTAGCGCAGTGCCAGCCGGCGGCGCGCGGCGACCGGCAGCAGGTCCGGCAGCTCCGGCGCCTCGGCCGGCACGGCGTCGCGGCCGGCGAACCAGGCGGCGATGGCGGCGTCGTAGGCGGCGCTGCGGGCGAACGCGGCGGCGGCCAGCGCGCGGCGCTGCTCCAGGGTGGTGCCGCCGGCGGCGAGCGCCTCGGCGACCAGGTCATAGTCGGCCGGGTCGCAGACCACGGCGACGCTGGCGTGGTTCTTGGCGGCGGCGCGCAGCATCGCCGGGCCGCCGACGTCGATCCGCTCGATCGCCAGCTCCTCGGGCGTGGCCACCTCGGCCACCGCGTCCTCGAAGGGGTAGAGGTTCACCACCACCAGGTCGAACGGCGCGATGCCGGCGGCCTCCAGCTCGGCGCGGTGCTCGGCGCGCGTGGTGTCGGCCAGCAGGCCGGCGTGGACCCTGGGGTGCAGGGTCTTGACGCGGCCGTCGAGCATCTCTGGCGCGCCGGTGAGCTCCTCCACCCGGGTGACCGCCAGCCCGTGGCCCTCCAGCGCGAGCGCGGTCGAGCCGGTCGAGACGACCTCGACGCCGGCGTCGCGCAGCGCGGCGGCGAGCCGGTCGAGGCCCTGCTTGTCGAAGACCGAGACGAGCGCGCGGCGGATGGGGCGGCGATCGGGCACTGGCTCGTCCTCACTGGGTCGGGTGGCGTGGGCCGGCGGGCCGGCCGGCTCGGGGAGCAGCAGCGCGCGGCGGCCGTCGAGCCGCACGCGGCCGAAGGCGACCAGGCGGGCGGCGGCGGGCAGCAGGCGGTGCTCCTGGACCTTGATGCGCTCGTGCAGGCGCTGCTCGTCGTCGCCGTCCTCCACCGGCACGGCCACCTGGAGCAGCACCGGACCGTGGTCGACCAGCTCGTCCACCAGGTGGACGGTGCAGCCGGTCACCCGCACGCCCCAGGCGAGCGTGTCGTGCACCGCGTGGGCGCCGGGAAAGGCCGGCAGCAGGCTCGGGTGGGTGTTGACGATCCGGTCCGGGAAGGCCCGCACGAACTCCGGGCCGAGGATGCGCATGAAGCCGGCCAGGCAGACGACGTCGGGGCGCGCGGCGGCCACCGCGTCGCGGATGGCGCGGTCGAAGGCGGGGCGGTCGGGCTGGTCCTCCAGGCGGACCACCGCGGTGGGGATTCCGGCCGCGCGGGCGCGCTCCAGGCCGAAGGCGTCGGGCCGGTCGCTGACCACCAGCACCACCCGCGCGCCGTAGCCGGGGTCGGCGGCCGCGTCGATCAGTGCCTGGAGGTTGGAGCCGTGGCCGGAGACGAGCACGACGATCCGCTTGTCCGACACGCGCCCCCCCGGCTTCTCCAGGCTCCCTCTGCGCCAGGATGCTGCCATCGGGTGGGCCGCCCGGGCAAGTGCGGTGGCCTGGCCATATCGAGGCGATTGCTGCGCCAGCGGGGTTGTGGTTCACTGCGCCAACCCGCAAAAACGGACTAACGCACAAGTCGAGGAGGAAGCGGCGGTGGACAGCGGCCGGCGGGCGCGCTCGCTGCCGGAGCAGCTCCGCCTGGCAATGCGGCGGCCACGCTCGGTGCCGGAGCAGCTCGGGCTGGCGGGGCTCGGCGCGGCGGCGGCGTCGCTGGTGTACCCGGCGGCCAGCCATGCGACCGGGATCGGCCTGCCCTGCCTGCTGCGTACCCTCACCGGCGTGCCCTGCCCGCTCTGCGGGATGACCACCGCCGCGACCAGCCTGGCGGCCGGCGACCCGCGGGCCGCGCTGGCGGCCAACCCGTTCGTGCTGCTGCTGGCCGTGGGCACGCTGGCCATGACCGCGCTGCTGGCCGCGCGGGCCGCCGGGCTGGCGCCCGCGCCGGTGCCGTGGG
>DASVXQ010000236.1:0-5309 GCA_036392615.1 Actinomycetes bacterium | reverse complement strand
TCACCGAGAAGGTCTGCGCCGACGCGGGCGAGACGGCCACGCTCACCCTGCTGGCCGCCGACGGCCGGCGGATCGCCGCCGTGCGCGCCGCGCTCGGCCGCGCCTCCCACACCCTGTTCACCAGCCGCCGCGAGGGCGCGGCGCTGATCGCCTCCGAGCCGCTGGACGACGGACCCGGCTGGGTGGAGGTCCCCGACCGCCACCTGGTCGAGCTGGACGCGGACGGGATCTCGACCCGGCCGCTCGACGACAAGGGGCCAGCCCGAACATGACCCTGCCGCGCACCCTGCCGACGATCACCACCCTCTCCGCCCGCGCCGACCGCAAGGAGCAGCTCGCCCAGGACGTTCGCGAGGGGCTCACCGCCGACCCCAAGTGGCTGCCGCCCAAGTGGTTCTACGACGCCCGCGGCTCGGAGCTGTTCGAGGAGATCACCCGGCTGCCCGAGTACTACCTGACCCGAGCGGAGCGCGAGATCCTGGAGCGGATCACCCCCGGGCTGGCCGAGCGGCTGCGCTCGGCGGAGCTGGTGGAGCTGGGCTCCGGGTCCTCGCGCAAGACCCGGATGCTGCTGGAGGCGATGCACCGCCACCACGGCGGGCGCCGCTACGCGCCGCTGGACGTCAGCGCCGACGCGCTGGAGGGCGCGGCGGCCGCGCTGACCGCCAGCTACCCCTGGCTCGAGTTCGAGGGGTTCGTCGGCGACTTCACCGCCGACCTGCCGCGGGTGCCGCGCGAGGGACGGCGGCTGCTGGCGTTCCTCGGCTCCACCATCGGCAACCTCGACACCGGCCAGCGCGCCGCGCTGCTGCGCGGCGTGGCCGCCTCGCTGCGGCCGGAGGACCGCTTCCTGCTCGGCGTCGACCTGGTGAAGGACCCGGCGGTGCTGCTGGCCGCCTACGACGACGCCGCCGGGGTGACCGCGGAGTTCAACCGCAACATGCTGCGGGTGCTCAACCGCGAGCTGGGCGCCGCCATCCCGCTGGACGCCTTCGAGCACGTGGCGCTGTGGGACGCCGACCACGCCCGTATCGAGATGCACCTGCGCGCGCTGCGCGAGCTGACCGTGCGCTTCCCCACCCTGGACCTGGAGGTCCGCTTCACCGCGGGCGAGCGGCTGCGCACCGAGATCTCCTGCAAGTTCACCCGCCCGCAGGTCGAGGGGGAGCTGGCCGGCGCCGGGCTGCGGCTCGAGTCGTGGCACCAGGACAGCGGCCAGCGCTTCGCCTGCGCGGTGGCCGCGGCCGGCTGAGCGGCCGGGCGCCTCAGGCGCCGAGGTGCTCGCGGAGGAAGCGGCGGACCCGCAGCCAGCCGTCCTCGCGGGCCTGCGCGTTGGCCTCCGGGGTGCCGCCGTGCGCCATGCGAAGCTCCGGGCCGGTGGTGGAGCGCCGCTCCGGACCGGGCGTGGTCAGCTCGGTGGCCGGCCCGTACGGCGGCGGGGCGATCGAGTGGCCCGCGCCCTCGTAGATCACGTGCTCGAATGGTCGGCCGGCCTTGCGTAGCCGCTCGGCGGCGACCTCGGTGAGCGCCTGGGACGGCCAGGTCTTGTCCTGACCGGCCGACAGCAGCAGCACCGGCCCGTTGATCCGCTCCACCGGGATGGACGCGGCCGCGACCGCGTCGGCGTCGGCCAGGCCGTCCCGGTAGGACAGGGCCAGCTCCACCAGCTCCAGGTCGCCGATCTGGTCGGCCAGCTCGGGCGGGACGTTGCTGGGCAGGAAGGCCAGCGGCCGGCCGTCCTGGGTCCAGGCGGACACGTGGTTGGCGATCATCTCCAGCAGCGTGTCGGCGGGCGGGATGCCCTGGGTCATCACCCCCGAGCCGACCACGCTGACCGCCGCCCGGAGCCTTGCGTCGACCGAGGCGACCAGCAGGGCCGCCTCCCCGCCGCGGGAGCTGCCCATGATGGCCAGCCGGTCGCTCCGCACCAGCTCGTTGTCCTCCAGGAACGACACCGCCGCGGCGAAGTACTCCAGCGGCACGTCGGCCAGCACCCGCGGCAGGCCCTCCACGCCGAAGTAGGCCAGCGACAGCACCGCGAAGCCGTGCGCCGCCAGCAGCGCGCCGTCGATCTCGTGCAGGCCGCCCTCGCCGCCGCCGAGCAGGATCACCCCAGGGTGCGGCCCGTCGCCGGCCGGGGTGAACAGCGTGCCGACCAGCCCGCGGCTGCGCACCAGCGCCCGCTCGACGCCGAGCGGCTGGCGCAGGCGGTCGATCACCATGTCGATGCCGGCGATCCCCTCGACCTCGGCCGCGATGGTCAGCGCCTGCGGCGGCAGTGGGTCGTCGCGGGGCGGCTCGACGATCCCGCCGCTCAGGTCCTCGGCCATCGACCAGATCAGCCCCATCGGGTCGGCCTTGCGGTAGGAGCCGGCCAGCGGCGCCTGGGTGGGGACGTCGACCGCGCCGGCCTCGTCGGTCACGAACGCGGCGCGCGCGGCCCAGCGGCGCCCGAGCAGGTCGCGGGTGCCGGTGCGCACGGTCACCTCCACGTCTGGCGGGAAGTGCTCCAGGCGGATGTCCAGCGGCGTGTCGAGCGCTGGCGCGTCCGGGCGCACGACGATGCGCGGCACCGGCAGGGGCACGGGCGGGATCACGGCGAGCTCCTTAGGGGCGGTCGGCGACGGTTGCGGGGAGGCGGTCGACGATGTGGGCGGCGATCTCCAGCGAGGCGGTGGCCGCCGGGGACGGCGCGTTGCAGACATGGGTGGCGCGCTCGCTCTCCACGATCAGGAAGTCGTCGAGCAGGCGGCCGTCGCGGCCGAGCGCCTGGGCCCGCACGCCCGCGCCGGCGCGCTCCAGGTCGGCGGGGCCGATCTCCGGCAGCAGCCGGCGCACCTCGGCGACGAACGCCGGCTTGGAGATCGAGCGCCAGATCTCCTTGGCGCCGGTGCGCCAGTAGCGGCGCGCCAGCCGCCACCAGCCCGGCCAGGTCGCGGTCGAGGCGACGTCGCGGCCGCTCAGCTTCGACCAGCGGTAGCCGTCGCGGCTGCCGGCCGGCACGGCGTTGGGGCCGACGTGCACGCTGCCGTCGATCATGCGGGTGAGGTGCACGCCCAGGAACGGCAGCGCCGGGTCGGGCACCGGGTACACCAGGCCGCTGACCAGCCCGCGGCGCGGCTCGGCCAGCTCGTAGTACTCGCCGCGGAACGGCACGATGCGCGCGCCGGGGTCGGCGCCGGCCGCGCGGGCGAGCCGGTCGCTGGCGGCGCCGGCGCAGTTGACCAGCCAGCCGGCGCGCAGCTCGCCGGCGTCGGTGACCAGCCGGTGGTCGCCGTTGGACCGCTCCAGCCGGCGCACGCCGGTGCCGAGCCGCAGCTCGACCCGCTCGCCCTCCAGCCGGTGCACCAGCGCGGCGCAGACCTGCCGGAAGTCCACGATGCCGGTGCTCGGCACGTGGATCGCGGCGATCGCGCGCACGTGCGGCTCGCGCTCGGCGACCTCCTCAGGGGTGGCGCGACGCGCCTCGAGGCCGTTGGCCTTGCCGCGCTCCAGCAGCGCCTCCAGACGCGGCAGCTCGCTGGGATCGGTGGCCACGATCAGCTTGCCGCAGACCTCGAACGGCACGCCCTCGGCGCGGCAGAAGGCCACCATGCTGGCGTTGCCGGCCAGGCACAGCCGCGCCTTGAGGCTACCGGGCGCGTAGTAGATGCCGGAGTGGATCACGCCGCTGTTGTGGCCGCTCTGGTGGGCGGCCCAGGCGCGCTCGCGCTCCAGCACGGCGATGGATGCGCCGGGGAAGCGCCGCCGCAGCGCGCGGGCGGTCGCCAGCCCGAGGATCCCGCCGCCGATCACCACCAGGTCGTAGCGGTCCACGTCACCTCATCTCTCCGGCGCCCTGGGGCGCGGCCGTTCCTCCAGCAGCACGCCGGGGTTGCACACCCCGGCGGGGTCGACGGCGTCCTTGGCGGCCCGCAGCGCCAGCGCGAACGGCTCCGGCCGCTGGCGCTGGTACCAGGCACGGTGGTCGCGCCCGACGGCGTGATGGTGCGTGATGGTACCGCCCGCCGCCAGCACCGTCTCGGCCGCCGCCCGCTTGACCTCGGCCCACTGCTCGAGCTCGCTGCCGCGCCGCGCCGGCGCCAGCACGGTGAAGTACGGCGCGGCCCCGTCCGGGTAGGCGTGGGTCAGCCGGCAGGCGACCAGCCCGCCGCCGCAGGCGTCCCGCAGCGCCGCGCCGACCGCCTCGCGCACCGAGGCGACCAGCCCGTCGAGCCGCTCCCAGGTGCAGGCGGTCTCGAAGGTCTCCGCCAGCACGCCCAGCAGGACCAGCTGGTCGCGCAGGTAGGGCGCCTGCCGGAAGCTGGCTCGCCAGGCGCCGCCGGCCCGCTCGCCGCGCTCCAGCAGCTCGCCGCCCGCCCCGGCGCACAGCTCCAGCGCCAGCTCGAGCTGCGCCTCGACCGGATGGCCGGCCGACTCGAAGGCCAGCACCAGCGCCGCCGCCTGCCCGCCGGGCGGCTGGACGCCGGCCAGGGCCGCCTCGGTGGCGTCCAGCGCACGGCACGAGGCTGGCAGGAGGCCGGCCTGGAGCAGCGCGCGGACCGCGCCGGTCGCCGCCTCGAAGCGCCCGAAGCCGAGCAGCGCGCCGGCGCGGTGGGCCGGGCGGGGCACCACCCGCAGCCACGCCTCGGTGATCACCCCGAGGGTGCCCTCGCTGCCGAGCGCCAGGCGGTCGGGGCTCGGCCCCGCGCCCGAGCCGGGCAGGCGGCGGGAGCGCTGCACCCCGGCGGGGGTGACCATGGTGATCGACTCGACCAGGTCGTCGACGTGGGTGGGGCCGCTGGCGTAGTGGCCGGCCGCGCGGGTCGCCAGCCAGCCGCCGGCGGTGGAGCGCTGGAACGACTGCGGGAAGAAGCGCAGGGTCAGCCCGTGCGGCCGCAGCGCGTCCTCCAGCGCGGGCCCCTGCGTGCCGGCCAGCACCCGCGCGGCGCGCGCGACCGGGTCGACCTCGGCGACGCCGGCGAGCCGGCCGAGGTCCAGCGAGACCACCCCGGCCCAACCGTCGCCCACGGCCGGCTCGACCCCGCCGACCACGCTGGTGCCGCCGCCGAACGGCACCAGCGCCACGCCGGCGTCGCCGCACCAGTCGAGCACCGCGGCGACCTCGGCCTCGTCGCGTGGGCGCAGCACCAGGTCAGGCGGGTGGTCGATGCGGCCGCGCAGGCCGCGGACCACGTCGCGGTAGGAGCGGCCGAGGCCGTGGCGGGCGCGGTCCAGCGGCTCGGCGGTGGCGATCGCCGCCAATGCCGGCGGCGGCCGCAGCGCGTCCTCCAGCGCGGGCCCCTGCGTGCCGGCCAGCACCCGCGCGG
>DASVXQ010000235.1:0-7876 GCA_036392615.1 Actinomycetes bacterium | reverse complement strand
GCTGCTGATCGACGTCGCCTTCGTGGAGGCCCGCCCCAGCCCGTGGCGCCAGGCGGTCGACCTGGCCAACATGATGCTGTGCCTGGCGCTGCGAAGCGACCCGCGGCGGGTGTACGAGCGGGCCCTGCGCCAGTTCAGCGTGCAGGAGATCACCGAGGGGTTCGCGGCCGCTCGGGGCCTGGCCATGCCCTCGCAGCTGCGGCGGATGCTGCGCGCCCAGGGCCGCGACCTGCACGCCGAGTTCGTCCGGCTGCTGCCCGCCCCGCCGCGGCCGATCCCGGTGCAGCGGTGGAGCGCCCGCCGAGTTGGCCTGGGGGCCATGATCGTGCTGCTGCTGGTTCTGGTCGTGCTGAACCCGACCGTCATCTTCGACAACAGGATGGCTGTCAGGACCTCGCTCGGCATCCACAGCCTGGATTGCGCGCAGCTGGAGCCGCTGTGGTTGGCCGCTCAGTCGGTGCCGTCGGCGTCGCTGGTGCCGTGCGTGCGCACCCGGGTGCCCGGCTGGACGGTCGGCGACGTGGCCGTCAACAATGGCCGCTCGGTGATCACCCTGGACCACGACCGCGCCGGCAAGGGTGCGGTCGTGGTGCGCCTGGCCGCCGACTGTGACACCACCGGCGCGGTGCAGACGCCGTCCCCGCAGCCCGGGGTGACCCGCTACCAGCGGTTCGACCAGTCCACCAGCGCGTTCGGGGCGACCTGGTATGACCGGTTCGCGGGTGGCTGCGTGACCTACCGGCTGCACTCCACCAGCGACGTCGAGGGGTCGTTTGCGATCGAGCTCCCTGGGATGCTGAGGTTCACCACCCGCGACACACTGCGCCAAGCGCTCAGCGAGCGCTCAGGCGGGCGATTGCAGCTGGACCCTCAACAGCCATGATGAGCCGGCCAGACGCCTGGCCGGCTGGGTTGCTACCGGCGTCTTGGGGTGCAGTGGGATCGCTGCTCGGGCCGGTTCTCCGCGTTCGCGGAGATGAACTGCGCCCTGGAGTGCTTCAAGGCTCTCCAGAGAGCTCTGTCAGGTTGGCATGGGCCCTCGGTTCGACATTGGGTTCGGCCACCCCACCGGACGCGACGAGCGCCAAGTGGTAGGACGGCTTGGGGACTATCGTGGATGGCGATCGCCCATCCTGGCTGAGCGTGCCTTGAGACGGAGACTGAGCCCCGACACCATCGGGCTGTGGGAGTTGCTGATCATCGTGTTGGCGATCGGGCCGCTGTTTGGTGCCACCCGCCCACCGACAGCCGGCGCGCTCTGCGGTGGCGAGTTCGGCGCGTGACTTCCACCATGCACTGGTTCCGGCCGCAGAGCCTCCTCGACCAAACTTTCCGGATCGGCATCATCCTCAAGGGCCTGGACGGGGTGCTGGAGGTGATCGGCGGGGTGCTGCTGCTGGTGGTGTCGCCCGCGACCATCGACCGCGTCGTTACCAGCCTCACCCAGCATGAGCTGTCCCAAGACCCCCACGACTTCCTGGCCACCCACCTGATGAAGACCGCGCATGGGCTGACGGGCTCTGCGGTGCTGTTCGGGGCGGTCTACCTGCTGTCACACGGGGCGGTGAAGATCATCCTGGTGGCGGCGCTGCTCAACAATGAGCTGTGGGCCTACCCGTGGCTGATCGTCTTCCTGGGGGTCTTCATCGTCTACCAGGTCTATCGGCTGAGCTTCAAACCCTCGGTCGGACTGACGCTGCTGACGCTCTTCGACGCCTTCGTCGCCTGGTTGACCTATCGCGAGTACCGCAAGCAGCTCGCGTTGGCGCACCGGTAGCAGCGCGATCACACCAGAGCCGCACGGCGGACGAGCCCTGTCTTCCGTTTGCTGGCCGTATCGGCATGCTGTAGAAATAGCGACCCTCTTGGTACAAGTCGCCCAGCTGGATTGAGGAGTCGTCCATGTCGCCACGGCGCCGATCGGCAGGTGATGGGAAGGAGCCCACCAACCAGACAGGGACCCGCGCCCTGCGCGCGAGGACCGCGCGTCGACGCGCGTCCCTCGCCGTCGCTGTCGCCGCCGTGCTGGCCGCGGTGACCGCGATTGGTGTCGTGCCCCTGACCCGTGCGGTGGCCCGGCCGATCGAGGAGAACTTCTCCATCACAGTGGCTGGGGAATTCGGCAACCAGCTCTTCACACCCAGAAACTCCTGGATCACGGTGGGCCAGTCCAACCAGATCGACCAGCAGGTGGTATCGATCAGCGTGCTGGACTTCAACGACATGCCGCAGATGTCGTTCACCTTCAGTTCGCGGGAGGGTTCGAAACAGAACTTCGCGATCGGGTACTACGGGGATGCGCAGCGGTACCCACTTAGCGATCCCGGTCGTCCAGGTATCTCGATAAGCCCTCTGGGTTTCTGCGACGACCAGACCGGCAACTTCGAGGTCCGGGACATCCAGTGGAGCGGTCTGGCGATCACCAAGCTCTGGATCACCTACCAGCGCTATTGCAACCTTGCCCAACCCGCGGACATCCAGCCCGCGTTCGGGGAGATTCGGCTTGGCTACCTGAAGGGGGCCTACGACGTCGCCCCGCGAGTCATCCGCTGGCCGGCGGGAACCTATCCGAACAGAGCGTCGTATGACGTGCCGATCACGGTGCGCAGCACCTCGTCGACTGCCGTCAACGTCACCTCGGTGGCAGTCACCGGCAGGTATGCCAGCACCTTCCCGATTCGGCAGAACGGCTGCAGCGGCCTGCTGAGCGCGGACGGCTGCGTGATACGTGTCGGGTTCGCCCCGCAAGGCCCCGGCCCCCGCCACGCGCTGCTGCGGGTGGTGACCACCGCCGGCACCACCTATATCTCATTGGAGGGCTCCGGCGCGCTGGGCCGCAGCGACTGGCTCGTCGACGTAGACCTTGAGGACCCGTCCATGCCGGACGAGCACCTCGAGTTGCCGTACTCCTTCTCCTGGGGCGACCCGTATGAGTTCAACTCCCAGGCCTATGGGGCGGACGGAATCGTGTGGCAGGCCTTCTTCGACCTAGCCGGCAACACCACCTTCTCCAGGGGCCATTACGCCTACAGTCCGGACGGCACAGGGCTGCAGATGCGCCTGTCCAGGGGCAGCGGAAGCTGCGAGATCGATCAGGCGACCACCGACATCGCCAACCTGGCATTCACCGGCCCGGACCAGCGGCTCGCACGCCTCGACCTCACCATGGACGTGCACTGCCGCGCGAGCAATGGGTACACCGTGCACGGCCGGATCAGGTTCCACGACCGCGACGACCTGACAGCACCAGGCCGGGTGACTGGCGTGAGCGCCGTCCGTGACGGCGGATACGTGACCCTGCGCTGGACGAAACCTGCTGCGGCTGACCTCGCCGGCGTCATCGTCCGTTGGTACCCAGGCCGCATCGCTCCAGGCGCCACCGACGTCGGCACCAGCGTCTACACCGACACGGGCAGCACTGTCCGCTTCGCGGCTCCCAGCACACGCCCGATCGCCGTTTCCATCTGGACCTACGACCAGACCGGCAACGTCAGCAGCCGGTACGGACTCCAGGTCGAGCCCTAGCGCGGATCTGGCCAGGAACGACGCGTGTCTGGCCCGACACGGTTCGTAGCTTGCGCGCTGTGTGCCGGCCACAACCACGGCTCAGGACGCCCGGGTGCCGGCGCCGCGCCGCTCCCGAACGGCGGCCACCGCCTCGCGCTGGCTGAGCCGGGCACCGCCGGCGAACACCTCCTCGAACCGGTCCACCCCCCGGCGCCTGGCGGATCTGAGCCAGCAACTCGGCCAGGCCCAAGGTCACGCCGTGGGTGCTGTGGGCCGCCAGGCTCGAGTCCAGCGCCTCATTCAGCAGGGCTCGGGCGTCCTCCGGCCGGCCCCGCACCACGGCCAGGGCGAGGGCCAGCGCCGTCCAGAGGGCAAGTGGCTAGCTCAGGACGCTCCAGCACTCCTCGCAATAGCGGAGGGTCGGCTGGTTGTGCCGGCCGCAGTTCCAGCAGACCTGGGACGCGGACTGGGCCTGAACGTACCGCTCATGCGGCCGCCCCGAAGCGCCGGAGCTCTCAGGCTCGGCACGCTCGGTCCCGGTATACACCGCCGGACGCGCAGGCTCACTCCAGTCGCGTTCGCGCCTTGCCTGCCTCGACGGCCGAACCGGCTGGCCCCACTCCGGCTCACGCGCGGGCGCCTGCGCGGGCTGATTCCACTCCCCCTCAACGGGCAGTGCGGCCTCGCCGGACTCGTGCCGCCATTGCGGCTGAGTCGGTGGCGCCTGCTCGGCTCCGTCCCAGGGGGCGGGTTCGGGCACAGCTCTGCCGGCGACCGGGATCTCCTGGGTCTGCGACCCGTCAGCGGCCCACCAGGAGTTCGAGGCCGCAAGTTGGCGTGCGCCCCTTCGGCGCGATGAGCCGCCGCCTCGCTGGCTGTCGTCGTAGCCATCCGCCGCTGCCGGCGCGATCGGACCGGCCAGCTGCTGGGGCTGCAGGTCCCGCACCCAGTCGCCGTTCTGCTCCGCGTGCGCGGGCGTTCCGGTCCCGAGCGGCCGCGTCGGCGCGGGGTCCGACGGAGCCGGCGGCATCCCCCACTGGGGGCCGGCTGACGCAGCCGCTGCGGGAGCCGCTCCAGGCTGACCGTCCCATGCCGCTGCATGCTGGGCGTCCCATGCCTGGGCCGGCTGGGGATCCCATGCCTGGGCCGGCTGGGCGTCCCATGCCTGAGCCGGCTGGGCGTCCCATGCCCTGGACGGCTGGGAGGGCCACGGCTCGGCGGCGTCGGCGCCCCACATCTGCGACGGCTGGGTGCCCCATCCGCCAGGCTGGGAGTCCCAGCCCGTGCCAGGGCCGGTCGGATCGGGCCCCGACCTACGTCGGCGGCGGCGCCGCGACACCAGCAGCCGGGTCCCCCCACCCACGACGCCAACCACCACCACGGCGGCGAGGCTCCCGAACACCAGGGCCGACAGACCCAGGATCTCGAGCGGTGTGCGGTCCCGGCCCTCCCTGATCGCGGTCCGTGAGTCGTTGAGCAGCTTGCCCACCAGAGGGTGACCAGGATCGAGCGCCTTCACCTGCTCGAACAGCGGAAGCGTCGGCTTGTACCACTGCTTGTCGAACGCATCGAGCGCCTCTCGATACCTCCTGGTGGCCTGGCCCTCCGTCGCCGTGACGTTGGCGTGGCCAAGCAGGTCCTTCACGATCGACGCCGGGACGGCGAAGTTCAGGCCAGCCACCTCGCGACCGGTGTTCGGGTCGACCGATCCCACGGTCGCGACGCCGACCACCCTGCCCTGCTCGTCCAAGACGGGGCCGCCGCTGTTGCCGTGGGTCATCCCCGCGTCGGTCTGCAGGATCGTGAAGCCGCCCTTCACTTGTTTCTTGGCGCTCAGCACCCCTTGGGTGAGCGTCGGCTCCTTCTGGCTGTCCTTCGACAGCACCGGGTCGAAGGTGGCCGGTCCCGGGAAACCGAGGACGAACAGGCGGTCACCGGTGTTGAGCGTGGTGTCGTCACCGATCGGCACCGTGGCCATGTTGCGGGCCTGGACCTTGATAACGGCCACGTCCTTGCCCGGGAACTGCTGGCCGCTGTCGACCAGCCTGGCGGTGCGGCTCTTCGACGGGCTGCTCGAGCCGCTGCCACTGGACCCGTACACGGCGATCTTCTTCTTGAAGTCGGCGAGCGTCGCCTCGCTCGTGGCCCAGCGCACCATGGCGTTCACGAACTTCGTCGCCTGGCTCTGCGTCAGCCCGTCCCCAACAGCCGCGACGGAATCGTCACCCTCCTTGCGTAGGCTCTCGAGGAGGAACGCCGCTTTCAGATCCTCATCCTTCGGGGCGACCACATGTGCGTTGGTAACGATGTAGCCATCCGGAGTGATCGAGAATCCCGACCCGGTCATCGTCAGCTTGATATTCGTCCGGCTCACGTTGCCCGACGCGGTCAACCAGCGGGACGGGTCCCGGGCGATCTCGTCGATGATCGCGCCCTGCGCGGCCGCCTGAGTCGCCGGGACCTCACCCCTCCGGATCTTGTCCGCGACGATCAACCCCAGAGAACGCTTGCTCTCCTGGGTCACGACCGGCTCGGGCACGACCAGTCCGGCCGAGTACTGGACCGTGATGAGCTGAACGCTCGGCCTCGACTGGTCGAAGAGGCGCCGCGAGGTCAGTGGCTTCGGCGGATCGGCGGCGCTCGCCGGTACCGCTCCTCCGAGCATCGCGACCAGTAGCGGCACCGCTAACAGAACGGCGGGCAAGCGCGGACGTTCCCGCCCCGCCGCGCGGCCAGGCCCCGGCTTCTGTTGCACAGATCGCTCCTTGCCAACTTCGACGTCTGGTCTCCGCAGGCGGGACCAGACGCCCCCACCGGCGTTGGCAGGCGAGCGAGCTGAGCGCCGCAGGCGGGCTCCACTCTTGGAGGGACCGCAGCGGCGACCCTTTCCGTTTCACCCAGAACGAGCAGAATTGCAACGATTCGATAACGCCGCGCGCCGGTGGCGCTCCGGCGGTCGGCTGCATCGCTGAGTTATCGTGTCCAGCATGGCCGCCTGGGACGACGTGCAGCGGCTCGCGCTGCGACTTCCCCAGACCGAGGAACGGTCGTCGCGAGACGGCCTACTCGACTGGCGTATCAAGGACAAGTCGTTCGCCTGGGAACGGCCGCTGCGGCGAGGAGACCTCCAAGCGCTCGGCGACGCCGCGCCCTCCGGGCCGGTCCTGGCCGCGCGCGTGCCCGATCTGGGGGCCAAGGAGGCGCTGCTGGCCGATGACGCCGACGTCGACTTCACCACCCCGCACTTCGACGGCTACCCGGCCATCCTGGTGCGCCTGGACCAGGTCGCGCTTCCCGAGCTCGAGGAGCTGCTGGTCAAGGCCTGGCTCTGCCGCGCGCCCAAGCGCCTGGCCGCCAAGTACCTGGAGGCCAGCGACCAGTCCTGGTGCTCTGTGTCTGAGGTCTTCTTACGATCGGCCTTTCCGAGGACTTGATCGGCGGTTCGGGTCCCGGTGAAGGGTGGGCTTGTTCGTTCTCCAGTCGTCGACGAAAGCGCGGAACTTGCCGGTGAGGTCGCGGACGGAGGTGAAGGTGCCGCGGTAGCTGGTCTGTCGCTTGGCGATGGAACCAGACCTCGCTCATCGCTGCCCGCGCCTTCAGGAGCATTCAGTGCAGTTCGTGAGCTGTGAGCGTACGGGCGCTAGCATCAACGACATGGGCGTGCAGGGTCTCGATCATGTGGGTGTCGTGGTCGACGACCTCGAGGCCGCGACCGCGTTCTTGGATGACATCGCACTCATCCCACGGTCGTGTGGGAGTCCGAGGACCAGGAAGAGAAATATGAGGGATGCCTGAGCTTCTTCGACGTCCGTGCTCCTGTCCCCCGCCCGCTCGCGATCCGCGTCCAGCTCGCCACCCTTGACGGCAAGCGCAGCGAACACGCCTATGGCCGCGGCCTCGCCCGCCTGGTTCTCCACGAGATCGACCACCCGCATGGCCGGCTGGCGCGAGACCTCGTCCGCCCTGGCCCCAAGCTCGTCCCACTCGCCGAAATCCCCTGGTGCGACGCAGCGGCCGAAGCGCGAAGGTTGTCCCTGACACGACTCAGGAGGAGCCGCTATGAGCACGACGGAGGTTCGCAGTTTGCCCATGGCCCCAGAGCACCACGGCGCGTTCGGGCAGGACGCGTTCGGTCGCCGCGCGGAACAGGTGGCCCGCTTCTTCGGCACGCCGCAATACATCGTCGGCCAGACGATCGTCGTGCTGGCCTGGATTGCGATCAACTCGGTGGCGCTCACCTACCGCTGGGATCCCTATCCGTTCATCCTGCTCAACCTCGCGTTCTCGACCCAGGCCGCCTACGCGGCGCCGCTGATCTTGCTTGCACAGACCCGGCAGGCTGATCGCGACAAGGACCGCGAGCTCCTCG
>DASVXQ010000234.1:0-9049 GCA_036392615.1 Actinomycetes bacterium | reverse complement strand
GTGATGGGCGCCAGCGACCACACGGTCACCCACAGCCTCTACATCGCCGACCCCGACGGCAACGAGATCGAGCTGTACGTGGACATGCCGGACGTCGACTGGCGCAGCGACCCCACCCTGATCGCCGCGCCGATCAAGCCGTTGCGGCTCTAGCCCGATCCGCAAGTCGCTCGTCATGTTCCATCCATTCCGGGATTGTTTCGGATCCACGGAGAACGTCGACGCCGGGCAGTGAACCGGATACCATCCCGCCCGAGTTGCCAGCACGGTTGACTCCGCCGCAGCCGCACGAGGGGGGCGCGGATGGAGAACTTCATGGCGGCTCTGGCGCGCGCGGCCATCCGGTTCCGGTACCTGGTGATCGCGGCCTGGCTGGTCCTCGGTGTCGCCACGATCCTGCTGCTGCCGTCGCTGTCCAGCGTGGTCAACACCGACAACAGCTCCTTCCTCCCGTCCGACCAGCCGAGCGCGCGGGCCACGCAGCTCGCGGCACCGTTCCTGCCGGCCAGCGACTCAGAGGCGACCATGGTGGTCACCACCGGCTCGCCGAAGCTGACCTCCAGCGAGCAGTCGGCGGTCACCTCGCTCGAGGGCCAGCTCGCCAAGCTCGACCACGTCGTCTCGGTCACCGACCAGGGGCCGTCCGCTGACGGCAAGGCGGTCAAGGCGCTGCTGGTGGTCGACGTGCAGCCCTCGAGCACCCAGGCCGAGCCGGTGGTCGACGCGATGCGCTCGACCGCCGCCGACGCGCACCTGCCGTCCACCCTGACGGTCAACTTCACCGGCTCGCTGCCGAGCGCGGTGGACAACCAGACCTCTCAGGCCAGCGCCGAGCGGCGCACCCAACTGCTCTCCAACCTGGTCATCCTGGTGATGCTGGTGCTGGTGTTCCGGGCGGTGCTGGCGCCGCTGGTGACCCTGCTGCCGGCCGTGCTGGTGCTGCAGATCGCCGGCCGGCTGATCGCCGAGACCTCCAAGGCCGGCCTCCAGGTCTCGACCGTGACCCAGATCATGCTGACCGTGCTGCTGCTCGGCGCCGGCACCGACTACGGGCTGTTCCTCATCCTGCGGGTCCGCGAGGAGCTGGCCCGCGGCGCCGACGCGCACCTGGCGATCGAGCGGGCCGCCCGGCACGTGGGCGAGTCGATCACCTTCTCGGCCGGCACGGTGATCGTGGCGCTGCTGTCGCTGCTGCTGGCCTCGTTCGGGCTCTACTCCGGCCTGGGGCCGGCGCTGGCGATCGGCATCGCGCTGATGCTGCTGGCGGCGCTCACCCTGCTGCCCGCCCTGCTGGGGGTGTTCGGCCGGGCGGTGTTCTGGCCCCGCGAGCCGACCGGACCGGCCGCCGAGGGCGTCTGGGTCCGGGTGGCCGAGTCGGTCGTCCGCCGCCCGGTGCCGACGCTGATCGCGGGCCTGGTGATCCTGGGCGCGCTGGCTGCGGTGGCGACCGGCTACCAGTCGAGCGGCTTCGGCGGCACCACCACCGGGCCCTCCGGCAGCGACTCCGCCGAGGGAACGCAGGCGCTCCAGGCGCACTACAGCCAGGCGGTGGCCAACCCGACGGTGGTGCTGCTGCGCTTCAACGGTTCGGTGTGGACCGACCTCGGCCCCGTGCAGCAGGCCGAGCAGCAGCTCCAGCAGCAGAAGTCGGTGTTCGGCTCGGTCAACGGCATGTTCGACCCCAACGGGACCCAGCTCTCCGCGCAGCAGCTCTCGTCGCTCTACGCCCAGCTCGGCCCGCCAGGCAAGCTGCCGCCCACGCCCACCACCACGGCGGTGTCGCAGCAGGAGTACCAGCTGTACCGCTCGACCGCGCAGTTCGTCAGCCCGGACGGCAAGACGGTGCAGTTCTACACCACCCTGGCGGCCGGCGATCCGGCCAGCACCGCGGCGCTGGACGCGGTTCCCGACGTGCGCTCGGCGGTCGACACCGTGGCACGCAACGCGCACGCCACCGCCAGCGGCGTCGAGGGGCTGGCGCCGACCTCCTACGACGTCAGCGCGGTCTCGCAGGACGACCTGGTCCGCATCCTGCCGGTGGTGGCGGTGCTGATCGGCATCCTGCTCGGCGTGCTGCTGCGCAGCCTGGTCGCCCCGTTCTACCTGGTGGCCAGCGTGGTGCTGAGCTACTTCGCCGCGCTCGGGCTGGCGGTGCTGCTGTTCATGCACATCAACGGCGACTCCGGGGTCGACTTCGTGCTGCCGTTCCTGCTGTTCGTCTTCCTGATGGCGCTGGGCGAGGACTACAACATCCTGGTGATGAGCCGCATCCGCGAGGAGGCCTGGCACGCCAGGCTGCCGGACGCGGTCGCCAGGGCGGTCCACGCCACCGGCACCCCGGTGACCTCGGCCGGGCTGATCCTGGCGGCGACCTTCGGCGTCGCCGGCCTCACCGGGCCGAACGACCAGGTCAAGGAGCTCGGCTCGGCGATCGCGCTGGGCGTGCTGCTGGACACCTTCCTGGTGCGCACCCTGCTGGTGCCGTCGACCGTGGTGCTGCTCGGCCGCTGGAACTGGTGGCCGTCGGCGCTGTCCCGCCGCAGCGCCTCCCGGGCGATGCCCCAGGTGATCGACCTGAGCGGGCACGCCCAGCGCCGCCGGCGCTGACCCGCCCGCCGCCACGCTGTCACGGATCCGTGGGCCGCCCCGTCCAAGGGATGAGCACACGGATTGGAGGACATCGTGAACCAGGTCGCCAAGATCGACGACGCCGGGCTCGCAAGGGACACGCGGGCCCGGCCCTCGGGAGCCGTCCGGGGCGGCGCCTTCACCCGGGCCCTGACCCTGCTGGTCGCGGCCGGCATGCTGGCCGCCGGCCTGTGGTGCCTGTTCGCGCCCCGGTCGTTCGCCGAGGCCGTCAGGTTCCCCTACGCCGAGCACTTCCTGCACGACCTCGGCGCCTTCCAGTTCGGCATCGGCGCCACCCTGGCGCTGGCGCTGATCTGGAGCGACGGGCTCTCGCTGGCGCTCGCCGGCTTCCTGATCGCCAACACCATCCACGCCGTCAACCACGCCGTCGACCTGCACCTGGGCGGCCGCGCCTCGGACCCGTGGCTGCTCGGCGCGGTCTCGGTGCTGATCCTGGCCGCGCTGCTCCAGCGCCTGCGGGAGCGGGGCTGGGTGGTCGGCGCGGTGCGAACCGCCGCCAGCCCTGCGTGGGAGCCGTTCGCGCTGCAGAAGACGGCCGTGCTGACCACCTGGAAGCGCGACGGCACCCCGGTGGGGACGCCGCTGAGCGTCGCGGTGGACGGCCAGCGCGCGTTCGTCCGCAGCTTCGAGAAGGCCGGCAAGACCCGGCGCCTGCGCAACCGCCCCGAGGCCGAGCTGGCCCCGTCGACCGCGCGCGGCCGCCCCACCGGCCCGGCGATCCGGGTCGGCGTGCGGCGGCTGGAGGGCGCGGAGGCCCGCTGGGCCAGCCGGCTCCTGGCGCGCAAGCACCCGATGCTCCACGGCGTGCTGGTGCCGCTGGCGCACCGGCTGGGACGCGCCAGGACCGGCAGGACGGTGCACTTCGAGCTGACGGCGGCTCAGCGCTCGTAGGTCGCCAGCAGGGTGCCGCGCGCCAGCGTGTGGCCCGACAGCGCGAAGCAGAGCAGCGCCGGCGAGGAGTTCTCGTCGACGATCTCGAGCTGGTCGGTGTCCAGGGCGTGCACCACGAAGTAGTAGCGGTGCGGGCCGTGGCCCTCGGGCGGGGCGGCGCCGAGGAACTGCCGGATGCCGCCGTCGTGGCGCAGCTGCACCGCGCCGGCGGGCAGGCCGGCGCCGTCCTCGGAGCCCGCCCCGGTGGGCAGCTCGGTGACGTTGGCGGGGATGCCGTAGACGGCCCAGTGCCAGAAGCCGGAGCCGGTGGGCGCGTCCGGGTCGAGGCAGGTGACCGCGAAGCTCCGGGTGCCCTCGGGAAAGCCCGACCAGGCCAGGTGCGGCGAGGTGTCGGTGCCGCCGGCGCCGAAGATCCCGCTGAGCTGCGGAGTCGGCAGCGTCCCGCCGTCCTCGACGTCCCTGCTGGTGACGGTGAAGGACGGGACCTGGGGGAGGAAGTCGTAGGGGTTCTGCGGCTTGTCTGCCATGGCGACGCTCCTGCTCGAAGTGACGACGGTTCCGCTTAGAAGACTCGGGGACACCCAGCGGTATTCCCCGATTCCATCACACTCCAAGCGCTCGCTGTTCGGTATGGTCGGCGGATGGAGATCGCGTTGCTCGGGCCGCTGCTGGCGACCAGGGACGGCCGCCGGCTGGAGCTCGGCGGCGCGCAGCCGCGCCTGCTGCTGGCGCTGCTGGCGCTCGACCCCGGCCGGGTGGTCGGTGCCGACCGGCTGATCGACGGGATCTGGGGCGAGCGCCTGCCCTCCGAGCCGGCCAACGCCCTCCAGGTGGTGGTCTCGCGGCTGCGGCGGGCGCTGGCGCCGGACCAGCCGGTGGTCTCGCAGCCGCCCGGCTACCTGCTGGCGGTCGAGCCGGACCAGGTCGACGCGGTCCGCTTCGAGCGGCTCGCGGCCGGCGGCCGCGACGCCGGCGCCGCCGGCCAGTCCGAGCGGGCCGCCGAGCTGCTCGGGCAGGCGCTGGCGCTGTGGCGCGGCGACGCGCTGGCCGACCTCTCCGGCTCGCCGGCCGCGCGCGCCGCGGCCACCCGCCTGGAGGAGCTGCGCCTGGCCGCCCTGGAGGACCGCATCGAGGCCGACCTCGCCCTCGGCCGCCAGGCGCAGGTGGTCGGCGAGCTCCAGGCCCTGGTCGAGCGCGAGCCGCTGCGTGAGCGCCTGCACGCCCAGCTGATGCGCGCCCTCTACGCCACCGGCCGGCAGGCCGACGCGCTGGCCGCCTACCAGCGCGCCCGCGCGGTGCTCGCCGAGCGCGTCGGCCTGGACCCCGGCCCGGAGCTGCGCCGCCTCCAGGAGCGCCTGCTGGCACAGGACCCCGCCCTGCCCACCGCCCCGGAGCTGGCGCCCAAGGCCAAAGCGCCCGAGCCCGCGGCGCCCGAGGCCCCGGCGCGTGAGCCGGCCGGAGCGCCGCCGTCGCCCTCGAACCTGCCGGCGGCGCTGACCAGCTTCGTCGGGCGCCAGGCCGAGATCGCCGAGGTCGGCGGGCTGCTCCGGCGCGGGCGGCTGGTCACCCTGGTGGGACCGGGCGGGGCCGGCAAGACCCGGCTGGCGATCGAGGCGGTGCGCCGGCTGCTCGACGCCGGCGAGGCCGGCCGGGATGGCGCCTGGCTGGTCGAGCTGGCCTCGCTGCGGGAGGGCGCGTCGCTGCCCGGCGCGGTGCTGGACGCCGTCAGCCAGCGGGTCGAGCCGTCCCGGCTGGACGCGACGTCCGCCGGCGAGCGCCTCGACCCGCGCGGGCGGCTGCTCCGCGCGCTGGCGGGCAGGCAGCTGCTGCTGGTGCTCGACAACTGCGAGCACCTGGTGGACGCGGCCGCCGGGTTGGCCGAGGCGATCCTGGGCGCCTGCCCCGGCGTGCGGATCCTGGCGACCAGCCGCGAGGCGCTGCGGGTGCCCGGCGAGCTGCGCCTGCCGGTGCCGGCCCTGCCGCTGCCGCCAAAGGACGCGGCCGACCCGGAGCGCCTGCTCGCCTCCGACGCCGGCCGGCTGTTCGTCGAGCGCGCCCGTGCGGTGGCGCCCGGCCTGCCGCTGGGGCCCGCCGAGGCGCGCGCGGCCGTGGAGATCTGCCGGCGGCTGGACGGGCTGCCGTTCGCCATCGAGCTGGCCGCGGCCAGGGTCGGCGGCCTGCCGGTGGTCGAGCTGGCCGCCCGGCTGCACGACCGCTTCCGGCTGCTGACCACCGGCGCGCGCACCGCGCTGCCGCGCCACCGCACGCTGCGGGCGGTGGTGGACTGGAGCTGGGAGCTGCTCACCCCGCCCGAGCAGGCCGCCCTGCGCCGCCTGGCGGTGTTCGCCGGCGGCTGCACCCTGGCGGCCGCCGAGCGCGTCTGCGCCGGACCGGACCTTCCGGCCAGGGAGGTCGCCGGCGCGGTCGCCGGTCTGGTGGAGAAGTCCCTGGTCGAGATCGCCCCGGGGCCGACCATCCCGCCGGTCGCCTGGCCGGGGATCGAGCGAGCCGGCCTGCCGCCGGTGGCCGACCCGCCGGCGGGGGAGCCGCGCTACCGGCTGCTGGAGACCGTGCGCGCCTACGCCGCCGAGCGGCTCGCCGAGGCCGGCGAGGCCGAGCGGGTCGCGGCCGCGCACGCCGCCTGGTGCATCGCCGAGACCGACCTGAGCCAGACCCGGCTGCGCGGCCCGGACCAGCTCGTCTGGTGGACGCGGGCGCACGCCGAGCAGGCCAACCTGCGCGCCGGGCTGCGCTTCATGCTGGAGCGGGGCGAGGCCGCCGGCGCGGTCCGCCTGGCTGGCGCGCTCGCCTGGCACCAGGGGTTCTTCGGCGGGTTCTTCGGCCAGCCCGACGAGTCGCTGGCGGACCTGCGCGCGGCGCTGGCGCTGCCCGGCGGCCCCAGCGACCGGGCGCGCGCCGAGGCGCTGGCGACCCACGCCTGGCTCGGCATGCGGACCGGCGACGGCCCGGACGCCTTCGAGCGGCGCATCGCCGAGGCGGTGGCGAGCTTCCGCGCCGCCGGCGACACCACCCATGCCGAGCTGGTCGCCTCGCTCGGCCGGGTGATGCTGGAGCGCATGCGCCAGGCCGAACGCGGCGATCTCGGGCCCGGCGGGCCGGCCACGGCGCCGGAGCGCTTCGACCGGGCGGTGCTCGACCGGGTGCTCGCCGAGGAGGCGTGGACCCACACGATCGCCTGGTACGCGATGGTGACGGTGATGCGCCTGGTGCTGGAGCAGGCCACCGCCGGCGACTTCGCCGGCGCGCGGCGCGACGCGGAGGCGCTGCTGGCCCGGCTGCGCCGGCGTGGCGACCGCCTCGGCATGATCGACTGCCTGGAGCTGCTGGCCGGCATCGCCACCTTCGCGGGGGACTTCGACCAGGCGCGCGCCTGCCTGCGGGAGTCGCTGCGGCTCGCCTGCGAGCTGCGCTATCCCGCGGAGATGGCGGTGCAGCTCGGCCGCCTCGGCGAGACCGAGCTGGCCCGCGGCGACACCGCCGCAGCCGCCGCCGCGCTGGAGCAGGCGCTGGCGGCCTTCGAGCGGTTCGGCATGCTGGACATGGCCGCCTCGATCGGCAACGCGCTCGGCATGGTCGACGCCGTCGCGGGCGACCTGCCGGCTGCGGCCGCCAGGCATCAGGCCGCCCTGGAGCGCTACCGCCAGCTCGGCGACGAGCTCGGCGTGGCCGCCTCCGAAGCGCTGCTGGCGCTGCTCGCCGTGCGCCGCGGCGAGCACGGCCGCGCGGGCGCCATGCTGGACGCCGCGCTGGCCACCGCCAGGCGGTCCGGCAACTCGCTGCTGGCCGCGTTCGTGCTGGAGGCGATGGGGGTGCTGGCGGCCAGCGCGGGCGACGCCCGGCGCGCGGCGCTGCTGTTCGGCGCCGCGGTGTGGCAGTCGAGCGTCGGCAGCTCGCTGATCCTCGGCCGCCGGGTGGTGCCCGCGCCGATGGCGCCGACCCTGCGCGAGGAGGCGGTCGCGGCCGCCCGCGCCGCGCTCGGCGACCAGGGCTTCGAGGCGGCGATGGCGGAGGGGCGCGAGCTCGGTCCCGACCGGGTCACCGCCGCTCAGGCGAGCCGGCGGTAGCTGCGCACCGCCCAGAGGAAGCTCGGCACCACGATGCCGGCGATCCACGTCACCGCGTGCAGCGCCGGTGTGGCCACCGGCCCGCCGAGCAGCAGCCCGCGCGCCGCGTCGGCGACCACCGTCAGCGGGTTGGCCCGCACCACCGGCTGGAGCCAGCCGGGCATCCTGCTCGGCGAGGCGAAGATCGAGCTGGCGAAGATCAGCGGCATCAGCGCCACGAACCACAGCATCTGCACCGCCTCGGGGTTGCGCACCGCCAGCGCGGTGCCGGCGCTGACCAACGCGAACGCCACGCCGAAGGCGACCACCAGCGCCAGCCCGGCCACCCCGCCGGTCACGCCGCCGCCGAAGCGGAACCCCAGGCCCAGCCCGACCGCGACGATCAGCGCCACGGTCAACAGCATGCGGGCGGTGTCGGAGAGGATGCGGGCGATCAGGTAGGCCGAGCGGGCCACCGGCAGCGAGCGGAAGCGGTCGAGGATCCCGCCGCGGGCGTCCATCGCCAGCCCGGTGGCGGTGATCGCCGAGGAGAACGCCACCTGCTGCACCAGGATGCCGGGGATCAGGTAGGCGGCGTAGCGGCCGCCGCCGGGCAGCACGATCGAGCCGCCCAGCACGTAGTTGAACAGCAGCGTCAGCAGGATCGGCCGCAGCGCGTCGGCCACGATCAGCTGCGGCATGCGCAGCAGCGGGCGGAGGTTGCGGAGGCTGATCGCCAGCGCCTGGCGCAGCGTCCGCAGCGGGCCGGGGCGCTCGGGGACCGCCGGGCGCGGCGGCGGCGCGGCGGGCACGGCACGGTCGACGGTGGTGGCGCTCATGCCGCACGCTCCCGCGGGTCGCCGCCGGCGGGGTAGCCCACCAGGCCGAGGAACACGTCGTCGAGACTGGGGCGCCGCAGCGCCAGGTCCGCCACGGCCAGGCCGGCGGCGTCGAGGCGGCGGACCACCTCGGCGAGCACGCCCGGGTCGGCCGCGGGCACGGTCACCAGGCGGGTGGCGGAGTCCACCACCGGCTCGCCGGCGGCCAGGCCGGCCAGCGCCGCGGCGGTCGCCTCCAGGTCGCCGTCCGCCGGGCGGACCTCCAGCACCTGCCCGCCGGCGTGCGCCTTGAGCTGGTCGCTGGTGCCCTCGGCGATCACCCGGCCGTGGTCCAGCACCACGATCCGGTCGGCGAGCTGGTCGGCCTCCTCCAGGTACTGGGTGGTCAGCAGCACGGTGGTGCCGTCGGCGACCAGCGCCCGGATGGTCCCCCAGAGACCGATGCGGCTGCGCGGGTCCAGGCCGGTGCTCGGCTCGTCGAGGAACAGCACCCGTGGCCGGCCGACCAGGCTGGCGGCCAGGTCCAGCCGGCGGCGCATGCCGCCCGAGTAGGTCCGCACCAGCCGGTCGGCGGCCTCGGCCAGGTCGACCCGCTCCAGCAGCTCG